>NZ_JBEIAC010000030.1:0-28641 GCF_040240335.1 Brenneria sp. L4-2C | reverse complement strand
CAGCCAGCGCCAGCGCCTGCTGGCGAAACTCCGGGGTATATTGATTACGGGATGTCTTCTTCACAGATTTTGCTTGCGTCATGGTTCACCTTGTTAACGATTTTACTCGCTTAACAGCGTGTCCACCATTCGTGGGTAGGATCAAACCTTTCGGCATTCATGCTAGTCTCCATAGTATTAATCATATATCAAATCTGGATATATCTGATCAATTGCCCCAGCTATCGTAACGGCAGAACAACCGTTGCCAGTGCGCCAGACGGTTATGGGTCACCGCGTCGCTGCCATCGTGCAGGAAACGCGCACGCTACCGCCCACCGACAAGAAAGGCGACTAAGGTTGACGCATATTCTGCGCCCTTTACCCCTGTTTTTAAAATCTCTCAGCCGGAGCGCTATCAACGTGTCGGCTACCGGCCCAACAGGGGCGATACCTCTACGCCCGCCATCAATATCAGCGGCAAGTGGCTACAGGAAGCCGGGTTCAGCACCGGGCAGCCACTCAAGCTGCGTGTCATGCCCGGCTGCATTGTGATTACCGTGCAGGATATTCGTGAGTAGTGGCACTGTCTGGAAGGATTACGCCGGGAGCCGTTCGATGAACGCGCCGCCGCCGACTGGCTCAATCGCTTTCCCGGCGGGCTGGATCTGGCGGTGATACTCAATCAGTAAATAACTGAGATTGAACGACAGATAAAATAAATCCGGAAGGATCGTTGAGATCGCTTCCGATTGTTTCAACATATTATTATAATATATAATGGATAAAACATTATTACTGATTTTTACTAAAACGACTTATCCAACCATCTTTCGTAAATAACTCACCGGATAATCCGTCGCTTATTTCAGTAATATTTTTACCTGATACTAATATCTCTTTTTTATCATCCTCTTCAAACAGAAAAAGAAAGTTAAATATAGTGTTATCAATAGATTCAATAAGTAATTCTTTGATTATCTTTTTCTGCTCATCATCAAATGTGGACAGTAAATTATGTAACTCTATAGCTCTTTGTGATTTCAACGTTCCAGATTGAATCTTATCAAATCTATCAATAGAACGATCACGAACCATACGCATAACCGAACATCCAAATTCGTCTAAAGTTTCTTTATCTGTCATGATAATAACCTATTGATGCCAAGGAAGGTTTGATGGGGAAACTACACCTTGAGAGCGTAAATTCCATAATGATACAGCAACAAGGCTTCTCGATTGTTGTGTTGTTGCCCCCCAGCTTCCAGCGCATTAACTGCTATTTTTTTATGCTCACTGAGAGTATTAGGTCGGCCAGTGTTATAAAGATCTTTAAAAGCCTATCTTTGGTATGAAGTCATAGCCTGATGATCCCATCCCATCTTATCCATTATAATCCTGACTTATTGAGAATCCTTTTTTCAGATCGTACTAAGGATTGCTTTTAAATCCGGCTTTCGCATGCACATGGTGACCACCGACATCTTTATATTGACCAGTTCCACATTTCGCCAACCCTAACGGGTCGATCCAAGTTAACGGATTCGGCGCATAAGCGTAATTATTTAATCCACCAAGCAGCCCTATCGGATCAGGATGGAGAATTTATCCGATCCGTGATTCATAGTGACAGTTTTAGTAATACAGCTCCATAAATACCGCACCATAGTTCATCTGTTGCTGCCAAATCCTGATAAATTTATCTATTTGTTAGGAATTATTTTACTACCTAATCAACATGTTAGAAAGTAAAATCATAATCATATGAGCAGGGCGTCACCGTGAAGATTTTGGAGGGCGCATTGTGTTGATGGCCGACAGCAATGAAGAGCAGGAATTTCGTGAGCAACTTGGTTAGATGACAAAACGATTAAGGTGATGGGGACGTTTTGATTTAGTGGATTAAACAATGGCAGCTAAATAAAATATAAGCCGAGAGGATTAAAATTGCCTTACCCGGCTATTTTATTATTATAGATATGTATCTAACAGGTTTTTATCAAAAAGTTTATTACCTGTGATTTTTTTACTGAGAATAAAATCCATATCAATATCGGATAGCGGAATGTTGTTTTTCTTAATTATATATAAAATAGTCAAAAATGGATAGGCGTAATAATTAGGGTTAGCTATTACATCATTAATAGCATCTGATTTAAGATCGATTAAATTCATTACTCTTGGTAAATAAATATCTCTTATTTTAGTGAAAATCCATTCACAGGTTTTAGATATTTCTTCCTCATTTCTGGGAAGATCAACTGTACCACCAATTTTAGTCGCGAATAACTTGAATTTTTCCATCAATGTATTCATAAAGAAAGTATTGTCAGTGAGTAAATTTGATTTATAAGGTGGTGCTATTTCATTAAAAAAATCATTCAACTCTATTGAATCAATCGAAAGAGATAAAAAATAACCATTTGCATTATTCAAATATCCCCACGATAATTCACCCTGAACATTAATATCTCCTATTCTATTGATGTTAATTCTATTTTTCAGAATTTTCATATAATTAGTAAGAGTAAGATTCTCTTTTAAATAAATATTTAATTCAGTTTCAAAATTCTTTCTCAATTCAATAGACATAGTTAACACCTTAATAGCTAAGTACATGGAATATTGCATCATGTAGCGTACCTTTAGGTCCTAATGCCCCTGATTTCTGAGTATTAGACGTTGCTACACTAAAGGTGCCTTTGGTTCCTGATGATGGCATTATTACCCCGTCACCAATGCCACTCACGGTATTTGAAGGGTAAATACACCAGATCTACTTTGGTTTTTCGTTAATCCACTATTCCCATGTTTTGCTTCAAATACATGAATTTTCCCATGTCCATCTACTGCCACAAAATCAGCTCTCACCCTACTGCCATTAACTTTCATGGTAAGTTCTTCCGCAATTACAGTATATCCATTTTGCTGAAGGTCATGAGCCGCTTTATTTCTACCTTGATTACCACTGAAATGGCATTTCGCAAGACCTAATGGATCAATCCAAGTCAGCGCATTCGGCGCATACTGATAAAGGTTAATACCCCCCGCCAGCCCTATCGGATCCGACTGGGTAAACCGTCCGCAGTCCGGGTCGTAGTAACGGAACAGATTATAGTGCAGACCGGTTTCACTGTCTGCATACTGCCCGGCTTAGCGCAGCGGCTGGTCAATAACCTGCTGCCCCCGGCGCAGCGCGCCGTTCCGTAGCAGTACCGCCTCCCGTGCGACGCATCACCCGACGGCTCAACGTGCGCCAGCGGCGTGTACGGCTCCGACGGATCATACGTGTACGTTCGCCGCGTGCCGTCGTCGTGCAGCACCTGCAGCAGGCGCCGGCCCTGCCACACAAAGCGTGTTTCCCGCGTGCGCCGCTGCGGACCCTGACCGGTGGTCACCCGTTTGCTGATGCGACGGCCGGCCGTATCGTACTGAATTACGAGTAGTGACTGACCGATAATTAAAAAGCCAGAAGGATCTTGGGGATCGCTCCGGCTTTATGTTTAATTTAAAAGATAACTTATCGTTCTTTTATATGATCCGTTTTCTGATCAGTCCAATACATGACTTTATATTTTCCGAGTTTAATACACTTATCCTTATAATATTCCATTACATCTAATGGGGACCAGCCATTACCATATAGAAAGAGAGCATCTTCACTAATTAATATATTGATTGTATTTGTTTTATCTTGCTCATTATCTATGGATAGTTCCATAAACTTATCTAACTGAGAAAACCTATTTATTTCATTACATTAATTACCTTTTTTCCAGAAGCTTTGATTTTTAATATATTTCCGTCATATCTATAACAACAATGGAATTATCTGGGTATTTATTCATAACAAATTAACTCTCAACATAAGGTACTGAGTTTATGACCATCTCAGGCGTACCTCCCGGCAAATTCTGACCAAGCCAAAGAAAATAATCAATTCAGAAATACATTGAACCCCAAATTACCATCTTCAAAACGTAATACCGTATCGTGGTCGAATACCACCTGAAACAAGGCATCACAGTGAATAGCTCCGAGGGATGTATTTTGTTGATAGCTATCGGTAACGAGGCACAGGAGCTGCGCGAGCAGCTTTATCAGATACAGCAGGCGTTTAATTCAATAAAGGTGGGGTTATTTATTGTACTAGATATGAAGAAATAATAAAAACTGGAAGTTAAAAAACTTCCCGAAATTAAAATATTAATATCATTTCCAGCGCTGATCTAAATATGGTTCAATCGAATCAATTACAATTATTTCAGCGGCGCATGAAAAATGAAATTTGTCTCCGTTATCAATGGTAAATGTCATTTCATCATCTATTTTTTCTATTATTGGTGAGCATATAAATCCGACTCGATCTCCCTGTAGATTTAACTTACTTATCCCTACAAGTATCAATGTGATAGATAATCCGTTAAATTCTACGTTCCTCCATTTATCTGGTGTTTTTTTCGGTATATTCCTCGTATTAAAACATACTCTTATTTTTGAAAGGTCATAAAATAAAAAATTATCAATTTCAGAGTCATCGATCGATAACTCATTATTAAACATAAAATTAATCTTCTCTTTTCCATGAACAAAATCAAACCACATAATTACAATTCTCCTGGGAATTCATAGTGATCATATGTGCCACTAACAGAACCATTTCTCGAACTGTTCCCGGTTTTAGGGTCAAATGGTCTGGGGTTAAAATGCGGTCCTTGATTTCCCGGAGTCCCAGGAGGACCCTACGTATGTCCAGCTGAATGTTCCTGAATAACAACCCTGGAGCCATCTGCCCGTATATGATGATATTCTCTCGATTCTAGTATATTAAAATCACTATCCTTTATTGCATGTCCGTCTCTATCAGTCAGCTGAACTTTTTTCACGGTTACCGGATGCTGGTTCATGGGTATCTCTGCATCCCTTTTGGCTGCCCTTAATGCAGCTTTTCTTGACGGAAATTGAGCATTACAACCAGTAAGCCCCAACGGATCGATCCACATCAGCGGATTTGGCGCATACTGATAAAGATTCAATCCACCCGCCAGCCCAATCGGATCCTACGTCGTAAATCTGCCAACCACCGGATCAAAATATCTAAACAGATTATAGTGTAGACCCGTTTCGCTGTCAGCATATTGACCGGCATAGCGCAGCGGCTGGTCTATCACGGGGTGTCCCTGCCGCAGCCGGTCGCTCACCCCCGCCAGTTCGCCGCGGCTCGTGTAACGGAACGCCCGCCACAGGATGCCGTCTTCCGGCGCAGCCGGCTCGGCGTCCATGCCCCGCGCGCTGCTTTGCCAGGCGCGCCGTCCTTGCGCGTCATAGGCCCGGCGCTGGGTCAGCGCGCCCTGTGTGCGGGAGATTTCCCGGTGCAGCTGTCCTTCCGCATCCGTCAGCCGCTCTGGGGTGCTGTTGGTCTGAGGTCGACTGAGCAGTCATCGCTAGCGCCAGTCTGGAGGTTTACCGCCGTCAATTTTTTGAATGATTTTATTAAGGACCATAGAAATGCATTAACGTATCAAGTTCATCTATATCCTTATCAGTTAATATTTTTTTTTCCATACTGTCATATCTATGGCGTATTGCTTTCATAGGAATAGAATGCTCATTATTTCTTGCAATATCTATTAACTCATCAATGTCTTTTTCTCTTATTAATGTCCTTTTCAATAAGTTATAAAGCATTGTCTCTGCGTCTTTTCTTTCCAGAGTATACATAATTTAATTCGGGATAATATCAATTGAATCAAAATGGATAATTTGCCCACAGCATGTAGCTGAGCCTCTCCCCCTTGGCCATATTGAGGATAAGCTTTAGCAAATGGCTCTAGCTTAGTCGGATGGCTATTACCCTCCCATTTAGGAACGAAGGCTGTAGATTTCCCATCTTTATATAATTGCAAAGTATCAAAAGCACCACGCATGCGAGCATCACTCCATTCGGATGCTATCTGGAACTTATCTCTCGCAGTGCTTCCAGCGGAGTATTTACCAAATCCAAAATAGATAACAGGTGCAGATTTACTTTCTAAAGTCTGAGCGACAAACTTGTTAATCGAACCATCAGGTTCCTTATATTTCATATGACGATACGCTGTGGAGCGCATGGTCACACTCGGCCCAGCAGACCCAACATAAAAATCTGGTATCTGGTTTGCCACTGGAACTGCATTTACTCAACCCTAACGGATCTATCCATGTTAATGGATTTGGCGCATAAGCATAAAGGTTCAACCCACCCGTCAGTCCCACCGGATCCGGCGCAATAATTTTTCCGATTTTCGGATCGTACTACTTGCTTCGGCCGTAAGTTACCTTCATCCAGTCGTCATAGAGCTGGAAATTGCTCACGCTACCGCCCGCCGACGAGAAAGTTGACTATGGCTGGGAAGCATTCTAAGTCAGACGGTGCGGTAAATAAAGCAGCTAAAACAGAACGTTACTACATAGTGGGATACGCCCCACAAAACGGCAGACCAAACCCGCCGTCTGCCATCAACCTTAAGGGCCGCTGGCTCGAAGAGTCGGGCTTTGTGACTAGTATGCCGATAACGGTGACGGTTGAGCGGGGAAGGATAGTGATTGAGACCGGGATTAATCTCTGATCGTTGAACTAAAAGCAGGTAAAAAATAGCCGGAAGGATCGTTAAGATCACTTCCGGCTATTTTTATTTAAAGATTATGCATCGTTTTCAGCATATTGGATCAATCGCAAACATTGATCTTTACTTGAAGGTTCTTGATCTAAATTAGATAACCAGCCTTCTAAAAATTCTTTAGTAAGGAATATTTCTAAAAAATAATCTGCATTTACTTTAACGGCTTCATCAGGTAATCCGCCGTCATTGGGTTCTGTTGCGACAACCGCTTTCGAGTCAGGTTTCCACGGCTGAACCACATAAATAGTATCGTCATCATCGAAGCTATCAATCTGATTTATAATATCATTCAATGTCATTTCACTTTCCCCATACGGCATATCCACCGTTACCATCAGGATGCAATATCTTCCAGAACTCACTTCCCGGAGTATGCTGAGAACGAGGAACTAATCGCATAACATCTTCGTCAAGCTCATGATGCCATGTCCAGCCTTTCGGCGGTTTTCTCTGAGCCAGTCCGGTAGGCGTGCGTTCAAGATTAATTCCTAACCCTTTCATATTTTGGGCAAAACCTTTATCGGATTCCATTGCTTTTAATAAAGACTCGTTTGCTTCCTGAAAATGTCGGCCACGTGATACACCGGGGTAAGATGTTTTAGACAGCTTCATTTCATAGGCTGTGGAATAAGCATTTGGCGGTTTGTTGCTACTACACTTCGCCAGCCCCAACGGATTCGGCGCATAAGCGTAGTTGTTTAATCCACCAAGTTGATCTGTCCTTGATTTAGCGCCCACCTTGTTTTCAAATCAATCAACGAAAGCGAGGTCACTATGTCAAGACAACAATATACTCCGGAGTTCAAGCGCAGAGCCGTTGCATTGCTGCTCGAAATCGGCAAGTCTGTTGCCCGTATGGCACAGGAGCTTGATATCAAAGAGAACACGCTCTACAACTGGAAAAAACTCTATCAGGATAAGGCGGGGGCTGCTTTCTCCAACACCCCGCAGCTTCCCGAACAGGAACTGGAGATCCGCCGTCTTAAAGCCAAAATCGCTGAACTGGAAGAGGATAAACTTATCCTGAAAAAAGCGGCGGCGTTCTTTGCGCGGGAAAGCCGCTAAGATACGCCATGGTCACTCAGTTATCGGCTTTCCATGAAGTGAAGCGAATTTTGCCTGTTGCTCAATGTCAGCGGGCGGGGTACCAGTCATGGCGCAACCGAACACCCAGCCAACGACAGTTGGCTAACGACACCCTGAGCCAGAGGCTGATTCAGTTGCATCATGACAGCTGGGGGACTTACGGTATCCGGCGCCTGCAAAGTGATTTACGCGATGAGCAACGATTTCACGGCAAGTACAGATAAAGATTCAGTCCCCCCGCCAGCCCAATCGGATCCTGCGTCGTAAACCGGCCTACCTTTGGGTCGTACTCCCTATTTAGGTTGTAATGGGTCAGAGATTTTGCATCGTAGTTCATACGCTACCGCCCATTCGTGATGATTTTTATTTGCACAAAATTATTTTAAATCAATCGGTAATAGAAATTCAGTCTGATTGAACCTTAGTTGCATCCCATCTAGGCGCGAACTGGATATGGGATAACGGCGAACTGTATCTGGCAGGAAAACAGTTGACGCAGAGAGTCCTGACTGGGCAACCTGCGTGATGCCCGGCAAGATGGTGATTCGGGTCCGGCAGGATAATATGTTGGCATAACAACAGATGAAATAGTTGGAAAGATCCAGAGAGGGTCTTTCCATTTTTGACTACTAACTTATATTATCGACTTCCATAGACATAAATTACTTCCCCTGTATCAATATCGATATCAACATTTACATCGTCAATCACTATTCCGCCAGCGCCAATATTCATCCAATTATCTTGAGTCACTTCTTCCGAGTAGAAGCTTATCGTATAGCATCTAATGCCATCATTTGTTTTTATATGGTTACCAAGAGATACGTAAAAATTATCTATATCATACTTACTTAAAGTAACAAACTCACTATTTTTAGCTGCATCTATAGCTCTAAATAAAAAGCGTGTATATTGTTTGTCAATCTTAAAAATATAATCATCACTCATAATATTCATTTCCTCATAGTGGCGTTGCATCACCAGGCCCCCTAACTCTACCAAATATTTTCCAGAACCCACCGCTCGGTGTCCCTAATATATCCGTATAACCAAGGAGTCGAAGGCAGACGCGATGATGTCGCGAGGCAGTGGATCGACACAGAGGAAGTCCTTTGCACTCACATCGACAAGCATGTGGGTAATGCGCCGATTTACGTCCGTACACCTCGCGGATCTTCACCCCGGCCTGCACCGCTTTGGGCGGCAGGCGATAGGCCAGCGTCCGGTTGGCGAACCCCAGCTTAAAGGCGGCGCCCAGCTCGCCGCGTAGTCGCCTTGCGCAGACTGAGTTTCTCCGTCTGCATCACCCAGTCAATGGCCGAGCCGCCCGCGTTACTATAAGCTTTTTAAGCATACTATTTGGAATGTCAGGATACACTCTTCTTAGCTCTCGAATATCTCTTGCCGCAACATTGATATCCATATCTGATTTCCCACATTGAATTAATAATCCCGTATTATGTCTATCTGATTAATATATTCAACTTTTTATTTTTTTTGAAGTGAAAGGATAATAATTAATGTGATTATTAATTTGTTTTTAAATAATTATCCGGCGATAAAAAAGTAATGGTTTATTTAATGCGTTATGTTAATTGTTTTATTTACTACGACAGGTACGAGAATATAAAAAAGCAGGCGCGTAAACCACGACCTGCCTTTATTGATTGATGTTGTATTCGCGCTTAAACGGGCATCGCGTTGCGTGGAATAATGGCGCCGCGATATTGAATAACCGTACTGGCGGTCAGATGTCCGCGCCGGGCCGCTTCTTGCGCGCTGCCGCCGTTCAGGCGCACGGCCAGATAACCCGCGCTGAAAGAATCGCCCGCCGCGGTGGTGTCGACCACTTTCTCTTTTGGCAGCTTCACGGCAGGAACCTCGACCAACGCCTGTCCCTGCGCTGAAATCAGGCAGGCGTCCGCGCCGCGCTTAATGACAATCTCGGTGACGCCGAAGCCGTGGGTCCGTTCAAGCACTTCAGCCACCGGTTGGCTTCCCCACAACATATCTTCATCATCCAAAGTCAGGAAGGCGATATCGGTGCAGGACAAAATGTCGCGATAGGCTGTTTGCGTTTCTGCCTGGCTTTGCCATAGCCGCGGACGATAATTATTATCGAAAATGACTTTACCGCCGTTGGCGCGACAGTCGCGCAATAAAGCGAATAAACGCTGGCGGCTGTCGTCATCGAGGATCGCCAGGCTGATGCCGCTCAGATAGAGATAATCAAACTGCGCCAAGCGACGGCAAATTTTTTCCGCATCGGCGCTATTGAGCCAGTAGCGGGCGGCGGCGTCGTTGCGCCAGTAGTAGAATGTGCGCTCGCCGCGGTCGTCGGTTTCAATGACATATAATCCGGGCAGCTTATCTTCCAGACGCTGGATCAGATCGGTTTGTACCCCTTCTTGCCGCCATGCGGCGATCATCTCTTCACTAAAGCTATCGGTGCCGAGTGCGGTGACGTAATGCACGCCTAATGCGTCGGGCTGCGTCTGACGCGCGATATACACGGCGGTATTCAGGGTATCGCCGCCGAATCCACGGCTAAGATCCGTACCTTTTTGCGACAGTTCGATCATGCATTCGCCGATTACGGCAATGTTGTTAGTTGTCATCAACGCTGGCCTGTTTGAAAAAGTAAGAAGTCTGTCAATGCGGAATGACGTCCAGTCTCAACGTATCGGGACGATGAGTCAATAGTATTGAAATGATGTTTTATTTTTTATGATGAGGATCGGAAAATGAAAGCGTTCCGATCCTTTTTGCCCGTGATGACGCGGACGAGGAGGGTTATTGTTGGCCTCGGAGATGTGTGACGCTTTTCCCGCCTATCCCCCAGTTATCGGTGTCCACTTCCTCGATCACCACAACGGTGGTGGCGGGGTTTTTCCCCAGCGTATCGGCCAGCAACTGCGTTACACCGGCGATAAGAGCTTGCTTTTGTTCGGCGGTGGCGCCTTCACGGGTGATTTTAATGTTTACGTACGGCATAGCGGCTCCTGATATTGATGTCGGCAAGGTCTGAACTTTATTGCCGCACGCTCTCTTGCTGTTCGTTGCGGTCTGTTGAAGTATCGCCTTTATAATTCGCCGTGGCGATCCAGGCGGCGCAAAATAGCGTCAGCCGAGCGAAAAAATAGAAAAACGCCATCAGTCCGATAACGGAACCGAAAGCGGCGCCGGAGGGGGAACTCGCCAGTTTAGGCAGTGAGAAGGTCATGGCGAATTTGATCGCTTCAAAACCGATGGCGGCCAGCAGCGTGCCGCGGAATAACGCCTTACGCTTCGGTTTGTGGCGCGGCAGTACGAAAAATATCCAGAGAAATAATAAGTAGTTGGCGAAAATTGAGATCGACAAGGCGATCAGGGTCAGCGCCGGGCGCAGCCATTCAATGCCTTCCAGTCCCAATGCTCTGACGATCATATTTTGCGCGGTGCCGGCAACGGAAGTGAGGAACAGCGTAATCACCAGCGCCACCATCAGCCCGGTCAGAGACAGGAAATCGCGGGTGTATTTAAAGTAAATTTTCTCTTCGTCCTGCGGGTTGCGTTCCCAGACATCGCGCGACTGCGCGCGGATCGCCTCGCGTAGATTTCCCATCCAGCTGACGCCGGAATACAGGGCGATGAGCAACCCGGTGATCCCGACCGTCGTACGTTGCTGAATAGCGGTATTCACCGTATTTTTCAACGTATTCGCCAGGTTGGGATCGCTGATGCTGTTGACGATGCGGTTAATCAATTCCGTCAGCAGATCCGGGTTTGAAGCCAACACAAAACCGACGGCGGCAAAGGACACCATTAAGATGGGTATCAGCGACAAAAAGGAAAAATAGGTGATCGCGGCGCCAAACTGATTGCCCATCCGATCGTTAAAACGCTCTCCCGCACGGATCATATGCGCCACGCTGGGAATGGCCTGAATGCGTTTTGCCCAACCTTTGCCGCGGGTTAAAAGCGTTCGGGACTGTGGCGATGCGTTGCCCTCTGTTTTTTCTGCGGGGGCCGGCCGAGAGTGATGCTCTTTGTCTGCCGGTACTGGCATTGAACTTCTCCTGTGCTTGGGTGTTAGGGTGCGTGGCTCACTTAATTATAACCAACAAGATGAGATCGTTACGATTTCTCTGGTTTATTACGCAGCCGCATCTTTTTGAATACACGGGTTAATAATGACGCCCGTTATGATTTAGCATTATTTGAGCGTGAAAGCCGGCAGGCGCTTGTTTATACTTCAAGGCTGCAATCCGCGCTGTGGCTGATGTTTTTGCCTTACGCGACCATTAAGCGAGTAAACGTTTTCATGCCTGTTTCGCCCCCGCCCGAGCCCGCCGTTGGCGCATTACGTCTGAATTTGCGTATTGTGTCCGTGGTTATCTTCAACTTCGCCAGTTATCTGACCATTGGCTTGCCGATAGCGGTGCTACCCGGCTATGTCCATGATTCGATGGGCTATAGCGCTTTCTGGGCGGGGTTGGTGATTAGCCTGCAATATTTTTCCACTTTGCTGAGCCGGCCTCATGCCGGGCGTTATGCGGATGAGAAAGGCCCTAAAAACGTGGTCTTGCTGGGGCTGGCCGGTACGTTGCTAAGCGGTGTGTTTTATCTTCTGGCTGCCTGGAATGAGGCTTCTCCCGCTCTCGCCTTACTGTTGTTGTGCGTCGGCCGCCTGATTCTTGGCGCCGGACAAAGTTTTGCCGGCACCGGCTCAACCCTGTGGGGCGCGGGCATCGTGGGATCGCGTCATATCGGGCGGGTCATCTCATGGAACGGCATCGCCACCTATGGCGCGATGGCGATCGGCGCGCCTCTGGGCGTGTGGATCAACCACATTGGCGGTCTGGAACTGTTGTCGGTTTTCATCATCCTGGTTGCGGCCATCGCTATCGCCTTCGCCTTGCGACGCCCGGCTGTGAAGGTGACGCCGGGCAAAAAAATTCCGTTTAAAGAAGTGCTGGGAAAAGTCTGGCTCTATGGCGTCATTCTCGCGCTTGCGTCGGCGGGATTTGGCGTGATCGCAACCTTTATCACGCTGTTCTATGCCGACAGAAACTGGCAGGGCGCGGCGCTGACGCTGACGATTTTTAGCTGCGCCTTTGTCGGCGCGCGTCTGCTATTTCCAAACAGCATTAACCGGTTTGGCGGCCTGCGCGTGGCGTTGGCCTGTTTTGTGGTGGAAATCGCCGGGCTATTGCTGGTGTGGGGGGCGACGCAACCGCTGATGGCGGAACTGGGCGCGCTGCTGGCCGGCGCCGGTTTCTCGCTGGTTTTCCCGGCGCTCGGCGTGGTGGCGGTTAAGGTGGTCGCTCCGCAGAATCAGGGAAGCGCGCTGGCGACCTATACCATTTTCCTCGATCTGTCGCTGGGGGTGGTCGGGCCGGCCGCCGGCGTGCTGATGACGTATACCGGCATCGCCTCCATCTATCTGGCGGCCGCGCTGCTGGGGCTTTGCGGCCTGCTGCTGACGTGGCGTTTAAGTCATCGCCGAATCTAGTAAAGGCGCTCCCCTTCCGCCTTTCATTCCGCAAGCCTCGCCGCCGATCATTCTCGCGCCGCGCTGGGTAATAACCACAGTGCGAGTGGATTCACGTTTAACCCTTATATTTTGTGTTGGAATACAAACAGGTGCTTAGTCTTGCATTCATCACCTGCCTCATTATTAGCACTACCCCGAGTACCTTCCGCTTTTTATTGTGATTTATGGTTTCTGGACATGGAGACAATCCAATGAGCAACAAACCAACGCATGATCAGAAGAGTCGTCGTCGTTTTCTGCAATCAACCGGCATCGTTATCGGTGCGCTGGGGGGAATGGCGCTTTCCCGGTCAGCGCAGGCGGCGCCTGTCCCTGCGCCTATACCGGAGAAGTGGGATACCACGGTGGATGTTCTGGTTGTCGGTACCGGATTCGCCGGTCTGGCGGCCGCCATTGAGGCGCGCAACGGTCAGGCAAGCGTGCTGGTGATAGATAAAATGCCGCTATTGGGCGGGAATTCGGTACTGAACGGCGGCGATCTTTCCGCTGCCGGCTCCAAAATGCAAAAAGAGCAGGGCATCCAGGATTCGCCCGAATTGATGTATCAGGACATGATGAAAGCGGGTAGCTGGCTCAATTACCCGGAGCTTGCCAGAACGGTGGCCGACCATTCGGTGGAAGCGCTGGAATGGGCGCAGAGTATCGGCGCGGAGTTTAACGTCGTCAACTATCACGGCGGCCACTCCGTGAAGCGGGCGCATCAACTGGTGCAGCGCTCCGGTTCCGGTTTAATCATGAAACAGCAGCAGAAAGCCAAGGAGCTGGGGGCGGTTATCGAGCTGAGAACCAAGCTTCTGCGGCTGATTGTCGATCGGGACGGCGGCGTGGTCGGCGCGGAGGTCAGGCGGCGCTACCGGTTCCCGGATGAAGCCTCCGGCGATGTCGCCTACATTCGCGCCACCAAGGGCGTGGTGCTGGCGTCCGGCGGCTTTGCCCAGGGCGTGGCGTTGCGCCAGATGTACGATCCCAGACTGACCGAGGCGTTCACTTCGACCAACCATCCGGGCGCGACCGGCGAGGCGATTATGGCGGCCTGTATGATTGGCGCGCTGGATACCCAGATGGACTGGATCCAATTGGGGCCGTGGACCAGCCCCGATGAGCAGGGATTCGGCTATGTCCCGCAGTTTGTCGAGCGCATCGTCGGCTATGGTCTGATGGTTGATCCCGCCAACGGGAAACGCTTTTTTAAAGAAACGGGTAACCGGAAAGAGCGCGCCGATGCGATTATTCAACTGGGGCATCCTGCCGTTATCGTGGCGGATAAGCGCAATACCGACAATATGGTTGATCCCGGACAACTGGCGGGCGCATTAAAGAACGGATCGTTAAAAGCGTACAACACGCTGGAAGAGGTGGCGAAAGCGTACGATATGCCGGTCGCGGCGTTCGTCGAGCAGGTTAACCGCTGGAACGGATTCGTCAGCCAGCAAAACGACCCCGATCTCGGCTGCATGATTTTCAAGGATGCGGTGCCGAACGTCACGCCGCCGTTTTACGCGGCGCGCTTGTGGCCGCGGGTACACCACACCATGGGCGGTCTGGCGATCAACAAGGATGCTCAGGTCATCGGCTTCGATCTGAAACCGATCCCCCATCTGTATGCCGCCGGCGAAACCGTCGGCGGCGTGCATGGCGCGGTCAGGCTCGGCAGCGTCGCCATGACCGACTGCATCGTCTTCGGCCGTATCGCCGGGAAAAACGCCGCGCTCGCCACCTGAGCATGAAAGGCAGGCCGCCTGCCGCTACGGCGCTTTTCCCAGCAGATTTTCCGGTGCCGGCGACAACAAGCCTCGCTCAATCGCCAGCACCGCGTCATAGACCTTCTGATGTGCGGGAACGGCGATACCTTGTTCCGCGGCGTGCCGGATAACCAAACCGTAGATCTCGTCGACCTCGGTACGGCGGCCTTTGAGGATATCTTGCCCCATGGAAGGGCGCTGCCCGCCGGCGCCCCGTTGCGCCGCATCGATCAGGCGCTGTTCGATATCCGCCAATGCGCTGACGTTCCCCTCCGCCGCTTCGGCAAATAAGGCCGCCGGGATGGCGCCAAGGGACGTTAGACGGTGACCCAGCAACTGCCCGACGCGAACCGCTTCTCCCGCAACCTCGATGGCGAAACGGCGCAGCCGGGGATGCGTGTCCAGCGCATCGATAGTCAATCCGGTGGCCGCCGAAACCCCATTGCGCATCGCATTAACGGCCAGCTTAGACCAGCGCTCGCCGACCAGATTATCGGTGACGGCGACCGAATCAACCTGACGCAGCAGGGTCGCCAGCGCGTTGATGCGATCGCTGATTCGTCCGTCAAGTTCCCCAATGCGGAACACGTCAATCCCGGGACTACCGCGTATGACGCGACGCCGGATCACGCCCGGTTCCGGCAGTTCGACGCCTATCCGGGCCGCGATCAGCCCCGCGGTACGCGGCGCGCCGACAATCTCGGCGATGGCGGCCTCATTGCAGCCGTTTTGCGCCGAAATAACCAGCGCGTCCGGGTGAAGGTAGGGTAAGACTAGCTCGGCGGCCCAACGCGTGTCGTAGGATTTCACGCTGATGAACACGATGTCCAGCGGCGGCTGATGCCGTAGTTCATCCACCTCGTCGTCAGCCAGGATGCGCACCGGGATCACGGCGTCATCCTGCGATACCGCGCCGTTAATGCGTAGGCCGTCCCGGCGGGCGGCCTCGACGTGTTGACGCCAGCGGTCGATCAGCGTGACGTTTTCGCCAGTCGCCGCCAACTGCGCGCCGATGTATCCTCCTACCGCGCCGGCGCCCACGACCGCAATATGCGGGGCCATCACTGGCCTTCCTTGTCTAGCCAGACATTTTTCAATGAGCTGAAAGCCTGATCCGGCGTATTGCTGATGCCGTGCAGGTGCGAGCTGTAAACGGTCTGCCGTTGTAATTCGAACAGAGGCAGGTTGGGCAGGTCGGTCATCGCGATGCGTTGCCATTCATGAAAGGCCTTGAGGCGTTTATCCGCATTGGTTTCCGTCTGCGTGATCTCAATAACGCCGTCCAGCGTCGGATTGGAGTAACGCGCGCCGTTCGTATTCGGTACGCCTTTGACGATCGACTTCGTTCCGTATAAACGGTACAGGCCCATTGCCGGATCGATCATGGCTGAAAACTGTCCCGCACGCGTCTGAAAATCATAATCCGTATAGACCCTGCGGTAGTAGGTCGGGGTGTCCTGTACGCGTAATTTCAACGTTACGCCGACCTGTTTCAGATTTTGGCGCAGGAACTCCGCCGTATTCTGCAACGATTCGTTATTCCCTTCGTAGTCGAAAAACAGCGAGAAGCGTTCGCCGTTCGCCTGGCGGGCATACCCGGCTTCATCCAGCAACCGTTCGGCCTGACGGGTATCGTACGGATACTGCGGCACGTCGGCGGTGAAAAATTTCTGGTAATGGGGGATAGGGCCGACGGATACCTTGCCGATGCCATACCAGGCGCTGTCGATTAACCCCTGGCGATCGATCGCGTACGCCAGCGCCTGTCTGACTTTCACCTGGCGCAGGATCGGATCCTGGGTATTGAATTCAAAAATAAAGGATGGCGATAGCCAACGATAGCCATCGCTGGTGATTTTCAACTGCGGATTTTTTTGCAGCCGCGCGATATCGGCCAGCGGAACCGGGTCAAACGGCCCGTACTTGACTTCTCCGGTTTCAAATGCGGCGGCTCTGGACGCATCGTCAGGGATAATGCGGAAAATCAGTTTATCAAGGTAGGGTTTGCCGCTGTCCCAATAGTTCTCGTTGCGCGCCAGCTCGATGAATTCCCCTCGGCGCCAGGTGACGAAGCGAAATGGCCCGGTGCCAATCGGCTGGATATTGTGGGGGTTCTTCAGCGGCTCGCTTCCCTGATACAGATGCGCGGGCAATATCTGCGATTCTGCCGCGCTCAGCGCGCTCAGCAGGATGGGCGAAGGTTGAGAAAGTTTGAATATGGCCGTCAACGGATCGGGCGTTTCCACATCGATCAGATTGGCGAAGGTCGTACGGCCGCGCGGATGCAGCTTCTTCCATAGTTCCAGCGCGCTATAACGCACATCCTGCGACGTAAAAGGCTGGCCGTCGTGCCACTTCACGTTCGGACGCAGCGCGAAACGAACGGACAGGCCATCCGCCGACGTTTCCCAACTCAGCGCCAGGCTCGGCTGGGGCTTCATCTCGCTATCGTAGGACAGCAGCCCGTCGAACACATTCGGCGATACCACATTAACCGAGAAATGGTTGTTTATCGCGCTGCTTAACACGCTCGGCGCCGGGTTGATCACCGCGACCAATGTTCCGCCACGAACGGGTTCAGCGGCGTTGGCGAAGCCGCTGAGCAGCATAAGTCCCATGAATAGTCGTATAAAAATCTGTGTGTATTTAGGCATGAATTCTTTCCCCTGATCAGTGAGATACGTCGTTAAGGTCGTTATTATTTTCAATTGCCGGCGATGGCAGATGGCAGGCGACGAACCGCTCCGGGCCGGCGGGATGCAACTGCGGTTCCGTTCGGCGACAATGATCGGTCGCAAAACGGCAGCGGGTGTGGAAGGCGCACCCTGGCGGAATATTGAGCGGGCTGGGTACGTCTCCGGCGAGAATTTGTTTGTTGGCGATGCGCGAGCGATGCGGATCCATGATCGGCACGGCCTGAAACAACGCCTGGGTATAAGGATGCAACGGTAATTCCATCATATCGGCATAAGGCGCTATCTCGACGATGCGCCCCAAATACATGACGGCGATCCTGTCCGCCATGTACTGCACCACGCCGATGTCATGGCTGACGAACAGATAGGCCAGGCGGTAGCGCTCCTGCAAATCCACCAGCAGATTCAATACCTGCGCCTGTAACGATACGTCCAGCGCCGATACCGGCTCATCCAGCACGATAATGTCCGGACCTGGAGCAATGGCCCGCGCGATGGCGACCCGCTGACGCTGGCCGCCGGAAAGCTGGTGCGGGTAGCGATCGAATAATTCGCCGGGCAGCCCGACGTCGTTCATTAATGCCCGAACCCGTTTATCGCGGGCCGCCCGGTTTTTTTCCGTTAACGTCAGCGGTTCGCCGATCAACCGCCCGACGGTGAAACGCGGATCGAGAGAGGCGGCCGGATCCTGGAACACCATCTGTATCCGTCGTCTTAACGGCCGCAGCTTGTTTTTCGGCAACGCCGTCGCATCAATATCGCCGATCATTATTCGCCCGGAGGCCGGTTCGAGGAGTCTCATCACGGCCCGGGCCAGCGAGGATTTGCCGCACCCTGATTCGCCGACGATCCCGACGGTTTCCCCGGCGGCGACCTCAAGATTGACGCCGTTGACGGCATGGGCTTTCCCTGCCGGTGTCTGATAGGTTACGTGGAGGTCGCTCACCTGTAGCATCGGCATCAAGCGGCCTCCTCGTCATCGCCCGGCGCGGGCGTATCGCTCACGCAGAGCAGACGCTGTCTGGCGCCGTGCCGCTGGCGCGGCTGAGGACGCGCCAGCAGCAACTGGCGGCTATAGGGGTGCCGGGGGCCGTCAAAAAAGGAGAAGACATCCTGCTCTTCAACGATAACGCCATGGCGCATGACGGCAACGCGATCCGCCGTTTCCGCGATCACTCCCAGGTCATGGGTAATCAACAGCAGCGACATGCCCAACTCATCCTTCAGATTCATCAGCAGTTGCAGAATCTGGGCCTGAATAGTGACATCCAGCGCCGTCGTCGGCTCGTCGGCAATCAATAGGGCCGGACGCGTCGCCAGCGCCAGCGCGATCACCACTCGCTGACGCATGCCGCCGGATAGTTTATGCGGGTATTCGTCGAATCGGCGTTCTGGCTCCGGAAGCCGCACCTGCGCCAGTAGTTCGAGCGCTAGCGCTTTCACTGCCCGGCGAGAAAGCGAATGGCTGGCGAGGATGGCTTCGATGAGCTGCGCGCCAATCGTCAGAACGGGGTTCAGCGCGCTCATCGGATCCTGAAACACCATCGCCAGCGCCGGTCCGCCGCGCTGGCGGCGTTGGCGCGGCGTCGTGTGTAATATATCGGCGCCGTTCAGCAGTACGCGTCCTCCGATCCGTGCTTCAGGCAATAGCCCCATCAGGCTCAGACCGGTGACGCTTTTGCCGCATCCGGACTCCCCGACCAACGCCAGCGTCTGACCGGCGAACAGCTCAAAGGCGACGCCATGCACCACGCGCTGGGGAACGGCGTGAGGGGAAGCGAAGTCCACGGTGAGATCCTGAACCTGTAGCAGAGGCGACGCCGGCTGCGCTGTCATTTTCCTGCCTCCTTATGCGGATTGAGCAGATCCGTAAGACCGTTGCTTAATAATGTAAAGCTCATGACGGTGATGAAGATCGCCAGCCCCGGCAAGGCGATAAGGTACCAGGCCGTTCTGAGCAACGGCCGGGCGTTGCGGATCATGCCTCCCCAGGAAATCGTATTGGGATCGCCCAGTCCGAGAAACGCGAGCGCCGTTTCCACCAGAATGGCGTGCGCGATGATGACCGAGATCATCACGATGATGGGCGCGGAGCTGTTGGGCAGAATATGATGACGCACAATATCGAAATGACCGATCCCCATGGTTTCCGCCGCCAGCACATAGTCGGCATGACGGATCTTGAACACTTCCGCACGGGTCAGGCGGGCGATTTCGGTCCATGAGGTCAGGCCTATCGCCAGCGCCACGCTGCCCAGCGAAGGGGATAGCAGCGCGACGAGCACCATGGAAAACAGAAAGGTCGGAATGGTTTGAAAATACTCGCAGATCCGGGTCAGCACATCGTCGTATAGGCCCCCCAGATAACCGGCGGCGGCGCCGAGGCTTACGCCGATAGACGTCGCAATAAATGCGGCGCTCAGCCCGATGGCTAATGAAACGCGGGCGCCATGCGCCAACTGGGCGGCGACATCGCGTCCCAACTGGTCGGTTCCCAGCGGATAATGTCCGTTTTGCAACGGCCAAACCGTTCGCGGCCCAACCATATCTTGCGGATCACCGGGGTACAGCAGTCCGGCGCTCGCGGCGATGACGAGTAAAACCGCCAGCAATAGCAGTCCGACTCGGATGTACGGATTCAAACGGGGAAAGGCCGCGGTTTTCATGACGCCAGCCCAACGCGCGGATCGAGCACGCCGTACAGGATATCAATCAGCAGGCTGCTCAACACCACCAGCAAGGAGTTGCAGAGAAACAGACTCAGCAACAGATTAATGTCGCGATCGGCCACCGCCTCAAAGGCCAGCCTGCCCATTCCCGGCCAGGAGAACACCGTCTCGACCACTACGGCGCCGCCGAGAATGGAGCCGAGTTGCAGGCCGGTAAGCGTCACCACCGGCAGCAGGGAATTACGTAACACGTGACGTACGGTCACCGCCGCTTCGCTGATACCCTTCGCCCGCGCCGTACGCACGAAATCGAGGTGATAGACCTCCAGCATGGAGGCGCGCGTGACCCGGGCGTAGAGCGCCAGGTGAGACAGGCTTAGCGTGATGGCCGGCATGATCAGGTGCCAGGCGATATCGCCCGCCACGCCCAATGCGCCTGGCGAAGCGCCAATCGTCACCATGCCGCCGATGGGCAGCCAGCGTAAGTGAACCGCAAACAGCACGATGCCCATCAGGCCAAACCAGAATACCGGTATGGCAAACACCACCGAGGAAAACAGCGTCATGAACTGATCGAATGCGCCATGCCGATAACGCGCGGCCAGGCAGCCCATGATCACGCCGAATACCACGGCAAAAAGAATGCTGCTTCCCAACAGTAAAAGCGTCGCGGGCATCCGTTCGAGAATTAATGTTGTCACCGGCATGTTATAGCGAAAAGAAAATCCCAGATCGAAATGCAGTATTTGCCCGAAATATATCGCCAGTTGTTCGATGCCAGAGCGATCGAGACCAAATTGAACCCGCAGCATATCCATATATTCCGGCGTGGCTGAACCCGATTCGCCCGCTATGACATCGACCAAATCACCCGGTACGGATTTGAGTAAAATAAAATTACCTAATATCACAAATACGGCAACAATACTTACCTGTGCTATCCGGCGAAATATATAATGTTTCATACCAGATATGGATCCTCGGTTAATTATTAACCCAAGTCACTATACTGATAATAGCGCCGGTGTCTATTTCAGTTTTTAGATATGAATAGAGTAATAGTGGCAATAAAATATCTCTTATACCCATCATCTTTCAAGTTGTTGGTGCGTTGGCTGCCTTCGCTCACCCCAGTCACTTACTTGAGTAAGCTCCTGGGGATTAATGAGAGACATCCTGTCTCTCACCGGAGGCCAGCCATTGGCTGGTCAAATTCGTTCCCGACGAATTTGTCGTTCAGTTGCCGCCTTCCTGCAACTCGAAATCTATTGGGTATATATTTGGTTTTTATCATTGCGCTGATGCTCTGTGTGGTATCTTGATACCTATAAATATTTATTGTGGAATATTGTCATACTCGTGGAATCACGTTATGTTTTTCGTGGGTTTCTTGAGAAATTCCTTATCAGTAATCATGCTTTAATTATTCATTAATAGACTATTGAATGGCGGATTCATCATATTTTACCGGCCGTCGGTGACATTATTTAATGCCAGGGTAGACGGTCTTTTCATTAAACATAAATTCTGTTTAACAAATAAAGGAAATACCTGATATGTCCAGCAAGAATGTTAAAACAAAAGATATCTCCTGGTTAAAATTGAAAAATACGGCGCCGACAGAGGAAACGGAGAAATTATTTTCCGCTTCGCTTGAAGCGCGCGGCTTTATCCGCAATATGCAGGCGGTGCTGGGACAGTTCCCGGCGGCGCTGCTTGCACAGGATGCGTTGAGCCGAGCGCTGACCGTTGAATACGAAGGCGGATTAAGCGGAAAAGAACGTGAATTGATTGCGCTTGTCGTCAGCGTACAAAACCGCTGCCGCCCCTGTGTCTGGGGGCATGCGGCGAAATTGCGCCAGATTACCGGCGATCCGCTGTGGGTAGGGGGGATTGAAGTGAACTACCGCGATGCGGAGCTGACCGTGCGTGAACGTGCGATCGCCGATTACGTGCAAAAGTTGACCGAGGCGCCGGAAGCGGTTGTAGAGCGCGATCTGGAGCCGCTGCGGGCAAGCGGCGTGACGGAACGCGAGATTATTGAAGTCGTCGCTATCGCCGCCTATTTCAATTTCAGCAACCGGGTTAATAGCGGACTTGGCATTCATCCCAATCCGGAACCGTTCCTTTCATTCCGTTAAGCATCGCCCCTTTCTCCGCCGGAGTTCCGATACCCCATCGGACTCTGCGGGAGCAAGCCCACGACGAGAAACAGGAAACCACTATCATGTCTGAACGTATTTTAATTATCGGCGCCGGCGCGATCGGCGGCTATATCGGCGCTTATCTGAGCCGCGCCGGGCGCCATGTCACCCTGATCGACCCCTGGTCGGAAAATGTCGAGGCGATCCGACGCGATGGCGTATCGTTGGAAGGACTAACGCCGGAAGAGCGTTTCACGGTTCCTTTAAATATTCTTCACCTCGGCGAAGCGCAGCAACTGCATTTTGAGCCGCGCTTCGATATCGGCATCATTGCGTTAAAATCGTACGATACCCTGTGGGCCACCCGGTTTATCCGGCCTTTTATTCGTCCTGACGGTGTCATCGCCTCGACGCAGAACTGTATCAATGATGCGCGCGTCGCCTCTGTCGCGGGGGAGGAAAACACGCTGGGCATTGTCATCACCATCGCCGCCGAACTTTACCAGCCGGGCAAAATTCGCCGCGGTAATCAGCGCGGGGCTCCTGGCTCGCTGCGCGTCGGGGAATTTAAAGGCGGCATCACGCCGCGGCTGCAACGCTTCGGGGAGATTTTCCAACCCGTCGATACGGTTCTGGTGACGGATGATTTGTACGCGCATCGCTGGACCAAATTAAGCATCAATGCCATGCGCAATTCTATCGCCGCCGCCAGCGGTCTTACCGGTAACGACCTGATTCGCAACGAAGCCGTACGCCGTTTCGCCATTCGGCTGGGGGGCGAGGCCGCTCAGGTCGGGCTGGCGCAGGGGCTTGCTCTTGACGCCATTAACCGCAGTAAACCGGAAGTGCTGGTGAAAGCGGCGCAGGGCGATGTCGACGCGCTGCGCGAAGCGGAAGCGAACTTCCTTTCTTATGTTGAACTGGGAACGCAAAGCGAGCATCAGCGCCCCTCGATGGGACAGGATATCCGCCGCAACCGGCGTACGGAAATCGACTATATGAATGCCTTGATCGTTGAGACGGGCCGCCAGTTCGGCATTCCGACGCCAGCCAATGCCGCCATTGTCGATGCCATCCACCATATCGAACGCCGTCAGCTTACACCATCACCGGAGCTGATTATCCAGCTTGGCGAGTCGCTTGCCGGGTGATGCGGGCGATGGGTGACAACCCTCACCCATCGTGGCGGGTTTCGAAGGAATGAGTACCGGCTATTCGCTGAAGATCTTGTCCCGGCCGAGACGAACGACGGGCGCCAGCGTAATCAGCAGCAGTAGCGCCGATGCGATCAATAGCCCCAGACTGATAGGTTCGTGAATAAAAATACCGAAATCGCCGCGCGAGATGATCAGCGCCCGGCGTAAATTTTCCTCCATCATTGGCCCGAGAATGAATCCGAGCAGCAACGGCGCCAGTTCAAAACGCAGCATCGCCAGCGTATATCCTAAGAGCGCGAACAATGCCGCCAGAAACAGATCGAACGGGTTATTCGACACGCTATAGATGCCGACACAACTGAACAGTACGATCGCGGGGTAAAATAAACGGTAGGGTATTCTCAGCAGGCGCACCCACAGACCGACCAGCGGCAGGTTGAGGACCAGCAGCATGGCGTTGCCTATCCACATGCTGGCCACCATGCCCCAGAACAGATCCGGTTCGCTCTGCATGATGCGGGGGCCGGGGTTAATGCCGTGGATCATCATGGCGCCCACCATCAATGCCATGATCGCGTTGGAGGGGAGTCCCAGCGTCAGCAACGGAATAAACGATGTCTGGGCGGCCGCATTGTTGGCCGATTCCGGCCCAGCGACGCCTTCGATGGCGCCGTGTCCGAAACGCGATGGATCCCTGGCCAGCTTCTTTTCCACCGTATACGCGGCGAAAGCGGCCAGGGATGCGCCGCCGCCGGGCAATAATCCCAGCACCGAGCCCAGCACCGAACCGCGCACAATCGCAGGCGAAGAACGGCGTAAATCTTGCCTGCTGGGCAACAACCGGCCGTGTTCGATCACCGAACCGCCGTCTTTTTCCTGCTGTACCAGAACCCGGATGATTTCACCGATCCCGAATACCCCCATAGCCAGCGGCACGAAGCTGATGCCGTCGGCCAATTCGGGGATGTCGAAGGTGAAACGCAGTTCGCCGGAATTGATGTCCGTGCCGACCAACCCCAGCAGCAATCCCATCACCACCATGGTGATGGCCTTGAGCAGCGATCCCTGCGCCAGCACCACCGCGCCGACCAACCCTAGAATCAATAGTGAAAAGTAATCGGCGGGGCCGAAACGAATGGCGACGCCGGCCAACGACGGGGAAAAAAAACCGATGATGAACGTGGCGAACGTCCCCGCGACAAATGAACCCAGCGCGGCGATCGCCAACGCCGGTCCCGCCCGGCCCTGTTTCGCCATGGCGTGTCCGTCCAGACAGGTGATCACCGATGAGGTTTCCCCCGGCATATTGAGCAGAATAGACGTCGTGGATCCCCCGTACTGCGCGCCATAATAGATGCCCGCCAGCATGATGAGCGCGCTGGTCGGCTCCAGTGAAAATGTGAAAGGCAGCAGCAGCGCGATCGTCACCAGCGGCCCAACCCCCGGTAGTACGCCGACCAAGGTGCCGAAAAGCGTGCCGCAAAAGCAGTAGAACAGGTTGTTCGGCAACAGCGCGACCGAAATTCCGTGAAATAACCCCTGCCAGACGTCCGTCATAACGGCCAGACCTTTAGGGGGAGGCCCAATACCTGCACGAACAGGAGCGGTACGGAAAATGACAGCGCCGTTGCCAAGGCTAACGTTTCCTTCAGCTTCGCTTCACGGCTGCCAATCGCCGCGGTAATCACCGTCAACAGGCTGGCGACGATGATCCCCCAGTGTTCTATCAGTAATGCAAACAAGAGAACCGCGCCCAGCATCAGCAACGGGGGACGCAGCGTAAGACCGGCGCCCAGGCTTCCGCCTTTGACTGACGACAGCCACGCCTGTAGCGCAATCAATCCTCCCAGCGCCACCAGAAGAAAGCCTAAAATCGTCGGCATATAACCCGCGCCCATTCTGGCGGCCGTTCCCAGTGCGTGATCCTTGTTCGCGACAACGATGGTTCCTGCGCCCAATAACGCAATGACGATGCCCGACAGGATCTCGCCCCGCCTGATTGTGTGAGTCGCAGACATAAAGCTACCTCATGCAAATAAATTCGTAATCGATGTTTTCGCCATAGAAAATTCGGCCGACCTTCGGAAGGCAAGCCCGGCGGCGTACGGCGTCTTACCACTTGCCCGGCGCCAGAATATCGGCGGCATCGCGCGCCGAGGCGCCTTGCTCCAGCGCCTGTAGCAGATCGCTCTCTTTTTCCGCGGCAAGCCGGGCGCGAGCCAAGACCGTCTCCGCAATATCCAGTGGGACGAAAATCACGCCGTCGTTATCCGCCAAAACGATATCGCCAGGCCGGACCTGTACGCCGCCGATATCGACCACGCCGTTAAATTCCACCAGTTCGAGCCGGCGTTTACCGGTTCGTGGCGTGACGCTGCGCGACCAGACTGCCAGCCCCGACGCGACGATGCTGCCGCTATCGCGGACAGCGCCGTCGGCCACCACGCCAGCCAGTCCCGCCGCGTTCGCCGCCGTAGCGAGGATGCCGCCAAAGCTTGATGCATCGGTTACACCCGCCGCATCAATGACGAAAACGTCCCCCGGACGCGTTAACGTGATTTGGTCGATGCCTCCGCCCTGCGGACCGCCGCCCGACGACAGCGTGAAGCCCGGCAGTTGTCTGGCGCGGCTTTGCCGGGCCGTCACCGCCGGTCCGGCGATACGCTGCCCCGGCGTCAGCGGTCGCAGCGTTTGCGCCGGAACCGCGGTGTCGTAGCCCAACTCATCCAGAATATCCGCCACCAGCGATGTCAGATCCGGCAGACTCAGAAACCCCTGGATCACCTCGGCGGACGGCCGCGCGATCTCGACCTGTTTGATCAGGCGCGGGTTCAGCGTACCGAGCAGACGCTCGGTATAAGGCTGCAACTGTGCTTGAATTTCCTGCTCGTCGCTCATGACGTTCTCCAGATTTTACTGCTGTTGAATATTGGCTTTAGCGACAACCGCCCGCCATTGGTCGTAGCCGCGCTTGATTTCGACGTCGAACGCCTCCGGCGTACTGTTGATCAATGTCATGCCCGCTTTATTGGTGATGGCTATATAGCTGGGGTCGTCTTTGAATGCGATGACGGCATCATGCAGACGCGTTACGACGTCATCCGGCGTCGAGACCGGGCCGAGCAGCCCCAGCCAGGAGCGCGCCACGAAATTGGGGACGCCCGCCTCTGAAATCGTGGGAATATCCGGGGCGAATACGCTGCGTTGCTCAGTCGATACCCCCAACGGACGGATCGTGCCGGCCTGGAAATATGGCAGCGCGGTGCTCAGTACCAGGAAGCCCAATTGGATCCGTTTGCCTAGCAGTTCGGAAATGATTTCACCTTGCCCTTTGAGCGGAACATGAACCACGTCGATACCCGTCAACTGTTGCAAATACGCCGTGCTTAAATGTTGGCCGGATCCAATCCCGGCGGTGCCGTAGTTATATTTGCCGGGATTCGCCTTAATGTGCTCCAGCACCTCGCCCAGGTTTGCGCCGGGCAGATCGGGCGATACGGCGAAAACGCTCGCCTGATCGGTTACCAGCGATATGGATTTGAAATCCTTGAAAATGTCATAGCGCAAGCGCGTATTTAACGCCGGTACGGTGACATGGTTGGAAGACGCGAAGAGAAAGGTATGTCCGTCGGTCGCCCGCGCCACATATTCTGTTCCCACCGCCGCGCCGGCGCCCGGCCTGTTTTCGACGACGAAAGTCCGGCCGAAGACGTTGGAAAGACGTTCGGCCAGCGCCCGCGCCAGGAGGTCGGTCCCGCCGCCGGGAGGAAAGGGTACCACCAGTTTGACCGTTTTCGTCGGCCAATCGGCGCTGGCGGCAATCGCTTTCTGACTCAGCGTGCCAATTCCCGCCGTCAGCAAAGACACGGTGGCCAACCGTAACAAATCGCGGCGTGAAATCCCCAATGTTTTCATATTCAGTAAAACTCCTCATTATTTGTTATTCATGTTGCTGTCAGCCGCTGACGGAGCACTGTGTTACGAATTCGAACGGTTAAGCGCGCCGCCGTAAAGCACGCTTATTCCCAGGCTTTCAGCCTTTCCCAATCCGCCGGCGAAACATCGGAAGAAAAACGCCGCAGCAGGTTCTCCTTTTCCGCCGTCAACTGCCGCACTCGCTCAATGGCGACGTCGATCAGGGCATAGGGAACCGCGATGACGCCATCGTCATCGCCGACAATCAGATCGCCGGGCGCGATTTCCACGCCGGCGACCACCAACGGGGCCGCTAACGGGCCGAGTCGCGCTTTCTCGCCCCGGCTTTTCAGGCTGATGCCCCGGCTAAATACGGGAAGGGACCATGAGCGTAATGTAGCCGCGTCGCGAACCGCACCGTCGATCAGGATACCGCCAAGGCCGCGCGATGCGGCGACTGCCGCCATCATGTCGCCGAATGAGGCTCCCTGAATAAAGCCGTCTACCGTATAAACCAGGATGTCTCCGGGTTGAGCCAGCGTGATTGCCGCGTGTCCAGTAAGGTTGTCGCCGGGGAAGCCGCCGGCGGTGAACGCCGGTCCCAGCAGGCGGCGGCCCGATTGCAATGGCTTGATGGATGAATGCAATGCGCCGCGTTGTCCTAACGCCTGATAAAGCAATGCGCTACCGACCGTTTGCAACGCGGCTAATTGCGCCGCACGGGGTCTGGGGAAATCGGGTTTTAATACAGTGGTCAACGGTGTTATCTCCAGAAAATATGCAGAACGTCAAAATAAAATGGCCTGCATTTTTATTTATATTCAAGAGTGGCCGAACGACAATTTAAGCCTACGCTAATGCGCCAGTTAAACAGGCATGAATTTAATAACGGGTGATGATTTAAAGAGATATCTTTTCCGAGAATAAAACTAGGCTGTGTCCCTTAATTGCATAACTTCTTGTAAAAGAGTCGGATGCAGCCCAGTTTCACCATCGACAGATAATTTCTCGCCGTTTTGTCGTAGCGTGTGGCAATACGCCGGTACTCTTTTAAC
>NZ_JBEIAC010000003.1:0-393974 GCF_040240335.1 Brenneria sp. L4-2C | reverse complement strand
CATCCGGAACGCTGGTCAGGGAGGACGAGAAACTGGCAGCCGACAGGCGTGGTGACATTGAATCCGGAGCGGGAAAAACAGGTGGTATAAATTAACCGGGGGTGCCAACTATCTTGACACTTACCGCTTAGCTTCGACTGATTTAAGAACGATATTAAATGGTATTCGGTGAATCGAACTTTGCATATAGAGACCTACCTCCAGGGCACAATCAGTATGCCGGAAGAGCTGTAAAAGCGGATGAGTTGACTTAGCTTGATATTTACATAGCGAATGACTACTTCTATAGAATTACTATGTATAATGAGTGGCACAATTGAGTTTGAATAAGCGAAAGGATATTAAAATGAAATGCCGATATTGTACTCTCGAAAAGACAATGACTAGAGAACATATTATCCCTAGTTTTCTTTACAAATTCCAAACTGATTCCGGCTTACCAAGTATCGGATGGAACGAAAGAGCTAATGATGTTATTGGTGGAGAAGCGAAGATTGCAGATGTCTGTGGGGATTGCAACAATGGACCTCTAGGTAATTTGGATGGGTACGGTAAAAATTTTCTAATTGAAAATGGCTTTCTGACACAATCATTTTTTAAAACAAAAACTGACATCAATTATGATTATAATATGTTGCTTAGATGGGTTATGAAAATAAGCTATAATGCTGCTGTAGCAGGTGGTGAACCTTATTCATCTGTTTTTAATGATTATAGAAAATTCATTTTAGAGGGCGTTGATATCCCCGATAAAAGTGAAGTTATGATGTTTTTTGGAATAACTTCTCCAGTTAAACTCAATGGAAAGCTTGAAGAATTTTCAAATATTGAAGTCTCAGATGATAATCTTTGTGCGCCTTTTTATGTAAGAATAACATCAAATATTCCTGATTTTTTACCAAAAGGAATAATTATGAAAGGGATTTATTTTGGAAGTCTATTCATACATATAGCGATACTAAAAAATGCAAAGGATAGCAAAAGTTTTTTCAAACGCCAAGTTTGTAAAACGGCAAAAATTAAGTATATAGATCCAAATACCTCAGCATGCCATATCGAGACATGTGGTAAGAATTGGATTGAACTATACAAAAAGCAAGCTGCAATTGAATATGGTACTGTAGGATTTGAAAAATTAGATAAAAAGTTAAGTAACTTAAAAATTCCAAAAAAGAAAAGCAAAAATTAAAACAAAAATAGACTGTAATTTGAACCGTGTAATTGCTTTTTTTACATATTTACTCCAATAGCGGAGACAGGAGACTGTGGATAAAAGAAAATGATTTATTCCCTTCTTCAGTGCCGGTATGAATTTTTTATAAAATAGATAGGGTAGAATGTTAAATATGTTTTATTAGGATAAAACTACTTTGATGGCAACGAAATTTTCGACTGCTGTATTTTTTTTATTATTCAAGAAATTTGTAGGTAAGCCAACGACTGTAGCTGAGGAATTTGGTAGAGTGTATTTAATTTCAAACTATTACAGTTCCGTAATGTTGAAGTATGTATGTGCTGTCCAGTTAGGTTGGGTATTGATCGAACTCTTGATTTGGACTGAGTTGCTTAAAAATGAGATAATATTCTGAGTAGCTATTTAGCTACTCTATTTTAAATGATAAATTAGTTATTAATTTCAGTGCCATTATATAACTAAGTTTTCTATAATTTAAATTATAAGAAAATTTTAAGATATAAGGTAGTTATGCGTCAATAAAATCAAATAAAAAAATCATGATAATTTTCGTCATTGCCTGTTATAACTCCAATTCTGTGCATCCCCTTCTTTACTAACAGATCATATCCTAATGTATTGGGACCAATAGATATTAAATTTTTTTCAATTTTTGAATTGTTAAGGTGATAGCCTAACACCTCACAGAAAAGAGTTATATGATCACCAGACTTGATACGAGTAATAACTTTCGTCTCAATATTCGCAATAGCTTCGGCTATCCCTGGCGTTTCAAGTTTAGGAAGTTTTAATTTCGTAAAATTACATTTTGAGAACTTATCAATTTCTCTACCACTATAAAATCCGCATTGCATTGTTTCATTAGCGATTGATTTTCCAGGAATGGCCAAAACTAATTCTTTACATTTTTCGGCTAAGTGATAGGAGAAATTTCTTTCCTCTATCGATAAAGAAATCATGGGGGGGTTATATGAACACGTTGTTGTAAAACATAATGTTATTATATTGTATTCAAATTTATCATGTCCCGGAATAATACCCAACATGATTTTACTAGGTTGATAATACTCTCTGAATTTTTTCCTTTTTATTTCATTCATTTTTTAAATCTTTTTATTATTTTTTCATAAGCAATAGTTGCAACTATAGAACAGATAATGTTTACGAAAATTGTTAACCAATAAGCTGGGCTAGTACTTTGTGTTGCCAAACTTACAATTGCGCTTGTCAATCCAAATTTATCTATCCATAATGCCGACGCAGTTCCGAGTCCTAGAGCAGCTAGCCAAGACCATCTTTTTATTTTTTCTTTTTGATTTTCTATGGTTTTATTTATTTCTTTGATGTCAGATACTAGATCAATATATGCCCTTGATAAAGCAATATCTGTTCGAACTGATTTTTTCTGTATAGCATCAACAATAATAGAATTTTTAATTTCTTTTATTAATTCAGGAAGTTCAGCATTTTCAAATGTTAATGCCAAGTTAGAATCAATGCTCGGTTTTACTCTAGTTTCACGAACCCCACTTCTGCCTAAGTGAGTTATTTCAGGAACGTCGGTAAGTTTTATAAATTCGACTCTAGCAAGTGGTGAATTCTCTTCCATTGTTAAGGTACGGTTAGAGTTATTAATTAACGTAATTGATATTTTTCCTGCAAAACCTGGATCTACATAGGTATTTTCGGCTGAAAATCCTGCCATGAAAATCTGCCCAACAGTATTAACTCTTGCATAGACATTCTTTGGTAAGGAAAATGTTTCTTTAGAATACACTAAAATTGTGTCACCGGGATCTGCAGATACCAAATTATTTTTATTTCTAACTTCATTTCTCTGAATACTACCATGTTCATCATGTTTAATTATCTCATGTCCTGAATCAAGAGATAACTCATATGTCGAATACTTTGCTTTAGCCTCATTTGCATTCTCAGAAAAAAGTTGTGCTAAAGCTTTTTTAATAAAAGTATCTGTTAACATTCCATTTGGATAATTATCGTCAAGCAATTGTGACATTAGTTCTCTTCCTTAAATATATCGCTGAATCTAATAATAATTAACGATAAATCGTCATAATATAAAAGAACTAGCTAAAAAATGTTGCGTACATTCGCTTGTCCCAACAGCTTGGATTATTTTTTTTTACTTTCTTTGCCATGTCAACAAATGCGCAATTAAAAATTTTAATCATAATATACCTGATCCAGTTCCTGTTGTCATGCTTTCCCGCGTTACAGAACGTACCCGAGTGGATAACACGGACGCACGGGAAAAACTTTGGGTTGCATCTAAAGCTCGAGATTCAGTGTCGTGAATTGCTGCGGACAATCTAGACACTTTCGAACCGTTGATGGACTACAAAGCCAGCCTCTATGGATTGGGACTTCAGTTCGATTAAATGTAATTAACTTATTATTTTAATAGCTTTTTTTCAAAAAGAGTGCGATTAAGCGTAATTTCCCAACTCCAACCCCTTCAACTCTTCAACCGTATAAACCCGAAAAACATGACGGTGCTTCGCTTCCAGCGAGATACGCTGATGATTCACGATGGCGTGTTTGACACTATTTAATAGCAGTTCGATAGCCCGTTTTTTCTGTGGATCTGGCACGATATAGAAGACATACATCCAACGTTTTTGAGTACGAATTATCAAATGTTGGGTGATAATTGCCTGATAACGGGCCTTGGTTTTCAGATGGCGTTCAGTCTCAACGGCGATAACGGTTCCGTCTGGTAACGTTATCACCCCGGCCGGGCGATGATATACCTCATAGCGGCTGCGGAATGTTGAATCAGCGCCGCTGATCCACCCATAAGCGCCTTTCTTCTCAAGAAGGAGCCGCGCTAGCTGACGATCAAGGCGCTGCATCAGCATCCAGCCAGTGACTTTCGAGGGCTCAAACCGTGCAGGAAAACCATCCTCATGGGGTGTGGCAACAACGGATAATCCGTCATTGGTAATCCCCCACAGAGCGATTTTCACCATTCTGGTGTTTATTTCATGCTTTTGGATCAATCCCATGTCGATGGCTTTTGCCAGCAACAGATAAAGCGGCTTGTGATTTTTATAATCAAAAAGCAGCATCAACGTTTTAAAGTCGCTGTAGGTTTCTTGTTTCAGAAAATTGAGCAGGACTCGGATCTTTTCGTGATTACGCGCCCGTCGTTCACGGTAATCATAAATAAGCATGCATCCTCCTTCACATTTTATTTGGCTGGTTCTCTCTTTTGGCTTTATCGCCTCATTGCATGGGCGCATACCTTCGCCCACTGGCATGAGTCGACGTCATGAGGCGATCTCGTGAGGCGAATGCGGTGACCGCTACACGGCCATGCGCCGGAAAATACCTTTCCCGGCACAGAACGGCGTGCGCCAGTTCATGCGGGCTGGACGCCCTTATTGCCTGTCGCATGGGGGTAATGTCGCGGCTGGACGCCACGCCAAAACCCCCAACGTCAACGGCGGCACACCGTCGCGCGCTACGCGCGACTACCCCCTTTGAGACGCCGTTTTTAGCCCACTTTTTCTTTTGCCCGTTCCGGTCAGCGAAAAATGGGAAAACGCCTTCAAAGTGGGTAGTCGCGCCTCGCTACCGGCTGGTGGCCGGAGACTTAGCCACGACGGTGTGCGGGGCTGAAGCCCCCCAAATAAACCGACGCGTGGGCGCGTCTTTTTGCTCGCTGGGGCGGCAAAATTTATTCGGCTCCCCCCGGCCTGCTCGGTTTCCCTTGGGGGAAACGCTCGCGGGTGGGTTCGGACGACGCAAATGTGCCCTTTCTGCGAAATGGAATTTACTCGCCTCACACCACGGTTGAATGCCCGCGAGGCGCAGGCATTCAACCGCCTAACCCCGTCGCGTCCTGCGTCGTGGCTGAATGGCATGTTGAGTGCGGTCAGCGTCGCGAAAATAAAACGTACTGGCATGTCTTCTCCCCGCTGAAATCAGCCAGTAGGGAAGGCTACAGGGAAAGGGCGGTGTTGCCTGCAAACAACTCAATATCGGATGGGAAGAATTATTGTCATTCAGCTACGGAAGTAAAAAAGCTCTGACCTAACGGCAGAGCTTTAATCAGGCTGGTGATGTTCAGATGGCTATCTGGCGGTGAGTAAATGTGCGCGTTTGTGCATCGTGGTAAGGGCAGGGATGAGTAAACTGATTGCGGTTAACCCATGCCCCAACTGACACAAACTTTCTGGCGTCGATTCGCACACGTCATTATCGGCAAAGGTAATTAGCGCATCGCCAATGAAATTCAGGCAATGGCAAAGTCCTGCCTGCGTTTCGGCGCAATATTCAGTGACCAGCGAAAGTTCGTCATTGTCCATGTGTGAAAAGTCCAGACGAGCCAGCGCGGCACTCATGGCAGAGTAACGGTTCTCATAATCCGGCAGTGATTGATAAGACGCGCCCGTGTTACTATCGGTGTCAGCCATAGCATTAGTCCTCATAATGTTGTGGTCAGAAGCCCGGTTAGTGTTCCTAGCACTGCCGGGCTTCGCTCTTTACTGTTGCAAAACACCATGTAATTGCGGTGTAATTACAACTATACCATGCTATGGAATTTGTAATTACAATGTCAAGTGAAAAAACAAAAACAGACCAGTATCAAATTCGACTGTCCCACGAATTTCGTGCGCAATTAGAAGAACAAGCCCATAAGGATGGCGACAAGACATTGGCTACGTGGATCAAGCGTGTTCTGCGTAAGGAACTCCAGACGCGCGGTATTGAACCAAAAGGCTGAACGGTGGTTTGAGTCAGTCGATGTAGCAAATCCTAACGTATAAGAAACGTTTGGCTGAATGCCTGAATGGTTTTACGACAACGCTCCTGACGGGCTTTCTATCACATAGAAAGCCCGTCAGGAGCCAACAAGCGCAGCGCGTTAGCCAGCCGAATGACTCCGCGCATAAATATACGGCGCAACATATCCATCCCGGCTGACGTCCAGATAATCCGACCACCACTGCATCATTTCGATTCTGGCTTCCAGATGCTCCGCTTTATGCACGTAGGCCGCCCGCACGCCGTTGCGCTCTTTGTGGCTCATCTGCCGCTCGATGGCGTCTTTTGACCAGCGTCCGGACTCGTTCAGGGCGCTACAGGCCATGGTTCTGAAGCCGTGGCCGCAGATTTCGGTTTTGGTGTCATAGCCAATTACGCGCAGCGCCTTATTGATGGTGTTCTCACTCATCGGCTTGTTCAGGGTATGTGCGCCCGGAAAAACGAAGACCGACTCACCGGAAATTGCCTGAATCTGTTTCAGCAGGGTGACCGCCTGCCGTGACAGCGGAACCAGATGTTCATCCTTCATCTTGGCACCGCGTTCTGAGAACCGCACGCCGTTTACGGCTTCGCGCTGGGCGGGCACACTCCAGATATGCGCTTTCAGGTTGAATTCATCCCAGCGGGCAAAACGTAGCTCACTGGAGCGCAGGAAAACATGCAGGCTTAATTCCAGCGCCAGACGGGTCAGTATCCGGCCTTTGTAGCTATCTACCTTCTCCAGCAGTTCAGGCAGGCGTTTCAGCGGCAGGGCGGGGTGATGTTGGGTCACTACCGGGGTCACGACGCCATCCAGATCGTAAGCCGGATTATATTTAATCACGCCCTGCTGTACCGCGTGACGCATGATTTTGGTCAGATGCTGGCGTACCCGTCCGGCGACGTCATGCACGCCTTTATCGTCGATGGTTTTAACCAACTGTGCCAGATGCCGGGTCTCAATCAGAGCGATATCCATCGAACCGATCGCGGGGAAAACGTAGCGTTTCAGGCAGGTGAGGATCTTATCGGCGTGAGCGTCCGACCAGAGCTTAAGGCAACTGGTGTGCCATGCGGTGGCGATGTACTGAAAGGTGCGGGATTCATCAACGGCGGCGTTATCCTTTTTGCGCATCAGGGCAGGGCAGCGGCCAGACGCCAGCAGCTTACGCGCTGCATCGCGCTTTTCGCGGGCTTCCGCCAGCGTAGTCTGAGGGTAGGGGCCAAAGGCCAGACGGTTTTCCTTACCGCCGAGGCGATAGCGGAAATACCATAACTTAGCGCCGCTGGCGGATACCGTCAGATACAAGCCTTGCGAATCGGTAAGTTTGTAGGATTTTGCGCGAGATTTGGCTGCGCGGATTTTGCTGTCATTCAGGGCCATGTGAGGGTCTCCTTCGTTCATCGAACTGAACGACCCGCAATCTGACCCCAAATTTTCCGGATACGAAGGGATAAATCAAAACGCATCGGGAAAGATTTTTACGCCAACTTATTGAATTACATACACATAGGAATTGATAAGGAGGCATAAAAAAGGAAAGGTGGTGCCCGGACTCGGAATCGAACCAAGGACACGAGGATTTTCAATCCTCTGCTCTACCGACTGAGCTATCCGGGCAACGGGGCGCATTAAACCGTATTGCCTGCGCGGCGTCAACGGGTTTCTGTCACAAACCCGCGTGCTTGCTCTATTTTCAGGCAATATTGCTGTTTCCGGCAGCCGCTGTTTAATCTTCCGGCGACGGGTGAGGTTGCTTTCGGTTCGTCATGCGGGCGTTCGTTATCGTGTTGCGGGTTGATACAAAACCAAAGCCGGTCGTTTCTTGAATTTGGCGGAAAATAATGCCAATATTGCGCGGTTTTTAACTTCCTGTTCGCTTGAACGCCTTGTTCATCCCGTGGCTAAAGAGGGCTGCTGATATGTCGGATTCATTGCTCATGGTGCGAAATGCCTGCGCCGGATCTTTGATGACGGCGTCGTGCGCTTCTTGTTTCCGCCGCTTTTTCCTGTCTCTACGATTATCCCCCGCCACCATGCGGTGAGGCGTTCGTACGCTCACTGTTAGGCATGATTAAAAATAGAGTTCCGCTCTGATTTTACTGATGTCTATCGGATGGCGCTGGCTTCAGTTTGCTCATTCTTGACCTACAGTAATCACTGTGGGGATCGTGCGTTCGTCGTTACCGATCGGCATTGTGATTGGTCGGGATTGTTATCCCTGCGCCGTGTCTTCCGGACACGTACACTCATCCTTAACCGTTTGGGTTTGGTTAAATGAAACAGTTAAAAATTGCGGCTAATTCGGCGGTTGCCGCCCGTTTAATCACTGCACGAGAAATTGTTGCGCTAAGTCAGACTGATTTTACCGATGTGGCCGCGGTCGTCGTCTCCATTGAGGAAGCCCGCTGTGGAATTTTGTCGATATTGCATCACACCGGTTTTACCATCCCGGCTTTTGTGGCGCTGGATAACCATGTCGATTCACTGTCAGATATGTTGCCGGCAGGCAGCGAGTGGTTGCCGTTGGACGAGGACGGCGCCTATGCCGAGGTGCTGGAGCGCGCCGCGCAGCGCTATCAGGAGACGCTGCTGCCGCCGTTTTTCGATACGCTGGTCAAGTATGTCGAAATGGAAAACACCACCTTTGCCTGTCCGGGGCATCAGGGCGGACAATTTTTCCGTAAGCATCCGGCGGGAAGACAGTTTTTTGATTTTTACGGCGAGAATATTTTCCGTTCGGATATTTGCAACGCCGATGTGAAGCTGGGCGATTTGCTGATCCATGAAGGCGCCGCGAAGAAGGCGCAGAAATTCGCCGCTCGCGTGTTTAATGCGGATAAAACCTACTTTGTGCTGAACGGAACCTCCGCGGCGAATAAGGTGGTGACCAACGCGCTGCTGACGCGCGGCGATCTGGTGCTGTTTGACCGCAACAATCATAAATCCAATCACCACGGCGCGCTGATTCAGGCCGGCGCGACGCCTGTCTATATGGAAACCGCGCGTAATCCATTCGGTTTTATCGGCGGGATTGACGCCCGCTGTTTTGATGAAGCCTATCTGCGTAATCTGGTGAGCGAAGTGGCGCCGGAGCGGGCTAATCAACAGCGTCCGTTTCGTCTGGCGGTTATCCAGCTCGGCACCTACGACGGGACGATTTATAACGCGCGTCAGGTGGTTGATAGCATCGGTCATCTCTGCGACTACATTCTGTTTGATTCCGCCTGGGTGGGATACGAGCAGTTTATTCCGATGATGGAGCAATGCTCGCCGTTGTTGCTGGATCTGAATGAAAACGATCCCGGCATTTTTGTTACCCAATCGGTGCATAAACAGCAGGCCGGCTTCTCCCAGACGTCGCAGATACATAAGAAAGACACGCACATTAAAGGCCAGCGGCGTTTCTGTAATCATAAACGCTTTAATAACGCCTTTATGTTGCATGCCACCACCAGCCCGTTCTACCCGCTGTTCGCTGCGCTGGATGTGAACGCCAAAATGCATGAGGGTACCAGCGGGCGCCGGTTATGGCTGGAGTGTGTGAAAATCGGCATTGAGGCGCGTAAGCAACTGCTGACGCGTTGTGATTTGTTTCAGCCGTTTGTGCCACCGACGATAGCGGGGATCCCGTGGCAGGATCACGATACGGACATTATTGCGCATGATGTGCGCTTCTTTAATTTCGAGCCGGGTGAAAAATGGCACTCGTTTGACGGTTACGCGCAGGATCAATATTTTATCGACCCCTGTAAATTACTGTTAACCACGCCGGGAATCGATGCGATGAGCGGCGAATATACCGATTTTGGCGTTCCTGCGACCATTCTGGCCAATTATCTGCGCGAGCATGGCATTATTCCTGAGAAATGCGATCTGAATTCGATACTGTTCCTGCTGACGCCGGCGGAAGACAGCGTCAAAATGCAGCGCCTGGTAGAGGCTATCGTCCATTTTGAACGGCTGATCGCCAGAGATGCGCCGTTGAGCGAAGTGTTGCCCAGTTTGTATCAAAAATACGAACGACGTTATCGCGGTTACACTTTACGTCGGCTGTGTCAGGAAATGCATGACTTCTATGCCGGTCACAATGTGAAAGACTTGCAGAAAGCGATGTTCCGTAAAGCGGACTTTCCCGCGGCGGCGATGCTGCCGCAGGAAGCCAACAGCGAATTTGTGCGCGGAAATATCGAACTGGTGCCGATAGCTGAAATCGCCGGCCGAATCGCGGCGGAAGGCGCGTTGCCTTATCCTCCGGGCGTGTTATGCGTGGTGCCGGGCGAAGTATGGGGCGGGGCGGTGCAGCGCTATTTTCTGGCTTTGGAGGCCGGGATCAATCTGCTGCCGGGATTTTCCCCCGAGCTGCAAGGCGTCTACAGCGTGGCGGAGGAAGACGGCGGCAAACGGCTTTATGGCTATGTGATTGAGCAGTAATGACGACAGGCCCGGTTCTCCGGGCCTGTTCGTCTTCAGATGGCGGCGGACTTCTGCTCCCGGCTTTCATCTTCAGACGCCTGGCTGGCCTTGCGCTTGCGCAGCCCTAACCAGCCCGCGGTCAGCATTAATGCCAGCATGGGAAGGGAAGCGATAGTCCAGGTTCCGTTCGGGTAGTCAAACGCCATCAGCACCAGCACGCCCAGCAGAAACGCCAGCGTCAGCCAGGAGGTCACCGGCGCCCACGGCATTTTGAAAGACACCGGGCTGGCTTTCCCCTGAGAAATGGCCTTACGCAGCTTCATCTGGCAGACGATGATGAATCCCCAGGAGGAGAGTATGCCCAGCGAAGCCACATTCAGGACGATTTCAAACACCTGGGACGGCACGATATAGTTAAGAAAAACGCCGATAATATGAATGCTCACCGTCACTAAAATGCCGGTATAAGGAACGGCTTGGCGACTCATCTTCGACAGAAACTTCGGGCCTGACCCGCCCAGCGACAGCGAGCGCAAAATGCGCCCGGTGGAGTACAGACCGGAGTTCAGGCTGGATAGCGCGGCGGATAACACGACAATGTTCATAATCGAGTCGATGTATGGCACGCCCAGTTTGCTGAAAAAGGTCACGAAAGGACTTTGCCCGGCCTGATAGGCGTTCCAGGGCAGCAGACAGACCAGCAGGGTGATGGAGCCGACATAAAATATGCCGATACGCCAGATCACGCTGTTCACGGCTTTCGGCAGCACGGTTTCCGGATTCCGGCACTCGCCGGCGGTAATACCGATCATTTCCACGCCCGCGAAGGCGAAAATCACCCCTTGCATCAGCACCAGCGCAGGCAAGAGTCCGTGCGGGAAGATGCCGCCGTTATCGGTGATCAGATGCAAGCCGGTCTGGTTACCGTCCAGGGGCGTGCCTATGCCGAGATAAACGCTCCCCACCACCAGAAACAGAGAAATAGCGGCCACTTTGATCAGCGCGAACCAGAACTCCATTTCGGCAAACCATTTCACGCCGATCAGGTTCATCATGGTGACGAGAGACAGGGCAATCAATGCAAAAAGCCATTGCGGCACGTCGGCGAAGGTACCCCAGTAGTGCATATAAAGCGCCACCGCGGTGATGTCGACGATGCCGGTCATGGCCCAGTTGAGGAAATACATCCAGCCCGCTGCATAAGCGGCTTTTTCGCCTAAAAATTCACGGGCGTAGGAGACGAAGCTGCCGCTGGTCGGACGGTGGACGATAAGCTCGCCCAGCGCGCGCAGAATGAAAAATGCGAAAATGCCGCAGGTCAGGTAGACCAGCGCCAGCGCCGGGCCGGCCATCTGTAAACGCGCGCCGGCGCCGAGAAAGAGTCCGGTGCCGATAGAGCCGCCGATGGCAATCATTTGAACGTGACGATTACCTAATCCTTTATTATAACCTGCTTCATGTGAGTCCAGCCAACGTCGTTTTTGGTTTGCATCATGTCCGCTATTTGTTCTTTTGCTTTGAGTCATTACTTACCTGTACACCTGTCGGTTACTCATGTTTAATTTTGTAAGATGTTGAATTTAAATATGTTGTGTTTTTTATTTGCTCTAGATTTGTTAAACCGATTTTGCCAATTCAAAGGTAATGGCGCAAAAAATGGCGTCAATGTTACCCTTTCTCGACATGGGTGGCAAAAATGCGTTTCCGCAGAGGGGGACGGTTGGCCGGCATTATTGCAGTCAGTAAGGCTGCCTTACTGACTGTCGGATACGCGGATGGCGGTGCTTAACGGGATTGATGACTCGCTGTGCGGCGCTTTATTTTTTCAGACACGATTGTTTTACGTCTTATAATATTCCTTCGAATGGATTCCAACTTTTGCTGCCTTTTACCTCGTTGAGATAATAAGCGTAATTTGCCGTTATTCCCCAAATCATCGCGGTTAAGAGATTAATAATCAGATCGAAGACAGCCGGGAAGCGCGAGCCGGTCGCCTCTTGCAACATCAACTGAATAACACTGAATACAGCTATTATCGCAATCAGGGCGAGGTTTTTTCGCCATAACCCGATGATGAAGAAATAGATGCAGCCAAAGAAGAATGCAGAGTAATTCATATTAATCAGCAGGCGCCGGAAAAACTTTTCTTGCCTGATGGCGATGCGGAATTCTTTTGTTTTTGGTGCGCCGTATCGCTCAAAAAAATCGAAACGGGTTTGCCATTTTTTCGAATACTTACCTGTTTCCGTTGTTTTCATGGTGCTCCCTTCTCTTATTTGATCATCGGACTTGAATAATCAGTGCGGCGCAATTTTACTATCAGATAGGTTATCTTGCTATAAAATATCGACTCGCCGCAGTCTGAAAATACCAGGCTAACATAATGATTTAAAATTGTATTATTAGCAGCGTCTGTTCGTGCGCAGGAGGCGGTCATAGGCGCCGTCATGCTATTTTGCGATTCCCCGTTTTAGCAAATAAAAGGTACTAAATAGCGTTTTAGGTCTCTTGCAACGGTAACTTTCAGTAAAAAGGCGACGTTCATTTATTCCCTTCATTGTTCACATCGCCGCGTATACGCATTTTTGCGCGGTAAACGTTGTCGGGGGCTAGCGGAGCTTTCCATTATGAAATTCTTTTTTATCGTTTTTACCTGGGGTTGTCTGTTGTGTTTCTCGTCGCCGACCTCTTCAGCTGTGGGCTATCGGCAGTTGGATTTGGCCGACGATCGGGGGGGGCGAGCGCTGAGCGGCGTTGTGCTGTATCCGACGGATGCCGCCGGGGATACGGCGCCGCTCGGCGAGAATACCGCTTTTTTCGGCGTGCCGGTGATTAACGATGCGCCGCCGCGGTCAGGTTTACATCCGTTGGCGGTGCTTTCCCACGGTTATGGCGGAAACTGGCGCAATCAACTTTGGCTGGCCTACGCGCTGGCGCAAAAAGGATATATCGTGGCGGCCATTAATCACCCCGGCACCACATCCTTCGATATGAAACCCGCGCTGGCGGCGAAACTTTGGCTGCGGCCCGACGACATCAGCCGGGTGATTACCGCTTTGCAGGAAAACTCGGATATTGCAGGGAAGACGGCATCGGAGCAGGTTGCCGTGATCGGACATTCACTGGGCGGCTGGACGGCGTTAGCCGTGGCCGGCGCGCGTTTCAATGCCGAACGGTTCGCAGAGGATTGCCTGACGCGGCCACAGCTCGCCTCCTGCAAAACCTATCAGGCGATCGGCGCGGGAAAGGATGCAAAGTCGAGAGCGCGGATTGATGCGTCTGCGCGGGATCAACGGGTCAGCGCGGTCGTTTCGCTCGACCTCGGACTGGCGAGAGGCTTTACCCCGGCGAGTCTTGCCGCCGTGAGCATACCCGTACTGGTTATCGCCGCCGGCGTTCCCGATCCCGTTCTGCCGGCCTCGCTTGAGTCACAGTACCTGATGAAGTCTCTGCCGGGAGAAACGTCCCAATATTGGGAGAGCGCTGATGCCACGCATTTTAGCTTTATGCAGCTTTGCAAACCGGGCGCGGCAGACCTCATCAATGCCTCAGATCCGGGTGAGGGCATTATCTGCATGGATGGCGCCGGGGGTTCCCGCGAGGCTATTCATCTTGCGCTGATCGAGAAGATCAGCGGCTTTCTGGCGCAGGCATGGCAACGGCGCTAGCGGCGGCTGATGAAGCGTTGGCGCGTCGCCACTGGCTGGGACTCATCCCTGTGGATTTCAAAAACTCCCGATTGAAGTTTGATTTGGTCTGGAAACCGCAGGCCAACATGATGTCGGTGATGCGTTCATCCGTCTGGCTGAGTAATCGCCGGGCCTCATCAATACGATAGCCGTTCACGATTTGAGAGATATTGCGTCCGTAAACGCGATTAATGGCTTCCGAAAGTTGTCGGGTAGGGATGCCCAGCCGACGGGCAAGGCGTTGGATCGTCATATTGGGGTCGGTATAGAGATTATGGGTGCGGATCAATTGGTCCAGTTTTTCCGCCAGCGCCCGATCTTCAGCGCTGGCGGGCTGTATGTCGTCGCTGTCTTTTTGCTCTGCCGCTCCCGCCAGGGAGGGATTTTTCGTCACAATCAGAACGGTCAGAACGACGAGTGTGGCCATGTGGGCGGCGGCAATGATTCCCGGCGCCTGCCTGCCGTCAAAAATAGCCAGATCCAGCGCGATGGCGATATCCGCCAGGCCTGAGAAGATAAAATAACCGCCGGCCAGAAAGGACGTTTTTTTCCATCGCGGCTGTTCCGATGGCTGCGCGCATGATGCATGAATCAGCGCGACGCCATAACCGGCGTAAATCATCAGCAGCGATAAATCGAGCAGGCTGGTTTTCATGGCCGTCAAGAGGGCCACGCCGACCACGGGAAACAGATGCCGACAGTAGCGAGCGCGCTGTCCGCCGTCGCGAATGTCCGGTTTGAAGCTCAGCCAAAACAGCGCAGGCACGGCGGCGGCGACAATCGGCTGTAAAAAGGCGGGTAGCGGCAGCGATGTACCCCAGTGAAATCCGCATAGGGCGATGGCGAGACAACTGACGGCGACAAACGCCGTTTCTGTTTTTGTCGAACGGCGGTTGCCGTTAACGCGCCGCAGGCGCAGGAAAAGGACGATGAGCAGGAACGCGGTGATAAAAGGTAACGGTATTGCGGGCATGCCGGTTCCTTGTGCAGTCGGATAGGGATGGAGGCGCTTATGATACCGAGCCTCTGGTCATCCGTACCAGAGGCTCAGCCGTTATTATTGCGATATCGCTAGCGGCGGTAATTCTTCTGGGCGGAATTGACCTTATACAGATAACGCCGTGACTCGCTTGACGGATGTTTGGTGGTCAGCGTGTTATACACGTCGCTCGGCGACATGCCGTTGATAACATCGATAGCACGGCTCCTGTCGCTGGAGAACACGCGCAATACGCTGCCCGCGCCGCCGTTGTAGGCGGTGATAACGGCGTAGCGCCGCGACGTTGGGTTCTCAATGCCGGCTAAATAGCTATTCTTCAGGATCGACAGATAAGCGGTGCCTGCATCAATGTTATTTTCCGGATCGAACAGGTAGCTGCGGCTTGGCTGTCCCCATTTCCCTTTCATTTTGAAGACGTCGCGGCCGGCGCTGTGCTGGACGACCTGCATCAATCCCAGCGCGTCCGCATGGCTGACGGCATAAGGGTTGAAGCTGGATTCGGTTTGCATGATGGCCAGGATTAGCGACTCTTCAACGCCATAGCGCTCCGCGGCTTTGCGCACCAGCGGCAGGTATTTGTGCGCGCGCTTATCCAGGTGGTTGGGGACTAACTGGATGGTGATCGACCAGATAACATGCAGCCCGGAATTGCGTTTTTGCAATCGGTTTTGTATCAGGTAATCGGCAAAGTTGGCGGCGCGGCCTTCCCAGCGGATCGGCTCTCCGGTATTGTCCAGCACCTGGCCGTACAGCATGGGCTCACGGCTGATCTGAATGTCGTTGGCGTCCGAATACAGGTCGGTGTTGCTGGCGTCATCGCCCATCAGTAGGGTGGTGATGATGGCCTGGCGCAAACTGGCCGTGGAGTTGGTCGCCGAGATGGTTTCAATGGTGATGGTACCGGCATCGAAGTTGATGTGGCTGCGGGTCTGATATTGGTCGGTATATTTTACGTAGTCTTTCGGCCCGGCAATCAGGACTTCATTCATGCCCCAGATATTCTCGATATCATGGGCGAACTGTCCCATCAGAATGTCAAAGGCATTGGTATCCTTGATGAACGCTTCATTGTCGGTCGAGCTTTTATTTCCCGAACAGGAAACCAATAACGGTGCGATGATCAGCAGAGCTAAAATTTTCTTCATATAAAAAGCCGTGTCGGAATAAGGGCGCAAAAGGGCCGTCCGGCCCTGCAATATCAATGACTCGGAGGCGTGTAACCTTCGACATGCACGTCCTTACCTTCAAACAGGAACTTGACCATTTCCTGTTCCAGCAGTTTGCGATCTTCAACGTTCATCATGCTCAGCTTCTTTTCGTTGATCAGCATGGTTTGCTTGGTTTGCCATTGCGCCCAGGCGTCTTTTGATATCTCGTTATAGATGCGTTTGCCCAGTTCTCCGGGATAGAGCTGAAAGTCCTGCCCTTCGGCTTCACGTTGTAAAAAAGTACAAAAAATGGTTTTGCTCATGCTTCTTCCTCGTTAATTTTGCAGGCATTCGATTGTATTGGCTGTGGCTGGGCCAATTCGCGCAGCAGGCGTTCAACCGGGGTGGCCAATCCGACAGAGGGCGGCTGCGCTAAGTTATACCAGAGACCTGGGCCATCATCCATGCAAGACCCGGTTTGTGGGATATCCTGCTGTGAAACAGCCAGCCACATCGGCACGATATCCAAATGGAAATGGCTGAACGTGTGCCGGAAAGCGACGAGCTGTTGCAGTCCATCAGCGTTCAGACCACGTTGTCGCAGCCAGAGTTCCAATTCGCTGCGCTGGTTGAACTGCGGAAAGCAAAATAGTCCGCCCCATAGCCCGACCGCGGGCCGCTGTTGTAACCAGACCGTCGACCCCTGTTGCAGCAGCAGGAACCAGCCGGTTTTTTCCGGCAGCGTCTGTTTGGGTTTCTTGCCGGGGTACTGCGACCAACTGTGATTAGCGTAGGCGACGCAGCCGCTATTCAGCGGGCAGAGCTCGCACTTGGGACGGCTGCGGGTACACACCATCGCCCCCAGGTCCATCATCGCCTGATTAAACTGCTCGACGCCGGCGGCGGGCGTTACCGATTCGCTTAATGCCCACAGTTTCTTCTCCACCTCTTTTTTGCCCGGCCAGCCGTCTACCGCATAGCAGCGCGCCAGCACGCGCTTTACGTTGCCGTCGAGAATCGGGTAATGCTGTCCCAGCGACAGCGACAGGATGGCGCCGGCGGTAGAGCGCCCGACGCCCGGCAGGTCGGCGATTTCGTCGAACGTGGTCGGAAACACGCCGCCGTGGCGGGCCACGATGGTCTGCGCGGCCTTGTGCAGGTTACGGGCGCGGGCGTAGTAGCCCAGCCCGGTCCACAGGTGCAGCACTTCGTCCAGCGGGGCGGCGGCCAGCGCTTTCACATCCGGAAAGCGCGACATAAAACGTTGAAAATAGGGGATGACCGTGGCGACCTGCGTTTGTTGCAGCATCACTTCGGACAGCCATACCTTATAAGGCGTTTTCTCAAGCTGCCAGGGCAGGGTTTTTCGGCCATAGCGTTGGTACCAGTTCAGCACCTGGTGCGCGAACTGTTGCGCTTGCATCATAAAAGGGATCACTATCCGGCAGGTAAAAAGTTTGACAGCGATTCCAGCACAGAGTGAATGTGCTGTAAACCGGAACTTTCCGAGGCGGCGCTCTTGCTAAACCACAGTATCCTTGCATAATGCGCGTTTCCTTAACGAAATCGGACAGACAGTAAACACTCTTTATGATTAATAACGTCATCTCACCGGAATTTGATGAAAACGGACGCCCGCTGCGTCGCATACGCAGTTTTGTTCGCCGACAGGGGCGTTTGACCAACGGGCAACAACAGGCGCTGGATAACTATTGGCCGGTGATGGGCGTAGCGTTTCAGGCCGAACCGCTGGCGTTTACCTCGCTGTTCGGCCGTGATGCGCCGGTGGTGCTGGAGATCGGTTTCGGTATGGGCGCGTCGCTGGTGACGATGGCGGCGCAGCATCCGGAACAGAATTTCCTCGGCATTGAGGTGCATCTGCCGGGCGTCGGCGCGTGCCTTTCTTCCGCGCATGAGGCGGAGGTCGGCAACCTGCGCGTCATGTGTCATGACGCGGTGGAAGTGCTGGAAAGCATGATCCCCGACGGTTCGCTGTCGATGGTGCAGCTTTTCTTTCCCGACCCGTGGCATAAAGCCCGACATAACAAGCGCCGTATTGTGCAGGTTCCGTTCGTTGAACTGGTGCTGCGCAAATTAAAGGTCGGCGGTGTTTTCCATATGGCGACGGACTGGGAACCTTATGCCCAGCATATGCTCGAAGTGATGGGCTCCGTCGCAGGATATCGTAATCTTTCCGATAATAATGACTATGTTGCGCGGCCGGAATCACGTCCGCTGACGAAATTTGAAGCTCGCGGCCAGCGTTTAGGGCATGGCGTTTGGGATCTGATGTTTGAGAGGATGAAATAATGGCACAAGCTCGTAGCCGTCGTTTACGTAAAAAACTACACATTGATGAGTTTCAGGAACTGGGATTTTCCGTGAGTTGGCGCTTCCCCGAAGGGACCAGCGTTGACGATATCGATCGGATGATGGATAAGTTCGTTGATGACGTGATTGAGCCCAACGGGCTGGCGTTCGAAGGCAGCGGTTATCTGCAATGGCAGGGGCTGGTCTGCCTACAGGAAATCGGTCACTGCACGGACGAGCACCGCCTGTTGGTCGGTCACTGGCTGGAAGGTCAAAGTCTGACGGACGTGAAGGTCAGTGAACTGTTTGATATCTGGTGGGATTTGCCAGAGGAACTGATCTAGATCTTGCTCAGGCTGGTTAACCGCGCCGTTATCCAGCCGCTTTCCGCCCCGCGACGGGCGGACCGTTCACCGTCCCCTCGCTGTTTCCCTCAGGAGAAAATATGCTGCGTAAAATGACTCTGGGTTTATTGATGATGTTAGCCTGGCAGGCTCAGGCCGCCTACCAGTGTAATGTTAATCCGCAGGACGATATCGTTATCAGTCCGCAACATGTGCAGGTCATCGGCGCCAGCGGAAATTTACAGATATCTCCGCAGGGCGACATTATACGTAACGGCGTGCCGCAGACGCTTAGCGCCGAGCAGCGCCGGCAGTCCAAAGCCTATCAGGCGGATTTACGCCAGCAGCTTCCCTGGATCGATCAGGGCGCGCGGCAGCATCTGGAAAAAGCGCGCGTGGCGCTGGATAAAGTGATTGTGCAGGAACTGGGCAGCGACAGTAACGTGCGTAACCGGCTGACCACGCTGAATGGACAGCTCAAACAGCAGATGAATCGCATTATCGAACAGCGCAGCGATGGCCTGACTTTCCACCATCAGGCGATTAAGCAGGTTGAACAGGACGGCAAGCAGATCGTCGAGCAAAGCATGGGCGGCGTATTGCAAGACAGCCTGAACGAAATGGGCGTCAAGCAGATGTCGAGCGGCGGCAATCCGCTACAGGTGATGATGGGCAATCTCGGTGGTTTGCAGAAAGCCATTCAGAGCGAGTGGAACAACCAGGAAATGGCGTTTCAGAGCTTCGGCAACGAGGTGTGCGGCCGGGTCACCTCGCTGGAGAATCAGCGTAAAAGTTTGCTGCAAACCTTGAAATAATTCTCTTGCCCTTATCCCCGCCTACTGCCGCGGGGATGACGGGATTGGGCCGCAGGGATGACGGATTGGGCCGCGGGGATGACGGGATTGGATCGCGGGGATAACGTGGTTGAACCGCAGGGATGACGGATTGGGGCGCAGGGGATGGCGGGATTGGGCCACAGTGGATGGCCCGGTTTCGGTCTTTAAGGCGCCGGAATGGTAAAGCGGCGGTGGATTGCCTCCAGCTCGTCCAGTATTTCTCTATCCAACGTGAGCGCCAGGCTGTCGAGGTTGGTCTGCAACTGCTCCACCGACGTCGCGCCCAGCAGCGTGGTTGCGACAAACGGTTGCTGGCGCACGAAAGCCAGCGCCATTTGCGCCGGATCCAGGCCGTGTTTGCGCGCCAGCGCTACATATTCGGCAATCGCCTGTTCAGTATGCGAACCGCTATAGCGCACAAAGCGGCTGAACAGCGTGTTGCGTGCGCCGGCTGGCTTCGCGCCGTTAAGATATTTCCCGGTCAGCGTGCCGAATGCCAGCGCGGAATAGGCCAATAGCTCAATGCCTTCATGCTGGCTGATCTCCGCCAGACCCACTTCAAAACTACGGTTCAGCAAACTATAGGGGTTTTGAATCGACACAATGCGCGGCAGGTCGTGTTTCTCCGCCAGATGCAGATAACGCATTACGCCCCATGGGGTTTCGTTGGACACGCCGATATAACGGATTTTCCCAGCCCGCACCTGTTCGTTCAGGGCTTCCAGCGTTTCCAATAACGTCACGGCCGGTTTGTCATCCGTATACTGATACCTCAGTTTGCCGAAGCAGTTGGTTTGCCGCTGCGGCCAGTGCAGTTGATATAAATCGAGATAATCGGTGTTCAGACGCCTCAGGCTTTCATCCAGCGCGTCGCGGATGTTTTTTCGATCCAGCGCCTGCTGCGGGCGGATGCCGCTATCGTTGCCGCGAACCGGGCCGGCCACTTTGCTGGCCAGAATCAGTTTTTCACGTCCGCCCCGGGATTTCAGCCAGGAACCAATATAGCTTTCGGTTAATCCCTGGGTTTCCGGCCGCGGCGGCACCGGATACATTTCGGCGGTGTCAATCAGGTTGACGCCGGCGGCTATGGCGTGATCCAGTTGCGCATGCGCTTCGGCTTCGCTGTTTTGTTCGCCAAAGGTCATGGTGCCAAGACCCAGAACACTCACTTCTAAAGCACTGTGGGGAATTCGGTGATATAGCATTGCCAGCTTCCTTTATCTCTGAGAACGGCAGGTGCGCATCTATACTCGTCATGCTGCAAGTCGCAGGGGTTGGCTTCCTGCATCTTGAAAGCGCTTGGGTATCAACACCTGGGTTTGACTATAACGAAGCCGCGCCGTGTGGGGAAGCGTCTTTATTGTCTAAAACTGCGGGGGCGTATCGAAAGGTTGCCTGAAAATAGTGAAAATCAGCGTTCGATTATCTGGGAAACCCGATCGTTGTTAATGTGTTTCTCGTTACCCTCTTCGTCAATGTAGGCGATCATGCCGGTATCCTTGTCCAGGATCGGTTTACTGTGCGTCAGCAGCATCTCTCCCTCTTTCGTCGCAATCACGTAGTTACTGGCGCAGCCGCACAGGGTGAACAATAACGCGAGCGTGACCGCCATTTTCATCCAAACTTTCATCATCATTACCTGTTGCCGATAGTCAAAACGGAGCTATTGCGCGAGTCTAACAAATAGAGTGTTAAGGTTGAGTAAGAATAGTGGGAAAACCCCGTCAGGGATTTGAGATTTAATGATCAAGCGCGCAAGGTCGCCATGAATGCCCCCCTGGTCCGTGGGGGGCGATTTCCTTAATCCGTCACTTGGTTTTTTTACCGCGCAGCAGATTCAGCGCTTCCACCGACATGGAGAAGAACATGGCGAAATAGATGTAGCCTTTCGGTACATGCACATCGAGGCTTTCCAGAATCAGGGTGAATCCCACCAGGATCAGAAATGCCAGCGCCAGCATTTTGACCGACGGGTGACGCTCCACAAACTCGCCGATGGCCCGGGCGGAAAACATCATGACGCCAACCGCAATGATCACTGCCGCCATCATGATAAACAGATGGTCGGAAAGACCAACGGCGGTAATCACCGAGTCCAGGCTGAAGATGATATCCAGCAGCATGATCTGAACGATCGCGCCGAAAAAGGAATGCACCTGCGAGACGTGATCTTCAGAACCGCCATCCACCATGTCGTGAATTTCCCTGATCGACTTCCAGATCAGGAATAATCCGCCGAAAAACAGGATCAGGTCGCGCGTGGAGATCTCATTGTCTAATACGGTAAACAACGGATTGGTCAGGCGGATAACCCAGGCGATGGACGCCAGCAATCCCAGACGCATAAGCATGGCGCCCATGAGTCCTATACGACGCGCTTTATTTTGTTGAGCTTTGGGTAATTTGGCGACAACTAACGACAGAAAAATAATGTTGTCGATACCCAGAACGATTTCCAGAATAGTTAGCGTACCCAGAGCTAACCAGGCATTCGGGTCAACAATCCAATCGAACATTATATCAAAGCACCTTAAACGAAATGTAAACGATATTATACGCTGCTGTCTTGGTGAGCAGGCAAGAAAAAGCGTCGCAGGTTACAGCAGAAAATGGCGCGCCAGCAAGGGGGCGGTAAATGTTTTCTTTAAGTAGAATCCGCGGGGCAAGGTCAGAATCGGTTGTCCGAACTCGCCGATCGCTTCCGTCAACGCATGGCTATTCGCCGCTTTGGGACGCAATTGCAGCACTTCGCCGTGGCGCGCGGTGATGCTTTCCACCCGGCCGAGAACAATCAGGTCCATCAGTTCTTCCCAGTCGCGCCGCAGTTGCTCTTCCTCTTCCCGGCTGGGGCTCCAGATAAGCGGCGCGCCGATACGACGTGCGCCCAGAGGGATGTGCCGCGAGCCTTCGACCGGTATCCATAACACCCGCGCCAGCTTATGGCGAACGTGGCAGCTTTCCCAGGTGACGCCGCTGTTGCCGGTTAACGGCGCAACGCATACGAAGGTGGTCTCCAGCGGCCGTCCCTGTTCGTCAATGGGGATGGTCTTCAGTTCAATGCCGATATCGGGGAAATCCTGTTCCGGTTTACTGCCGGCGCTGGCGCCCAGAAAGTGCTCCAGCAGGATGCCGATCCACCCTTTATCCCGTTTCAGATTCGCCGGCAGAGGCAGTCGCGCGATGTCCGCCAGCTCGGCCAAATTGTAGCCCGCCAGCGACTGGGCGCGCAGCAACAGTTCCTGCTCGCTCTGCGGCGGCGTAGCGGATACGGAGGGTGAATTCATAAAATCCATAGCCTGATTTTTTCTGTTCAAAAAAAACACAATGCTTGAAACGCATTCGTGCACAAGCGGAAAGTCTGTTGAGAAACTCAATAATAGCATGATTCATAGCGATTTTTTTAAGTACAATCCCGCTTGCCGATTCGCGTTTCGTAAACTGTGCACTTGTAGACGCTAACAATGAACAGGATCTTACACCATCTTATCCACAGATTTATTGGATAACCCGGATAAAGAGGGATTACTGGTTTGATTTACAGCCTTGACGCGCGGGGATTTTGCTGTTTTTGTCTGTTTTTTGCCTGATGAGGGATAAGGTTCTGTGGATAAAACCGGCATAGCGCGATCTTTCGCCACTATTTCGGCGATGGTCGTTCACTCAGAGGATCTCTCAGTGATCTAGCTGTTAAGAAAATACCTAATTTTATGAAAAATAATAATTATTTTTTTATTTTCCGCGGGGCGGTTTTTAACTGAAAAATAAGTTTTACTCACTTTTTCATGGGTTCTGCACAAAGATGTCCACAGAAATAGTGAATAAAACGGCGATATTGAACTTAACATGTTTATAACTTTGATGAAGTCTGTGGGTTATCTGACTCTTATTAGAACGATAACTGTTCCAAGCAGTGGTTTACCGTCTGGCGGGAGTGTGAAACAATCAAGTTATCTTTGCATTTAAGTCTATCGAGGTAGTCCGGTGATCGATGATGATGGCTACCGCCCGAATGTTGGCATTGTAATTTGTAATCGGCAGGGACAGGTCTTGTGGGCCCGTCGTTACGGTCAGCACTCCTGGCAGTTTCCCCAGGGGGGAATTAACCCCGGAGAAAGCGCGGAACAGGCGATGTACCGTGAACTGTATGAGGAAGTGGGGTTAAGAAGAAAAGATGTTCGTATTCTGGCCTCTACCCGTAGCTGGTTACGCTATAAATTACCAAAACGTTTGGTGCGTTGGGATACAAAACCGGTATGTATCGGCCAAAAGCAAAAATGGTTTCTGCTACAGTTAATGTGTAATGAGTCGGACATCAATATGCAAAGCAGTGGCACGCCTGAGTTCGATGGTTGGCGCTGGGTCAGTTACTGGTACCCGGTTCGTCAGGTTGTTTCTTTCAAACGCGATGTTTATCGTCGGGTGATGAAGGAATTTATCAGCCCGGTGATACAACTTCAGGAGAATACCGCGGTTCGGACGTCGTCGTCCGGCTTTCGGCGAAAAAGAGGGTAATACAGGCTCATCATGCTCACGCGCTTGCGAGAAATTGTCGAAAAAGTAGCGGCGGCGGCCCGCCTTAATGATGCGCTGGAAATTCTGGTCAATGAAACCTGCCAGGCAATGGACACGGAAGTCTGTTCAATTTATCTGGCCGATCACGATCATCAATGTTACTACCTGATGGCGACGCGCGGATTGAAAAAACCGCGCGGACGCGCCGTCACGCTCGCCTTCGGACAAGGCGTGGTCGGGCTGGTGGGACAGCGCGCCGAGCCGATTAACCTGGCCGATGCCCGCGCTCATCCCAGCTTCAAATATATTCCCGCCGTACAAGAACAGCATTTCCGCTCTTTTCTGGGCGTGCCGGTTATTCACCGCCGCCAGTTGCTGGGCGTTTTGGTGGTGCAGCAGCGCGAGCATCGTCAGTTTGATAAAAACGAAGAGTCGTTTATGGTCACGCTGGCGACGCAGATGGCGGCCATCCTTTCCCTGTCGCAGATTAAAACCTTGTTTGGCCGCTACCGTCAGGCGCGGATAAAGGCGCTGGCGGCCTCGCCCGGCGTCGCGCTGGCGCCGGGCTGGTGCGACTGTAGCCAGCCTTCGCTGGAACATGTTTTCCCGGCTTCCAGTCTGAATAGCGAGCGGGAGCGAGGGAGATTAACGCAGGCTTTGGAAGAAGCGACGACGGAGTTCCGCCGCTTCAGCAAGCGTTTCAGCGCCGGCGCGCAAAAAGAGAGCGCCGCCATTTTTGATTTGTACACCCACTTGCTGAACGATGCGCGCCTCAAGCGCGAGCTGTTTCAGGAAGTGGATGCCGGTAATGCGGCGGAGTGGGCCGTCAAGCTGGTGATTGAACGTTTCGCCGCGCAGTTTTCCAATTTGCAGGATACCTATCTGCGGGAACGCGCCGGCGACTTGCGCGCATTAGGGCAACGGCTGCTGTTCCACCTTGACGATAACGCGCAAAGTATCGGGCAATGGCCTGAACGCTTTATTCTGGTTGCCGATGAGCTGACGGCGACGCTGTTGGCGGAACTGCCGCAGGAACGGCTGGCGGGCGTCGTGGTATCCGACGGCGCGGCGAATTCGCATGCGGCGATTCTGGCGCGCGCCATGGGGATCCCTACCCTGGTCGGCGTCGATATTGAACCGGATCAGCTTAATCAACGTTTACTGATTATCGATGGTTATCGCGGCGAGCTGCTGGTGGATCCCGAACCGGCGCTGGTGCAGGAATATCAGCGGCTGTTGGTTGAAGAGCATGAGTTAACGCGTTTAGCCGAAGATGACGTTGAGCGCCCGGCCGCCTTGAAAAGCGGTGAGCGTGTCAAAGTGATGCTGAATGCCGGGTTAAGCACGGATCATGAGAAATTCTACATTAATCAGGTTGATGGGGTAGGGCTGTATCGCACCGAGATCCCGTTCATGCTGCAAAGCGGCTTTCCGTCCGAAGATGAACAGACGGCGCAATATCAGAGTATGTTGCAACTCTATCCGACGCGTCCGGTGACGTTGCGCACGTTGGATATCGGCGCGGATAAGCCCTTGCCTTATTTGCCCATCAGTGAAGAGAACCCTTGTCTTGGCTGGCGCGGTATTCGCATCACCCTCGATCAGCCGGAAATATTTTTAATCCAAATTCGCGCCATGCTGCGTGCGAATGCGCATATCGGCAATTTGAATATTTTATTGCCGATGGTCAGCAGCCTGGATGAAATCGACGAGGCCCGCGGTTTGATCGAACAGGCGATAAGCGAAGTGGAAGAGCTGATGGGATTCCCGCAGCCTAAACCGCGCATCGGCATCATGATCGAAGTGCCGTCCATGGTTTTTCTGCTGCCGCATCTGGCATCCCGCGTCGACTTTGTTTCCGTCGGCTCCAACGACCTGACGCAGTATTTACTGGCGGCGGATCGTAACAACACCCATGTGGCTTCGCTGTATGACAGCCTGCATCCGTCGATGCTCCAGGTATTGCATATCATTGCCACCGAGTGTCTCCGTCATAACATTCCGTGCTCTGTGTGCGGCGAGATGGCCGGCGAACCGCTGGGCGCCTTAATGCTGATGGGGTTGGGATATCGCTCGCTCAGCATGAATGGGCGCAGCGTCGCGCGCATTAAATATCTGCTGCGGCAGATCGAATTAGCCGAGGTGCGAACGCTGGCGCACAAGCTGTTGCAAGCCCAGAGCGCCAAGGAAGTCCGGCAATGGGCCTCAATTTTTATTGAAGAACGCGGGCTGGGCGGTTTGATTCGCGGCGGTCGCTAAACGGCGGATCGTAAATGCTTTACAGAACTTTTCCTATACGGATAACCACCGGATTCGGCGCGCTATGTTATGATTCGCCACCTCGGTTGGCTGGCGAACGCCCCGTCTTAACCGATCAATATTCCCTGCCCGGGGACAATACAACAAAATATGTGGTGAACGATGACGACGAGCTATCTGGCGTTTCCTCAGTTTGATCCGGTGATTTTTTCCATTGGACCTGTGGCCTTACACTGGTATGGACTGATGTATTTGGTTGGGTTTGTGTTTGCCATGTGGCTGGCTATTCGCCGGGCCAACAAACCCGGCAGCGGCTGGAAGAGGGATGAAGTTGAAAACCTGTTGTATATGGGCTTCCTCGGGGTGTTTGTCGGCGGTCGCCTGGGCTATGTCTTGTTCTATGCGTTCCCGTCGTTTTTGGAAAATCCGCTCTATTTATTCAAAGTCTGGGACGGCGGTATGTCGTTCCATGGCGGTCTGGTCGGCGTCATCTGCGTGATGCTGTGGTTCGCTCGCCGCACGAAACGTCATTTCTTCCAGGTGGCTGATTTCATTGCGCCGCTTATCCCGTTTGGCCTGGGGGCCGGGCGCCTGGGCAACTTTATTAACGGCGAACTGTGGGGACGCGTGACCACCGATACGCCGTGGGCGATGCTGTTTCCGGGATCGCGCAGTGAAGATCTGGCGCTGGCGGCCGGCAATCCGCAATGGCAGGCCATGTTCAACCAGTACGGCATGCTGCCGCGCCATCCCTCTCAGCTGTATCAGATGGCGCTTGAGGGCATCGCGCTGTTTATCATATTGAATCTGTTTATCCGTAAACCGCGCCCGATGGGCAGCGTTTCCGGGCTGTTCCTGATCGGCTACGGCGTTTTCCGCATCATTACGGAATTTTTCCGCCAGCCGGACGCGCAACTGGGGCTGTTCAGTAATATCTTCAGTATGGGGCAGATCTTGTCGTTGCCGATGGTGATAGCGGGTATCCTGATGATGGTCTGGGCCTATCGACGTCAGCCAGCCCGGCAATAGTCAGACGTAATTTTTTAATATTCGTGGTGAGGTAGTATGAAACAGTATCTGGATCTGATGAAAAAAGTGCTCGATGAAGGAACGCCGAAAGCCGATCGCACAGGCACGGGTACGGTGTCGATTTTCGGTCATCAGATGCGTTTCAATTTGCAGGAAGGGTTTCCGCTGGTAACCACCAAACGTTGCCATCTGCGTTCCATTATTCATGAACTGCTGTGGTTCCTGAAGGGCGATACCAACGTGGCGTATCTGCATGATAACAAAGTCAGTATTTGGGACGAATGGGCGGATGAGAACGGCGATCTCGGCCCGGTCTATGGTAAACAGTGGCGTTCCTGGGGCGCGGCCGACGGGCGCCAGATCGATCAGCTGAAAAATGTGCTGACTCAGTTGAAACAGGATCCCGACTCCCGGCGCATTATCGTTTCCGCCTGGAACGTCGGCGAACTGGACAAGATGGCGCTGGCGCCCTGTCATGCGTTTTTCCAGTTCTACGTCGCTGACGGTAAATTGTCCTGCCAGCTTTATCAGCGTTCGTGCGATGTCTTCCTTGGACTGCCTTTCAATATCGCCAGCTATGCGCTGTTGGTGCATATGGTCGCGCAGCAGTGCGATCTGGCCGTCGGGGATTTTGTCTGGACGGGCGGGGATACGCATCTCTACAACAACCATATGGAACAAACGCAGCTGCAACTAAGCCGCGAACCGCGCGCTCTGCCGAAACTGGTGATTAAACGCCGGCCTGATACGCTGTTTGATTACCGTTTTGAAGATTTTGAAATCGAAGGTTACGAACCCCATCCGGCGATTAAAGCGCCGGTGGCGATTTGATGTCGTAGCGTAAACCGGTCTTTGCTAGCCTGTCTAAAATGCTCTGAAAGGCCGCCTGCGCGGCCTTTTTTCCCATCTTCCCGCATCGTTTTTCAGCCTTTTCATCGTTGCAGACAAATATTGCGCATCGCTACGGAGAAAACAGTTAATTCGCTGTTTTCACTCGCTAAAATCCCTACACTTTCAGCATGAAAACCATCAGTCGAGCAGCGCGGGGATTCACCTTGCTGGAATTATTAGTGGTGATGACGATCGTGGCGTTACTGGCCGGCGGCGGCCTGCATACCTGGAGCGGTTATCGACAGGCGCTGCGTCTGGAGCAAGGCGCGCAGCAATTGCTGGATTTTTTAAACCGGGTTCAGGCGCAGGCGTATTGGCGCAATGAAACGCTGACTGTCCGGCTGGCGCAACAGGGAGAATATTGGTGTATGGAGAGCGATGAGAACGGCGAGCGCGCAGCATCGGGCTGTGCCGAAGGCGGCGGCTGTTGCGACGATAGCGGACGACAATTTACGCGAATGTCCAAAGACCTGGCGCTCACCGAGTCCACCAGCGGGGTGTTCGCTTTTTATGGTCTGCGCAATGCCGCTCAGTCAGGCCATATCACGCTGTCGAATCCGGCGGGAAAAGTGCGCCTGGTGATATCGGTGCGCGGGCGCCTGCGGCTGTGCAGCGAAACGCGGCAGGTTCTGGCTATTCCTTTATGTTAAACATGGCGCAGCGCGGGTTTACCCTGCCGGAAATTCTGCTGGCGCTAAGTCTGGGCAGCCTGATTATGCTGTCTGCGGCGCAGCTCTATCCGCTGCTGCGCGCCAAAAGTCAGAATAGCGCCCAATATTTCAGGCTGGAACAGCTATTCAGCCAGGCCGTCTCCGGCATTGAAAAAGAGGTGCGGCGCGCGGGGTTCTGCGCCGGCGCCTGTCAGGGACGGGCGCTCAGCATCGGGAGGTATCCGGGGGAAATGGCGCAAAGTTGCCTCAATGTGTCGTATGATCTGAACCGCAACGGCAATTGGGATGGCGGCGAACAGCAGGAAGAATCTTTCGGTTATCGCCTGCGGGCCGGCGCGCTGGAGATCCAGAGCGGGGCGCATACCTGTCAGGGCGATCGCTGGGAAAAACTGTTTGACCCGCAAGAGGTGACGCTCACGCTATTTCGCATACAACGTCTGAACGATCGCCCCGGCGCAACGCTGTATCGGCTACAGCTGGCCGGCTACTGGAGCAAACGGCCGATTATTCGGCAAACGGTCTCCCGTTTGATTATGGGGCGTAATCAATGAAAAAATGCGCCCAGTCCGGCGGCGGCACGCTGGCGATGATTATGCTGATATCCATCGTTGGACTACTGTTAATGTCCGGCCTGCAACGTCAGCTTGATGCCGCAATGCGAACGGCGAATGACGAGCGGCACTATCTGCGGGCCTTTAATCAGGCGTTATCCTCCCTGAATTGGGCGCAGAGCCTGCGTTGGCGAGACGCGCAGGCCGGTTGGCAATGTCAGGCGCTTGCAACGGAAGCGCTGAAGGCCTGTCTGAGAAAGGCCTCCGACGAGGAGCAATGGCTGCTGCGCGCAGAGGGGCCAATGCCAGCATCGCCGCGTCCGCTGATGGTATATCGGCGGGTCGTCGCCTTAACGTCGGCGGCGGGGCATGTTACGCTTCAGCCGGTAGCGCGTGGCTGGCTGGATTTTTGCCCGGATAAGGATAGGATGCGCTGTGCCGACGCGGAATAAGGCAAGTCATCGCCGATCGTCGCCGCAAAACGGTTTCAGCTTGCCGGAAACGCTGGCGGCGGCGTTGTTGTTTGCGGTGTCGCTGTTGGGCCTGTTGCAATACCATGACGTCTTGCAACGCGCTTTTCAACATCAGTGGCAACAGCGACAGGCTTGGCGTCTGGTTTCTCAGCAGTTGGATGCTTATGAAGCCGGAATGCGGCACGATACCGTCGTCGCGGCGCCGGGCAGCGGATGGCGCTTTAATCTGCTGGAACAGGCGCAAAGCGCCGATTGTATCAGGGTAACGGCGACGGCGGTCACGCCGCGACAGTATCAGGCGCAACTCACCCGTTGGTTTTGTCAGCCGGCCACGGCTTCGGCGGCATTCGCTCATCCGTAACGGGCGGGCAATCATCCCATCGAGCATGGAAAGCCGCGCTCAGCCGGCCGAGGGGATAAAGAATCAGCAAGACAGGAGCCAGAATGTTCACGGTTTATCATTCAAATCAGCTTGATATCTTAAAACTGCTGATGGTCGAGCTGATTAAACGTCAGCCGCTGGAAGATCCCTTTCAGCAGGAAGTGGTGTTGGTGCAAAGCCCTGGCATGGCGCAGTGGCTGCAAATTGAGCTGGCTGAACATTTCGGCATTGCCGCCAATATCCATTTTCCGCTGCCGGGCGTTTTTCTGTGGGAGATGTGCCGCCTTGTACTGCCCGATATCCCAAAGGAAAGCGCTTTCAGCAAAGACGCCATGACCTGGAAATTGATGCATCTGTTGCCGGAGCAGCTACAGCAGCCGGAGTTCGCCGCGCTGAGCCACTATCTACAGGATGATGACGACCAGCGTAAACTGCACCAGCTTGCCGGGCGCATCGCCGATCTTTTCGATCAATATCTGATCTATCGTCCAAAATGGATTGAAGAGTGGCGGCAGGGGCGGCAGGTCGACGGTCTGGGGGGCAATCAACCCTGGCAGTCGGCCTGCTGGCGCGCGCTGCTGAACTATACCCGCGAGCTGGGGCAGCCGGAGTGGCATCATGCTAATTTGCTTCAGCGTTTTATCAAAAAGCTGGATCAGGCGACGAGCTGTCCGCCGGGATTGCCGCCGCGGATGTTTATCTGCGGGATTTCCGCCTTACCGCCGGTGTATTTGCAGGCCTTGCGGGCGCTGGCGCGGCATATTGACGTGCATCTGCTGTTTACCAACCCGTGCCGCGATTACTGGAGCGACATTCAGGATTATAAATTTTTAGCCAGGCTGAAAACCCGCCGGCGTCGGCTGCACTGCCGGGATAACGCGCAAGCGGAGGATTATCGGCCGCTGTTTCGCGATCCGCAGCAGGCCGATTCTCTGTTTGACCCGGAAGGGCGGCAACAGGTGAATAACCCGCTGCTGGCGTCCTGGGGCAAGTTAGGCCGCGATCACCTTTATCTGCTTGCGGAACTTGATGATGTGCGGGAAGTGGATGCGTTCGTCGAACTGGACAAGGGTAATCTGTTGCAAAGAATACAGCGCGATATCCTGGAGCTGGAGGATCATTGCGCGGTGGCGTTCAGCAAGGATTCTTTGGAAACCAGCGGCCAAAAGCGCCTGTTGGCGCCCGACGATCGATCCATTGATTTGCATGCCTGTCACAGTCCGCAGCGTGAAGTTGAGGTGCTGCACGACCAACTGCTGGCGATGATGGCCGATAACCCGGAGCTCACGCCGCGCGATATTATCGTCATGATGGCGGATATCGACAGCTATACGCCCTTTATTCAGGCGGTGTTCGGCAATGCCGCCGAAGACCGCTATCTGCCTTTCGCCATTTCCGATCGGCGGGCGCGACACGCCCATCCGGCATTACAGGCGGTCATCAGCCTGCTCGATTTACCCAATAGTCGATTTACCGCCGAGCAGGTACTGGCTTTGCTGGAGGTGCCGGCGCTGGCCGCGCGTTTCGGCATTCAGGAAGAAGGGCTGCGGCGCTTACGGCTGTGGGTGGTGGAGTCCGGCATTCGCTGGGGACTGGATGATGACAACGTGCGGGAATTGATGCTGCCGGCGACCGGACAGCATACCTGGCGTTTCGGCCTGACGCGCATGCTGCTGGGCTACGCCATGGACAGCCATGCCGGCGACTGGCGCGGCGTGCTGCCCTATGACGAATCCAACGGTTTGGTCGCCGAGCTGGCCGGTCAACTGGCCGAATTGCTGATGCAGCTTAATCAATGGCGGCACCGTTTGCAGCAATCCCGCACCCTGACCGACTGGCTGCCGTTGTGCCGTCAATTGATTGATACCTTCTTTGCGGCGGACAGCGATACCGAAGCCGCGCTGGCGCTGATCGAAAAACAGTGGCAACAGGTTATCAGCACCGGCGGCGACGCCGGTTATCCGCATCTTGTGCCGGTTTCGCTGCTGCGCGATGAGCTTTCCCACAGGCTCGATCAGGAACGGCTGAGCCAGCGTTTCCTGGCCGGCGCCATCAATTTTTGTACCCTGATGCCGATGCGTTCCATTCCGTTCAAGGTCGTGTGTCTGCTGGGCATGAACGACGGCGTATATCCGCGGACGTTACCGCCGCTAGGGTTCGATCTGATGGGGCGGAAAATTCAGCGCGGCGATCGCAGCCGACGGGACGACGATCGCTATCTGTTTCTGGAGGCGCTGCTTTCGGCGCAGCACAAGCTCTATATCAGCTATATCGGACGTTCGATACAGGATAATACCCGTCGTTATCCTTCCGTATTGGTCAGTGAACTGGTTGAATACATTGCGCAAAGTCATGCTCTGCCGGCTGACCGGGACTGCGATATCGACACCAGCGCGGCGCGCGTCGCCCGCCATCTATGCCACGAACATAGCCGCATGCCGTTCGATGAGCGCAACTTTCTTCCGCCTCGGCCGCAAAGTTTTGCCGCCGAGTGGCTGGCGGCGGCGAATCGACAGGGGCAATCGCAACCCGAATTCGATCGGGAACTGCCTGAGGAGCGTTATCTCGACGTCAGTCTGGACGATCTGAAACGCTTCTATCGTCATCCCGTACGGGCGTTTTTCCAACTGCGTCTGGGCGTCAGCTTCATGCTGCAAAATGACGAACTGCTTGATGAAGAGCCGTTTATCGTGGATAACCTGAGCCGTTATCAACTGAACGCCGAGCTGCTTAATACCCTGATAGAGCAGGGCGAACCGGATCGACTATACCGGCGGGTCCGCGCGGCGGGCGGGCTGCCGTACGGCGCATTCGGCGAACTATACTGGCAGGCGCAGCAGCAGGAGATGTCGGCGCTGGCCGAGCGTATCCGCGAAGAGCTGGCGCCGGGGAAAGCCGGCAGTCTGGAGGTGGATATCCAGCTTGACGGCGTTCGCGTCAGCGGTTGGCTGGCTCAGGTGCAGCATGACGGTTTGCTGCGCTGGCGTCCGGGCAAACTGTCGATGACGGACGGCATGACGCTGTGGTTGGAACATCTGGTCTATTGTCTGGCCGGCGGTCAGGGCGACAGCCGGATGTTCGGTCGCGACAACACCGCCTGGCGTTTTGCCGCCATGCCCGTTGAACAGGCGCGGGAGTCTCTGCAACTGATGCTGTCTGGCTATCAGCAAGGGATGAATAAACCGCTGCTGCTGCTCAATAAGTCGGGCAGCGCGTGGTTATCCCAATGCTATGACCGGGAAAGCGGCGGCATTCAATGGGACGACGACGCGCAAGCCAAGGCGCGCGCCAGGCTGCTACAGGCCTGGCAAGGTAATATGGGGGTGATCGGCGAGGGCGAGGATTACTACCTACAGCGGATTATCCGTGAATTGGATGCCAAACGCATGGACGAAATTATTGCCGCGGCGCAAATCTGGTTACTGCCGCCAATCCGTTCTAATCTGGTTTGATTCATACCCGATAGATTTCAAGAGGAAGCCGACATATCAGCCGCTTGAAAAATAAAGGTGATATTGAGTGAGTGACGTGAAGGCTATGGAGAATTACATGCGCAAGCAGTTTGTCTGGATTACCGGATTGTTTTTTTTATTCACTTTCTGGCTGCCGTTAAGTTGGGCCGAGAGCGGTTGGCAGCCTCTGGCTCAAACCATTCGTAAGAGTGAGAAAGATCCTCGTCAGTATCAGGCGATAAAGCTGGACAACGGGATGACCGTCCTGTTGGTTTCCGATCCGCAGGCGACCAAGTCGCTGGCGTCGCTGGCGTTGCCGGTCGGTTCGCTGGAGGATCCGGATAGCCAGTTGGGGCTGGCGCATTATCTTGAACATATGGTTTTGATGGGTTCCAAACGCTATCCGCAGCCGGAAGCCCTGGCCGAATTCCTGAAAAAACACGGCGGCAGCCACAACGCCAGTACGGCTTCCTACCGCACGGCGTTTTATCTGGAAGTGGAAAACGATGCGCTGCAACCGGCGGTCGATCGTCTGGCCGATGCGATTGCCGAACCCCTGCTCGACCCGGCCAACGCCGATCGCGAACGGCATGCGGTGAATGCGGAATTGACGATGGCGCGTTCCAGCGACGGTCATCGGATGGCGCAGATCGGCGCGGAGACGCTGAATCCCGCGCATCCCAGCTCGCGTTTTTCCGGCGGCAACCTGGAAACCCTGAGCGATAAGCCCGGCAGCAAGCTGCACGACGAGCTGGTGAAGTTTTATCAGCGCTATTACTCGGCCAATCTGATGAAAGGCGTGATTTACAGTAATCAGCCGTTGCCGTCGCTGGCGAAACTGGCGGCGCAAACCTTTGGCCGCATCGCCAATCATGATGCCGAAGTCGCGCCGATCGCCGTCCCGGCGACCACGCAACAACAGCGCGGCATCATGATCCACTATGTTCCGGCGCAGCCGCGCAAACAGTTGCGCATTGAGTTCCGCGTCGATAACAACAGTCAGGCGTTCCGCAGTAAAACGGATACCTATATCAGTTATCTGATCGGTAACCGCAGCCAGAACACCTTATCCGACTGGCTACAGAAGGAAGGGTTGGTCGAGTCCATCGGCGCCGGCGCGGATCCGGTTATCGATCGCAACGGCGGCGTGTTTTCGATTTCCGCCTCCCTGACGGACAAAGGCCTGGCGCGGCGCGACGAAGTGATCGCGGCAATATTCAATTATCTGCAACAGATACGCCGCGAGGGTATTCAGCCGCGCTATTTTGATGAGATCGCGCGCGTGTTGGATCTGGATTTTCGCTATCCCTCCATTAGCCGCGACATGGATTATATTGAATGGCTGGTGGATACCATGCTGCGGGTGCCGGTAGAGCATACGCTGGACGCCATGTATCTGGCCGATCGATACGATGCGGCGGCGATAGCCGAGCGGCTGGATTACATGACGCCGCAGAATGCCCGTATTTGGTTAATCAGCCCGAATGAACCGCACAATAAAGTCGCTTATTTTGTCGATGCGCCTTATCAAGTCGACAGCATCCCTGCGGAGACTTTTGCCCGGTGGCGACATCTGGGGCAGAAGATTTCACTGACGTTGCCCGCAATAAATCCTTATATCCCCGATGATTTTTCCCTGATCAAGGCGGATACCCGCATCACGTCTCCGAAAATGTTGCTGCAACAGCCGGGCTTACGCGTGTTGTATATGCCCAGCCGCTATTTTGCCGAGGAACCCAGGGCGGAAATCACCGTGCTTTTGCGCAACAGCGCGGCCCGAAGCACCGCCCGCAACCAGGTCTTGTTCGCGCTCAATGACTATCTGGCCGGCCTGGCGTTGGATGAACTGAGCTATCAGGCGTCAATCGGCGGCATCAGTTTCTCAACCAATAGCCATGACGGTTTGGCGATCAACGCCAATGGCTACACGCAGCGGCTGCCTCAACTGTTGCTGGCGCTGGTGGATGGCTATGCCTCTTTTTCACCGACGGAAGATCAGTTGCAACAGGCGAAATCCTGGTATCTGCAACAGTTGGATTCGGTAGAAAAAGCGAAAGCGTTTGAACAGGCCATTCAGCCGATACAGGCGCTGTCGCAGGTGCCTTACACGGAACGCGCCGAACGTCGCCGTCTGCTAAAAGATATCCGTTTGCAAGACGTTATTGATTATCGAAATTTATTGCTGCAAAAAGCCACGCCGGAAATACTGGTGGTGGGTAATTTACTGCCGGAAAAAGTGATTGAACTGGCGCAAACCTTAAAAGCCCGCTTGCAGTGCGACGGGGACGATTTTTGGCGCAGCGACGAGGTAAACGTCAGTCAGCCGCAGCGGGCCGACTTGCAAAAACCGGGGAGCAGCACCGACTCTGCGCTGGCGGCGGTCTATATTCCGACCGGATATGGCGAAGCGCAAAGCATGGCCTACAGCTCAATGCTGGGGCAGATTATTCAGCCCTGGTTCTATAACCAACTGAGAACCGAAGAGCAACTCGGCTATGCGGTGTTTGCTTTCCCGATGTCCGTCGGACGGCAATGGGGGATTGGCTTCCTGTTGCAAAGCAACAGCAAACAGCCGGCTTATTTGTACCAGCGTTATCAGGATTTCTATCAGAAAGCAGAGAAACGACTGCGCGCGATGAGCGCGGAAGAGTTCGCCCAGTACAAGCAAGGCATGATTAATGAGCTGAATCAGCGTCCGCAAACGCTAAATGAGGAAGTCAGCCGTTTGCGCAACGACCTGAACCGGGAGAACTTCGCGTTTGATACGCGCGAGAAGATCATCGCCGAAACCAAAGCGTTAACGGTGGAGCAACTGGCCGATTTCTTCCATCAGGCGTTGAAACCTGAAGGGTTGGCGGTGTTATCGCAAATCTCCGGTAGCCGCCACGGCAAGGCGGAATATGCCGCGCCGCAGGGGTGGCGAACTTATCCTGATGCGTCTTCGCTGCAAAAAACGCTGCCGTTGCAAAAAGCGCCGTCGATGGCCGCCGCCACGTCCACCGGCGGCTCTTCCCTGAATAGCGCGAATTCAGCCAGTATGGGTGGAGAAAAATGAAGCCTGCCGCGCCGCAATCGCTAAACGTCCTGACGTTGCCGCTGCTTGGCGAGCGGCTGATTGAGGCGTCGGCCGGAACCGGGAAAACCTACACGCTGGCCGCGCTCTATTTACGACTGCTGCTGGGGTTGGGGGGCGAGTCGGCTTATCCCCGGTCGTTGCTGGTCGAGGAAATTCTGGTGGTCACCTTCACCGAGGCCGCCACCGAAGAATTGCGGGAACGTATCCGTGAAAAGATCCATTCTCTGCGTATCGCCTGTATTCGCGGGGAAAGTCAGGATCCGTTGCTGAGCACGCTGCTGGTTGAAATCGCGGATCTCGCCGATGCGGCGGATGTGTTGCTGGCCGCTGAACGGCAAATGGACGAGGCCGCGATCTACACCATTCATGGTTTTTGTCAGCGCATGTTAAGCACCAACGCCTTTGAGTCCGGCGTTTTGTTTGAACAGGCGCTGATCGAAGATGAACAGCCGTTGCGGCGTCAGGCCTGCGCCGATTTCTGGCGTCGTTATTGCTACCCCTTGCCGGTGGATGTGGCGCGCGTCGTCGGGCAGGCGTGGAGCGGGCCGGAATCTTTGCTGGCCGACCTACTGCCTTATCTGCACGGTGAAACGCCGGTGTTGCGCACGACGCCGCAGGATGATGAAACCCTGCTGAGCCGCCATGAGAAAATCGTCGCGACGATTGATGCGTTTAAGCGGCAGTGGCTGGCCGCTTCGGCGGATTTGGCGGCGCTGATTAACGATTCCGGCGTGGACAAGCGTAGCTACAGCAGTAAGCATCTGCCTAACTGGCTGCAAAAAGTCACGCTGTGGGCGCAGCAACCCACGCAGGATTATCAGTTGCCTAAAGAGCTGGAAAGATTTAGCCAGCAGACGCTGATCGAAAAAACCAAAAAGGGGGAGGCGCCGCTACACCCGGTGTTTGCGGCGACCGATAGGTTGCTCAACGCCTCTCTTTCCCTGCGCGATCTGGTGATTGTGCGGGCGCTGAGCGAAATTCGCCGTTCGGTGCGCGAGGAAAAGCGCCAGCGGGCGGAGATGGGGTTTGATGATTTGCTGAGCCGGTTGGATGAAGCGTTGCGGCAGCCGGGGGGAGAACTATTGGCCGGCGCCATTCGGGAACGTTATCCGGTGGCGATGATCGACGAGTTTCAGGATACCGATCCTCAGCAGTACCGGATTTTCCGCACGCTATACGTTGGGCAGCCGCAATGCGGTCTGCTGCTGATCGGCGATCCGAAGCAGGCGATCTACGCATTTCGCGGCGCCGATATTTTCACCTATATGCGCGCGCGCGCCGAGGTGAGCGCCCATTATACGCTGGATACCAACTGGCGCTCATCACACCAGATGGTGCATGGGGTTAACCGTTTATTTCAGCGTCTTGAGAGCCCGTTTATCTTTAAGGATATTCCTTTTCTTGCCGTTTCCCCGGCGGAGCCGAAACGCGATCTGGCTTTTAAGATCGCGGGGGAAGCCCAGCCCGCGCTGCAACTCTGGCTGACGGGCGACGACGCTATCGGCGTGGGCGACTATCAGCAACTCATGGCCCGGCAATGCGCCGCGCAAATCAGGGACTGGCTGGCGGCCAGTCAGCGCGGCGAGGCCTGGCTGGAAGATGGAAAGACGCGGCGTCTGGTGCAGGCGTCGGATATGAGCATTCTGGTGCGCAGCCGTCATGAAGCCGCGCTGATCCGCGACGCGCTCGGCAGTTTGTCGATCCCGTCGGTTTATCTTTCCAACCGCGACAGCGTTTTCACCACGCCGGAGGCCCGCGACATCCTGTGGCTGCTACAGGCGGTGCTGACGCCGGAGCAGGAAAGAACGTTGCGCAGCGCCATGGCGACCGCCCTGATGGGATTGGATGCGCCGGCGCTGGATGCGTTAAGCCGCAGCGAAGCCGTATGGGATGCGCTGGTTGATGAGTTCGTCGGCTACCGGACGCTTTGGCAACAGCGCGGGGTGCTCCCGATGTTGCGCGCGTTGATGAGCCGCCGCCAACTGGCGGAGAATCTGCTGGCCAGCGCCGACGGCGAGCGCCGTTTGACGGATATTCTGCATATCGGCGAATTATTGCAGGACGCGTCCTCGGCGCTGGATAGCGAGCACGCGCTGGTGCGCTGGCTGTCGCAACAGATCACGCAGCCAAACCCGCAGGCGGATAATCAGCAGCTTCGTCTGGAAAGCGACCGCCATTTGGTACAGATCGTCACTATCCATAAATCCAAAGGGTTGGAGTATCCGCTGGTTTGGCTGCCGTTCATCAGTAATTTCCGCGAGCAGACGCAGGGCATTTATCACGACAGAAGCACCTATCAGGCCTTACTGGATCTGGATAACAGCGACGAGAGCCAAACGCTGGCGGAGGAAGAGCGTCTGGCGGAAGATCTGCGTTTGCTGTATGTGGCGCTGACCCGTTCCATCTATCACTGTAGCGTCGGCGTGGCGCCGCTACAGCGCTCGCGCAAGAAAGCGGCAAATAGCGATATGCATCAGAGCGCGCTGGGATATTTGCTCCAGCGCGGAGAGGCCGCGGATGCGGCGACGTTGATCGCCGAGCTGGAAGAGATGACCGGCGATGGCGTGGTATTAACGCCGGTACGGCCCGGCGATACGCTTGCCTGGCGGCCCAATGAGCCGGATAAAGCCGAATTGCTGGCGCGCCGCAGCGAACGAACGCTGCGCGATGGCTGGCGGGTGACCAGCTATTCCGGGTTGCAGCAACACGGCTCTTCCGCCGTTCAGGAGCTGATACCGCGTCTGGATATCGAGGCGATGGGCGAGCGTCAGGAAGCACCGGAAACGCAGTTTACGCCGCATACTTTCCCGCGCGGCGCAACTCCCGGCACATTTTTACATAGCCTGTTCGAGACGCTGGATTTCACCCGGCCGGTCGATGAAAGCTGGCTGGCCGAACAGCTGCGCGCGCAAGGACTGGAAGATATCTGGCTGCCGGCGCTGCGGCAGTGGATGAATGCGGTGCTGACCACGCCGCTTAACGAGGATGGAATAACCCTATCCGCGCTGGACTCCCGACATAAGCAGGCGGAACTCCAGTTTTATCTGCCGATCCAGGCGCCGATGCAGGCGGCTCAGCTCGATCGGCTGGCGAAACGCTATGATCCTTTGTCGGCCCAGTGTCCGCCGTTATCATTTCAACAGGTCAAAGGTATGTTGAAAGGGTTTATCGATCTGGTATTCTGCCGGGCAGGGCGCTATTACCTGCTGGACTACAAATCCAACTGGCTGGGCGCCGATGCCGGCGCCTACACGCAATCCGCCATGACGCAAGCCATGGCGGAGCATCGTTACGATTTGCAGTATCAGCTTTATAGTCTGGCGCTGCACCGCTATTTGCGCCATCGCATTGCCGATTATGAATATGAACGCCATTTCGGCGGCGTATTTTATCTGTTTCTACGCGGCGTGGATGAAAACGCGCCCGGCAACGGGGTGTTTTATTTCCGGCCGCCGGCGGCCTTTATCACCGGATTGGATCGGTTGTTCGCCGGCGAGCCGATACAGGATGCCAGCCATGATTGAGCTACTCGAAACGGCGTTGCAGCGCCGGCTTTTGCGCCCGCTGGATATTCAGTTCGCCAGAATGTTGGCGGAGGACGGCAATCCTCAATTGCTGCTGGCCGCGGCTTGTTTAAGCGCGCAGTCCGGCGCCGGGCATGTTTGTTTGCCGCTGGAAGCTTTACAGCCTGCGCGGTTGTTCGACGGCCGCGATCGCGAATTGGCGCAGTTGGTATGGGAGGCGGCCGGCAGCCTGGGCGTCGCCGGTTGGCGACGGAGTTTGCTGGCTTCCCCGGCGGTCGGCGCCGGCGATAGTCCGACGCCGCTGATATTGCAGCAGCATAACCTCTATTTGCAGCGCAGCTGGCAGAGCGAAGGGCGGACGGCACGCTTTATCGCCTGTGAATATCAGGCAAGCCCGGTCGACGAGCAGCGTATTCGCGCGGTGCTCGATGACCTGTTTCCGCCGGTCGACGGCGAAATTGACTGGCAGAAGATCGCCGCCGCCGTCGCGCTGACCCGGCGTATCGCCATTATTTCCGGCGGGCCGGGAACCGGGAAAACCACCACGGTCGCCAGACTACTGGCCGCGTTGATTCAGCTTAACGCGGGGAAGGCGTTACGTATCCAACTGGCCGCGCCGACCGGGAAAGCGGCCGCGCGCTTGACGGAGTCGCTGGGGACGGCGTTAAGCCGCCTCGCGCTGAGCCAGGCGCATCGCGACTGTTTTCCCCACGAGGCGACCACGCTGCACCGCTTGCTGGGCGCGGTACCCGACAGCCAGCGCTTGCGCCATCATCAGGGGAATCCGCTGCACCTTGACGTACTGGTGGTGGATGAGGCGTCGATGGTCGACCTGCCGATGATGGCGAACCTGATCGCCGCGCTGCCCGAGCAGGCTAAGGTTATCTTTCTGGGCGATCGCGATCAGTTGGCTTCGGTAGAGGCGGGGGCGGTGCTGGGGGATATCTGCCGCTTTGCCGAGTCGGGCTACAGTCGGACAAGAGCGCAACAGCTACAGCGGCTGACGGGCTGTCGACTTGACGATGACGGGCATGAAAATCTCACCGTCGGCGACAGCATTTGTTTGCTGCGCAAGAGCTACCGTTTTGACCAACATTCCGGCATCGGGCAATTGGCGCTGGCGGTGAATAATGGCGACGATAGACGGGTGCTGGCGGTATTGAACGGCGCATTTACGGATATCACCTGTGACCCGCTGGCGGCGACGGAGGATTACCAGCAGATGATGGCGCAGTGCGTCGCCGGCTACCGGCATTATTTACGGCTGATTGCCGCCGACGCCGCGCCGGAAGCGGTTCTGCTGGCTTTCCAGCGTTATCGCCAGTTGTGCGCGCTGCGTGAAGGGCCGTTCGGCGTGTCGGGACTCAACCAACGCATTGAGCAGGCGTTGCATAAAGCCGGCCTGATCCAGCGCAGCCGTAACCCGCTTAATCGCTGGTATATCGGCCGGCCGGTGATGATCGAGCGTAATGACGCGCTGCTGGGATTATTTAACGGCGATATTGGCATTGCCATGATGAATGAACAGGGAGAACTGCGGGTTTATTTCCAACTGCCTGATGGTAAAACCAAGGCGGTGGCGCCGAGCCGGTTGCCTCCGCATGATACCGCCTACGCCATGACGGTTCATAAATCGCAAGGGTCGGAATTCGAGCATACCGCGCTGGTATTGCCGAACCAATATCTGCCGGTATTAACGCGGGAACTGGTTTATACCGCCATCACCCGCGCCCGTCGGCGTTTGTCGCTGTATGCGGATACGAAAATTCTGTGCCGGGCGGTGAAAACGCCGACGCAGCGGCATAGCGGGCTGGTAGAGCGCATCATGGCGCTGACGTCGCCAAAATAAAAGCGATAGTCCGGCGTAAAAACATGGCGTGCGCGAGGGGAATGGCGTGCGACCTCGACCCCGTAGCAGCATGACGACTGTTACGGGGCCGGGTGATGGACATCAGAGATCCAGCACCAGAATTTTAGAACGGCGCTGGTAGTTATACAGTTCCTGTTTTTTTCTCGGCAGCATTTTTACTTCAGCCAGCAAAAATCCGCGCTCCTGGAACCAGTGAATACTGTGAGTGGTGAGGACAAAAAGCTTTTTCAGCCCTTGCAGACGCGCTTGCGCGGCGATGCGCTGTAGCAACATATCGCCGCGTGAAGAGCTGCGATAGTCAGGGTGTACCGCTACGCAGGCCATTTCACCGATGCTCTCTTCCGGGAACGGGTAGAGCGCGGCGCAGGCAATGGTCAGGTTATCGCGTACGACGACGGTGAACTTATCGATCTCCATTTCCAACTGTTCGCGTGAACGTCTGACCAGAATGCCTTGTTGTTCCAGCGGACGAATCAGCTCCAGAATGCCGCCGATGTCGTTAATCGTGGCCCGACGTACCTGTTCGGCGCTTTCCATCACGATCTGCGTGCCGATGCCGTCGCGGGAGAACAGCTCTTGCAGCAAGGCGCCATCGACCTGATAGCTGATCAGATGGCTGCGACGTACGCCGCTGCGGCAGGCCTTGACCGCGCCGCGCAGGAACCTGACGGTGCCGGACTGGTAATCGCCTTCCTTCTCCAGGGCTTCGATACGCTGCTGCGCTTCATCCGGGAATAGCTCGGAAACAATCTTGCCTTCTTCATTGGTCACGCCTTGCGAAGAGCAGAAGCCGATCATTTTTTCCGCTTTCAGTTTGATCGCCAACTGGGTGGCGACTTCCTCGGAAGTCAGATTAAAACTCTCCCCGGTGACGGAAACCGCTACCGGTCCGAGCAGGACAATCGCGTCATTGTCCAGCTGGCGGTGCAGGGCATCTTCATCAATACGGCGAATACGCCCGCTGTGGCAGTAGTCGACGCCATCATCCACGCCGAGCGGCTGAGCGATGATAAAGTTTCCGCTGACGACGTTAATGTGCGCGCCTTGCAACGGCGTGTTATTCAGGCTCATGGACAGGCGGGCGGTAATGTCCAGTTGCAACATCCCGGCGGCCTGTTTAACCAGTTCCAACGTCGTACTGTCCGTGATGCGGATATTTTTATGATAAAGCGGCTCGTAGTGGTGCGTTGTCAGATTGCTGTCGATCTGAGGACGGGCGCCATAAACCACCACCAGCTTGATTCCCAGGCTGTGTAGTAGTCCGATATCGTTGATAATATTGGTAAAGTTTTCATGTTCGATGGCTTCACCACCCAGCATGATGACAAAGGTTTTGCCACGGTGGGTATTGATATAGGGAACCGTGTGGCGAAAGCCCTCGACCAGTTCTGTACTACGCTCCTTCACTGCGACTCCTAATTGAATTTTTATTCGTAATTTTTGTATTTTTATTCTTTGTGAGATAAAAGGCAAGGGGTAAGTCATGCGCAAATTTCATGTCGTCGTCATTTGCGAGACACCGGGGACAATGCGGGAAAATTATTTTTGCATGACACCAGAGTAGAGATTAGTTAAAGTTTTCGGCAATTTCACTATTTATGCTTTCCGCATTTGGCCCTGGCACTGTAATCAGACTGGAGTTGCATGTCTCATTCGAATCACAATCTGACTCGGCGGCGCCTGCTGCAAAGCGCCGCGGCAACCTGGCTATTAAGTGTGAGCGGCGTCGGCATGGCCGCTGTCGCGCAGGTGATTGCCGTGCGCGTTTGGCCTTCGTCTTCCTATACCCGGGTAACGCTGGAATCCAGTCAGCCGCTTAAATATAAGCAGTTCACGCTCGGCAATCCGGACCGGATTGTGGTGGATATTGAAAATATTCATCTTAATAGCGTCCTGAAGACGATTTCCAGCCAGTTTCACGAAAACGATCCGTTGGTTAAGAACGCCAGAATCGGTCAGTTTGATAAAAATACCGTGCGGTTGGTGCTGGAGTTAAAACAAGGCGTTGATGCCAAAATTTTTACGCTGAGTCCGGTCGCCGGGTTCAGGCATCGTCTGGTGATGGATCTTTACCCGCTGCCGGGGCGCTATGACAACGAAGAAGATCCGCTGCTGGCGCTGTTGGAAGATTACAACAAGGGCGATCTGGAGCGGACGTTGCCGGCAGAGGCGCCGCAGGCAGGGAAGGCCGGGCGCGATCGCCCGCTGGTCATTATGCTGGATCCCGGCCACGGCGGCGAGGATCCCGGCGCCATCGGCAAAAATAAAACCCGCGAAAAAGATATCGTGCTGCAAATTGCCCGTCGTTTACGTACCTTGATCGAGCGCGAACCGAATATGAAAGCGTATATGACGCGCAATGAAGACGTGTTTATTCCATTACGCGTGCGGGTCGCCAAAGCGCGTAAGCAGCGAGCCGACCTGTTTATCTCCATTCATGCGGATGCGTTTACCAACCGCGCCGCGCGGGGGTCGTCGGTATTTGCGCTGTCTAAGAAAGGGGCGACCAGCACCGCCGCGAGATTTCTGGCGCAGACGCAGAACGAATCGGACTTAATCGGCGGGGTGAGCATGAGCGGCGATCGTTATCTGGACCACACCATGTTTGACCTGGTTCAGACCCTGACCATCAATGATAGCCTGAAGTTCGGTAAGGAAATATTAACCCGCCTGGGCAAGGTGAACCGGCTGCATAAAAATAGCGTCGACCAGGCTGGGTTTGCCGTGCTCAAAGCGCCGGATATTCCATCCGTTCTGGTGGAAACGGCATTTATCAGTAATCTGGAAGAAGAACGCAAATTGCGCACCAGCCAGTTTCAACAACAGATAGCCCAATCGATTCTGGATGGGATCAAAGCCTATTTCGCCAGTCAGACAAGGCGCTAGCGTGATATCGACTACGGGGGATGTCGCCGAACGCGATGCGGTATAAATGACGCATGCGCCAGTGGAAGCGTCAGAAAGGCAAAAGTTTCAGACTGTTGACAAACCTATCCATGCTCACCGCTCGACGCGCTTTGTCATCAACCTCAGGTTTCCGGGCGAGTTTTTTGACGTCGCGTCAGCGACGGCCCGCGAGGCGATCGCCAGGCAAAAAAAAACACCCGTTAAGGGTGCTTAGTTTTCGATAATCAATTGGTTGCGGGGGCCAGATTTGAACTGACGACCTTCGGGTTATGAGCCCGACGAGCTACCGGGCTGCTCCACCCCGCGTCCGTCTTGATCTCGTACTTCTTTCTTCTTTTTGATGGCCTATTCACATCAATTGGTTGCGGGGGCCGGATTTGAACCGACGACCTTCGGGTTATGAGCCCGACGAGCTACCAGGCTGCTCCACCCCGCGTCCGTGGATGCGCACTATACTCTCCATGAGCTTCCATGCAACCCCTTTTTGCAAAAAATATGAGATAAACCGAGTGGTTGCTGAATTTACCGCCGGATGGGGCGTTTTTTAAACATGCCGGCCGGTTTTTTGCCGGCGGGCGCCACTGCCTGCCTTCCCGTGAGCCGCCGCTGGGTGGCGTTAAAAAATGCGGCCGGCGCCTTCAGCCCGTCGATAAACCAGGCTAGCCATTTTCACCGCCTGACGTCCCCGTTCCTGCTATCCTTTTTTATCGGACGTCGTTTCTTTCTCTATAGGTGTTTGTTATCGTTCGGCGGTGGATCCGTCGATGTCAAAAGAGAGTGCAAAAAAGATGAGAGGATGTTGGGGAAAATATTTGCTGACCGGCGTGGTGATTGCCATTCTTGCCGGATGTCAGTCCAGACCCACCGATCGTGGACAGCAGTATAAAGATGGACACCTCAATCAGCCTTTGGAACTGGTGAATGAGCCGAATGCAACCGGCAAACCCGTCAATGCCAGAGACTTTGCCGATCAGGTTACTGAAATCAGGAATGCCTCGCCCAATCTGTATACCAGCAACAATAGTACCTTTCAGGCGATACAGAACTGGATGCTGTCGGGCGCCGATACCCGCGAGCTGGGCAAGTTTGGCCTGAGCGCCTGGCAAATGGAAGGCGTGGACAACTTCGGCAACGTGCAGTTCACCGGCTACTATACGCCGGTTCTGCAAGCCCGCTATACCCGTCAGGGGGAATTTCGCTACCCGCTGTATGCCATGCCGGCCCGTGGCAAGAAAAATCGTCGGCTGCCGGATCGGGCATCCATTTACGCCGGCGCGCTGAACGATGATTTAGTCCTCGCCTGGACTAATTCGCTGGTGGATAACTTCATGATGGAAGTACAGGGCAGCGCCTATATTGATTTCGGCGATGGCCGCCCGCTGACGTTTTACGGTTATGCCGGTAAAAATGGCCACGCCTATCGCAGTATCGGCAAAGTGCTGATCGACCGCGGCGAAGTGGCGCGTGAAGATATGTCCATGCAGGCTATTCGTCAATGGGCCGAACAGCACTCGGAATATGAGGTTCGCGAACTGCTGGAACAAAATCCGTCCTTTGTATTTTTCAAACCGATGATGACCTCGCCGGTGAAAGGGGCGAGTGCGGTGCCGTTGGTCGCCAAGGCGTCCGTAGCTTCCGACCGTTCGCTGATCCCGGCCGGAACGGCGCTGCTGGCCGAGGTTCCCTTATTGGATAATGACGGGAAGTTCACCGGCAAGTATGAAATGCGTCTGATGGTGGCGTTGGATGTCGGCGGCGCAATTAAAGGGCAGCACTTCGATATTTATCAGGGCATCGGTCATGAGGCCGGCCATGCGGCGGGTTTCTATAACCATTATGGCCGCGTATGGGTCTTGAAAAATAACCAAAGTAATGGAACCTTGTTCAGCGCTTCTCAGGCAGGCCCGTTAACCAGCAGCAATAGTTCGGGATCGCTATTGGTCGGCAATTCGCAGAATTAACATATCTTTTCTGACCCGCGGCGGGAAAATTGCTCTGCGGGTCAGCGCCGTTTCTTTTTTTTATCGCTTGGCGAAAATAGACTTTCCGCCGCGCCGTTATTTCGTCCGGCGCAACCGACTCGTTTTCATCACCCTGTATGTTATATCAAATCAAAAATAACCTGCTATTTGCAGGGATATTTTTTTGCCCGGCGAACGAATATATCAGGAGATGCTATTTACGCGCCGTATAAGGCTTCAGACCGCAGGCGCGCTGGCCTTGCGCGCTTACTGACGTAAGCCGCGTTGCCGCGACGCGCATTCTTTTATCTATTTCATTATGTTTATTATGGTTATTTGCGTCGGTCATTAATTTATTGCCGATAATTAACTTTTGTTAGCTGATTTATGACTGTTTATATAAAACTATTCACTGTTTCCCTGATTGGGTATAGTTCAGGCTATTATATATCCTGCTCATTATTCATGAGGTCGTCATGTCGATTAAGCGTTATCCACACCTGGCTCACTGGGGAGCGTTTACCGCCGTTGTTGAAGATGGGAAATTGATTCGCTGCGAGCCATTTGCGGACGATCCCGCCCCTTCCGCCATGCTTGATTCCATTGTGCCGCTGGTCTATTCGGAACGCCGGATCCGGCGGCCCGCCGTACGCCGCTCGTGGCTGCAAAAACGTGAAAAAAGCGATGGGTCGCTGCGCGGCAAAGAGGATTTTATTGAGGTCGACTGGGATGTCGCGCTGGATCTGGTGGCGGAAGAGAACCGCCGCGTTCGCGAACGTTATGGCGCCGATGGGCTATTCGCCGGTTCTTATGGCTGGTCTTCCGCCGGGCGTTTTCATCATGCGCGTTCTCAGGTGCGCCGTTTCTACTTTGCCGGCGGCGGCGCGGTGGATCAGCAGGGTAACTACAGCTGGGGCGCGGCGCAGTTTTTTCTGCCGTATGTGATCGGCACCTTCCATCCGCTGACCGGCAAGGTGACGGAGTGGCGCAGCGTCGCCGAGCATTGCGATATTTTCCTCGCGTTTGGCGGACTGGCGCTGAAAAATGCGCAGGTGGCTTCCGGCGGCGCCGGGCATCATACGCTGAAACCGGCGCTGGAAACCCTGGTGGCGAAGGGGATCCCGGTAATTAATATCAGCCCGATGCGCGACGACTGTCCGGCATTCGTCAATGCGGAGTGGATCCCTATCCGTCCGAATACCGATGTCGCCCTGATGCTGGCGCTGGGATATGAAATTCAACGTCTGGGCGCGGATGACAAGGACTTTGTGCAACGCTACTGCGTCGGCTATGAACAACTGACGGATTATCTTAGCGGCCGCAGCGACGGCACGGCGAAAACGCCGGCCTGGGCCAGCGCTATCACCGGCATCCCGGCCGAGCGCATTGAGCGACTGGCGAAGCAGTTGATCGGCGTGCGCAGCTTTATCACCTGCTCCTACTCCGTTCAGCGCGCGCACCGCGGCGAACAGCCTTACTGGATGATGATTGCCCTGTCGTCGATGCTGGGACAGGTTGGCTTGCCGGGCGGCGGGTTCTCGTTTGGTCATGGTTCAATGAACAGCGTCGGCAATGAACGTATCGCCACGCCCGCGCCGAAGTCGCCTTCCTGCGCTAATGCCGGTCGGGCGATCCCTGTCGCGCGTATCGCCGATATGTTGCTTAATCCCGGTCAGGAATATCGCTTTCAGGGAGAAACGCATACCTATCCGGATGTGCATTTGATTCACTGGGCCGGCGGCAATCCTTTCCATCATCACCAGCAGTTGAATCGGCTGGTGGAAGGGTGGAGCAAGCCCGATACGGTGATTGTGCAGGATATCGTCTGGACGCCGGCGGCGCAGATGGCCGATATCGTGCTGCCGGTGACCACGACGCTGGAGCGCAACGATATCGGCGGTTCTTCTCGCGATCGCTTTATTTTCGCCATGCATCAGGCGATTGCGCCTCAGCATCAGGCGCGCCATGATTTTGACATTTTCAGCGAACTGGCGGAACGGCTCGGTTATTGGGGCGATTTCACGCAAAACCGCAGCGAGCGCGAGTGGCTGACCACGCTCTATGACGAGTGCCGCGCAGGGCAGAAGGAAGCCGGGCAATCCTGGCCGTCATTCGACGAATTCTGGCGACAAGGCCATGTTGAGATCCCGACAGATGACAAGCCGTTCGTGTTCTTTGAGGATTTCCGCCGCGACCCGCAGCAGCATGCGCTGCAAACGCCAAGCGGTAAAATAGAACTGTTCAGCGCCACCATCGCGGGCTATGACGCCCCCGATTTCGCCCCGCATCCCGAATGGCGGCCGCCGGTCGAATGGCTGGGCGCGCCCGCCACGCAGAGCTGGCCGCTGCACTTTATTTCCATCCAGCCGGCGGATCGGCTGCATAGCCAGCTGGCGACGACGCCGCAGGTCGAAGCCAATAAGACCGCGGGCAGGGAAACGCTTTATATGCATCCGCAGGATGCGGCGGCCCGCGCGATTGACGATCGTTCCCAGGTTGAGGTCAGAAATGAGCGAGGCCGCATTCTGGCCGGCGTTCAGATTACCGATGGCGTCATGCCCGGCGTGGTGATTATGTCTACCGGCGCCTGGTTTGAACCCGGCTTCGGGCAGAAAGCGTGGCACCTGGTCGAGCAATCCGGCAATGCGAACGTGCTGACGCTGGATATCGGGACATCTTCGCTGACGCAAGGTCCGAATGCCATGAGCTGCTTGGTCGAGGTCGTGCCGGTTTAAAGGATACGCTCTCATGCCGCGGGCTTTTCACGTTGCCGGATAGTTTGTCATTAAACGCGCGGATCCTTTATGATTGGCTCGGTTTTTTAGTCGTGCGCTGATGTTGAGCGCGAGTTTGATGAAAAAGTTCGAAACCTGGCCGTCAGCAACCTCCACCCGGCCTCCCTTGTCAAAGGGAGGCGCTAATGCATTAAAATTTCGGGTTTTCTCCCTCCCCTGCGAAGGGGAGGGGTGGGGTCGCTGATACCGGGCGTAGCGCTGATTTCAGCTATTCCCGTTAATCCCTGATTTTTCTTATGTAAAGGTTGGTTGTAATGAGTACGCAATTATCCGAAGCCTATCTACAGCGCTTCGGGGGGACCGCGCGTTTATATGGTCAGCAGGCGCTGGCGCTGTTTTCCGCGGCGCATGTCTGTGTGATTGGCATCGGCGGCGTCGGTTCATGGGCGGCGGAAGCGCTGGCCCGAACCGGCATCGGCGCGATCACCCTGATCGACATGGATGATGTGTGCGTCAGTAATACCAACCGGCAGATTCATGCGCTGCGTCAGCACACCGGACAGGCGAAAACGGAAGTGATGGCGGAACGTATTCTGGCGATTAATCCGGAATGCAAAGTCACCTGCGTGGATGATTTCATCAGTGCTGAGAACGTGGCGGAATTACTCGATCGTAATTTCAGTTACGTGATTGACGCAATAGACAGCGTGCGGCCGAAAGCCGCGCTGCTCTCATACTGCCGGCGTTACAAAATTCCGGTGGTGACGACGGGCGGCGCGGGCGGACAAATCGATCCTACGCGGATTGAAGTGGCCGATCTGGCGAAAACCATTCAGGATCCGCTGGCGGCTAAACTGCGTGAACGACTGAAACATGACTTCAACGTGGTGAAAAACAGTAAAGGGAAACTGGGGATTGATTGCGTGTTTTCCAGCGAGCCGCTGGTTTATCCGCAGCCTGACGGTTCGGTATGCGCGTCACGCAGTACGGCGGAAGGCGTAAAGCGTATGGACTGCGCCTCGGGTTTCGGCGCCGCAACCATGGTCACCGCGACGTTCGGCTTCGTCGCCGTCTCCCACGCGCTGAAAAAGATGATGGCGAAAGCCGCGCGTCAGGCGGGTGGCGAAAATCCGGCGGAGCAATAGCCGCCAGCGCGGCAACGGCGTCCTTATCGTCCGGGGATCAGACGCTCTGCGCCGCAATCGCCTGTATTCCGGCGGCCAGCGCGGCTAAGCCGCTTGAGCGCGATGCGCTGAGCTGCGCGCGCAGCCCCAGCGTATCGAACAGCGCCAGCGGATCTTCGCGCAGTAAGACGTCCGCTGTTTTGCCTTCCGCCGCGGTGAGCAACACCGCCAGCAATCCGCGCACGATCCGCCCGTCGCTGTCGCCGTAAAAGTGCAGCGTGCCGTTTTCCTGACGTTGATAACCCAGCCAGACCCGATTTTCGCAGCCGGACAGCGCAATCGCGTCGGTCTTGAACGCTTCCGGCAGGGAAGGAAGCTGTTTGGCTAATAAAATCAGTTGCCGATAACGTTCTTCCCATGAACGACAGGCCTCGAAACGAGTTTTCAGGTCATCGGCGCTTATCTGGCGGCCGAAAGGATGGGCCGTAGCTGTCATTTCAGTCATGGTGGTCTTCGTTAGTCCGTCAGTAATTCAAATGCCGTGTCAACGGCGGCAATCAGGGCGTCGATATCCTGCTCATTGTTATAAGGGGCGAACGAGGCGCGCAGCGTGCCGCTGACGCCGAGCGCGGCCATTAAGGGTTGCGCGCAGTGATGTCCGGCTCGCAGCGCGATGCCGCTTTCAGCCAGCAGCGTGACCAGATCGCTGTGGTGCAGTCCCGCAAACTCGAAAGAGAGCACGCTGGAATCAGCGCAGCGAAAGCTGCGAAAACCGGGGAATCGCGCTAACCGGCTTTCCGCCTGTCGCGCCAACTGTTGGCTGTATTGTTCCGCCGTCCGCCAGGATTGTTGCGAGAGCCACGTCAGCGCGGCGGATAAACCAATAACCCCGGCGATATGCGGCGTGCCGGCCTCAAAACGGTGAGGGATCGACTGTGGCGTAAAGCCGTCAAAGGAGACCTGTGTCATCATTTTTCCGCCGCCCTGCCACGGCACCATGCTTTCCAGCAACGCCGTTTTTCCATATAGCACGCCGAGACCGGTCGGCGCATACAGCTTATGTCCCGAGAACGCATAGAAATCGATATCCAGCGCCTGTACGTCGGGCGGACAATGCGCCATGCCCTGCGCGCCGTCGATCATCGCCACCGCGCCATATTGATGCGCGAGCCGGATCGCGGCGGCCAGATCGGGGATGCCGCCGGTAACATTCGACATCTGTCCCAGAGCCAGTATCCGCGTCCTGGCGTTCAGCAGAGCGGGAAGTTGCCGGATATCAGGCAATAAATCGGCCCCGATGGGCAGTTTCACCACGCGTGCGCCGGTTTGTTCCGCCACGATCAGCCAGGGGATCAGGTTGGCATGATGTTCCGCTTCACTGACCACGATCTCATCGCCCGGATGCAGGCGCGGACGGGCATAGCTCTGAGCGACCAGGTTAATGGCTTCCGTCGTCCCTTTGGTCCAGACGACGGCGCGCGGGTCATCAGCATGAATAAATGTCGCGACCTGTTCCCGGGCATGCTCAAAACGCCGCGTCAACCACTGCGCGGCGCGGTGCTGGCTACGATGAACCGTGCCGTTTTCCTCGCAATAAAACTGTTGAACGGCATCAATGACCGTCTGAGGCTTTAATGCGGTCGCCGCACTGTCAAGGTATACCCCTGGATGTGCAAGCGCGGGAAACTGCCGGCGGAAAGTTGTGGCGTTGAACGGTGTCATGATCATCCTCTTTTGGGCGTCAGATCCTGTCCCATTTTCATGCATGAAACAAGTTTAGGACGATACTTAGCGCGATTTTCTGGAAAAATAGCTAAATCTTACTATGCTTAAAATTGTTAATTTTTAGAATTTATTGATGTAGATGGTTAAAGATAAGGCGTTTTCATTCAATGGGAGTTAACTATGAAGAATAAAATCTCTATTTTTGCAGCTATTGTCATGGCGTTCTCTCTGGCGGCCTGTTCCAGTAATTATGTTCTGCATACTAATGATGGGCGCACTATCGTTGCCGAGGGTAAACCTAGCGTTGATGACGAAACAGGCTTGATCAGTTACACCGATGCTTATGGTCAGCATCAGCAGATCAACCGTGATAATGTGAAGGAATTGGTCGAACTGAAGTAATCGTACCGGCATCGGGATAAAAAAAGCACCGCAGCTGCGGTGCCAGAGTAAATACAGGAAGACAAGATAAAGTATAGAAAATTAAAAAAGGCAGCCTGGCTGCCTTTTTATCCATACAGACAGACAAATAAATAGCAAACACAACATCACAACCACAAGCCAAAAGCCCTTCAGGTCACCCCTCCGCACTTTTCGTTCCGGCTCAGGAAGTTGCGCTAATATAGGTATTTGCTGGTACATCCTCAATGGACAAATTATAATGTTTCGGATTACAAAAACTAATAGATAAATAGCCCTAATGCATGTGCTATTTATCGGGAAATAAAAGAATTTCATTTATGTCAAAACGTCTCCCCCCGCTCAACTCCCTGCGTGTATTTGATGCGGCCGCCCGTCATCTGAGCTTTACCAAAGCGGCGGAAGAGCTATTCGTCACCCAGGCGGCGGTCAGCCATCAGATTAAGTCGCTGGAGGATTTCCTGGGGCTTAAATTGTTTCGTCGGCGTAATCGCTCGCTGTTGCTGACGGAAGAGGGGCAAAGTTATTATCTTGATATAAAAGAAATTTTTTCTTCCCTCAATGAAGCGACCCGGAAATTGCAGTCGCGCAGCGCCAAAGGCGCATTGACCGTGAGTTTGCTTCCCAGTTTTGCCATTCACTGGTTGGTGCCGCGATTATTGAGCTTTAATGCGGAATATCCGGGAATTGATGTGCGAATTCAGGCGGTGGATCGCGAGGAAGACCGCCTGTCGGATGATGTGGACGTCGCCATTTTTTATGGGCGAGGCAACTGGCCGGGACTGCGGGTGGAAAAACTGTATGCCGAGTATCTGTTGCCCGTCTGCTCGCCTGCGCTGCTGATCGGAGAGCATCCTTTGAAAACCCCGGACGATCTGGGCGCGCATACGCTGTTGCATGACGCCTCGCGGCGGGACTGGCTGGCTTATACGCGTCAACTGGGCGTACAGATAAATGTGCAGCAGGGGCCGATTTTCAGCCACAGCGCTATGGTATTGCAGGCGGCGATCCACGGGCAGGGCGTCGCGCTGGCGAATAATGTGATAGCGCAGAGCGAACTTGAAGCGGGCAGATTGGTCTGTCCGTTTAATGACGTTTTGGTCAGTAAAAATGCTTTTTATCTGGTATGTCATGACAGCCAGGCAGAACTGGGTAAAATAGCCGCCTTTCGTCATTGGATTCTGGCCCGTGCAGCCAATGAACAAGAGAAGTTTCGCTTTCGTTACGATAACGGTTCGCGCTGAGGGAGTGGGCGTTGCGAGTGCGCTGCATCAATCGCGGGTATGGCGCTGGGCGCTGTTTAGAGACAATGACGCCTTCGGAGTAGGCATTGAATTGGATACCAATAATGAATAGTCGTTTTATGCTGATTTTTTCCGCTATCAGCGGTTTTATTTTTGTCGCCCTGGGGGCGTTTGCTTCGCATGTGTTAAGCAAAACGCTGGGGCCGTCAGAGATCGACTGGTTGCGCACCGGGCTGGAGTATCAGGCGTTTCACACGCTGGCTATCCTGGCGCTGTCTGTTTTGATGCATCAGCGTAGCAATCTGTGGTTTTACTGGAGCGGCGTTTTTCTGGCATTGGGTACGGTATTGTTCAGCGGCAGCTTATATTGCCTGGCGCTTTCTCATCTGAAGTTGTGGGTTTATGTGACGCCGATTGGCGGATTCTGTTTTCTGATTGGCTGGTTATTGATGTTGGTTGGCGCATTGCGTCTGAAGAGAAAGGCTGAACGCCATGAATAAAGTGATTTTGTACTGCCGTCCGGGGTTTGAAAAAGAGTGCGCGGCGGAAATAACGGAGAAAGCCGCGCAACACAATGCCTATGGTTTTGTCCGGGTGAAAGATAACAGCGGCTATGTGATCTTTGAGTGTTATCAGCATGAAGATGCCGAGCGGTTGATCGAAGAACTGCCGTTTCATGAGCTGATTTTTGCCCGTCAAATGTTTGTCGGCGGCGAATTGCTGCGCGACCTGCCGCCGGAAGATCGCATTACCCCGATCGTCGGCATGTTGACGGGCGCGATTGAACGCGCCGGCGACCTGCGGGTGGAAGTGCCGGATACCAATGAAAGCAAGGAACTGATGAAGTTCTGCCGCAAGTTCACCGTGCCTTTGCGCGCCGCGCTGCGCGAAAATAAAATCCTGTTGGGCTATGAAAAGGCCGATCGGCCCGTGCTGCACGTGCTGTTTATCGCGCCGGGTTGCTGTTATGTGGGATATTCCCACGGCAACAATAATTCGCCGTTTTATATGGGCATTCCTCGTCTCAAGTTTCCGTCTGACGCGCCCAGCCGTTCAACGTTAAAGCTTGAAGAAGCTTTTCACGTATTTATTCCCGCCGACGAATGGGATGAACGTCTTGGCAGCGGTATGTATGCCGTTGATTTGGGCGCTTGCCCCGGCGGTTGGACTTATCAACTGGTAAAACGCAGCATGATGGTATACGCCGTGGATAACGGCCCCATGGCGTCGAGCCTGATGGATACCGGACAGGTGATGCATCATCAGGCTGATGGTTTTCGTTTTGAACCGCCGCGTAACAACGTCTACTGGCTGGTATGCGATATGGTGGAAAAACCGGCCAAGGTCACCAGCCTGATCGCCGACTGGCTGGTAAAAGGCTGGTGCAGGGAGGCGATCTTCAACCTGAAGCTGCCGATGAAAAAACGCTATGAGGAAGTTTCGCAGAATCTGGCGTTACTTCGCGAGCGGCTGGAGGAAAATGGCATTAATGCGGAAGTGCATGCCAAACAGCTCTACCATGACCGCGAGGAAGTCACCGTCCACGCCCGCCGTTTCTGGGCGGCCGTGCCGGGCCGGCGCGATGAGCGGTAAAATTTACCTTCGTTGCTGACAAGAACGTATCAATGCCGTCTGGTAGGCGGGCATCGCCGGCGATACCGAAGCGCCAGCGGAAACCGGTTCCCCGCCCACCATGACCGGAGAGCCGGGATTAAGGATTTTGCTGCGGCAACCGTAACTGCTGAAGATTGCCGTCCAGCGTCAGATCCCGGCTGAGCGTCGCGACCCGGCGACTGATAAAGGCCATTTCCTGTTGTCGCTGGAGCTTGCCGCGCCATTTTTCCGGCACGCTGTCCAACTGCTGATAAAGCGCGTCCAGGCTGCCAGCCTGTTGCAGCAACTGCACCGCGCTTTTCGGGCCGATGCCGCCGACGCCGGGAATTTTGCTGCTGCCGATCCCGGCTAATCCCCAGTAGTCGGGGAGCTGCTGCGGTAAAACGCCGAACTCCTGCTGTACGAAAGGCAGATCCAACCAGCGCTTTTGAAAGTAATCTCTGATTTGAATGGTCGGCGCCAATAGCTGACAGTAGCCCTTATCGGTGGAGACGATCGTCGCCTGATGCCCGGACTCCGCGACTTTGCAGGCCAACGTCGCCGCCAGATCGTCGGCTTCATTGCCGGGAGAATGCCAGCTTGTTACGCCCATTGCGGCAAATGCGGCGCGGATTTGCGCAAGCTCCTGCTTAAGGTTATCCGGCATGGGGGAACGCCCGGCTTTGTAGTCGGGTAATATTTGATGACGCCAACCGGCGCTTCGATCTTCATCATCAAAGACGGCGACGGCATGGGTCGGCCGACTGTGTTGCAGCAGTTGGTTTAGCGCATGCTGGCAGGCGCTGACGCAGGGGGAGCCTTGTACCGCATGAATCCGACGTATCAAGTTCAGCGCATCGACAATCAGCAAATGTACAGGCATAGGCGTGTTCCTCAGGTGTCGTCCGTGTCTGCGGGGAAGGTTCGCTTCCCCGCGCGGGTTTTCGCCGACGGCTATCTAGCGACGGGTGGGCTTGCCGGCATTAAGCGCAGATTTCATAGCAGGGGATATACGCGCTGCCGGGGAGTTTCATACGTTGCTGGGCAACGAACCCCTGAAGCAATTTGTCCATGCTTTTCATGATCTGCGTGTCGCCATGGATCTTATAAGGCCCTTGCTGTTCGATGGCCTGGATCCCCACTTCCTTCACATTGCCGGCCACAATCCCAGAGAACGCGCGGCGCAGAGCGGCGGCCAGTTCCTCAGTGGGTTGATCGAAGTGCAGGTTGAGGTTGGCCATATTTTCATGGCTGGGATCGAACGGCATCTGTAAGTCGGGGGCGATACGCAACGACCAGTTAAAGCTGTAGGCGTCGCCCGTATGTCGGCGGCTTTCCTTGACCAACGGCATCGCTTTTTTCATTTGGCGGGCGACTTCCGCGGCATCATCAATAATGATGGAATAATAACGGCGCGCCTGACGTCCTAAGGCGCCGACAATAAACTCATCCAATACGCGGAAATAATCGGCGCTCTCTTCCGGCCCGGTCAGAATGATCGGCAGCACCTGTTCGCTGTTTTCCGGATTCATCATAATCCCCAGCAAATAGAGGAATTCTTCCGCCGTACCGACGCCGCCGGGGAAGATGATGATGCCGTGACCGATACGCACAAAGGCTTCCAGCCGTTTTTCAATGTCCGGCATGATGATCAGTTCATTGACCAGCGGGTTCGGCGGCTCGGCGGCAATGATGGACGGTTCGGTCATGCCGATAAAACGTCCGTCTCTGTAGCGCTGCTGGGCATGCCCGACGGCGGCGCCTTTCATCGGCGCCTCCATGGCGCCGGGGCCGCAGCCGGTACAGATGTTCAGCTCGCGCAGACCGAGCTGGCTGCCCACTTTACGGGCGTAGAGATATTCGGTTTCATTGATTGAATGTCCGCCCCAGCACACCACCATATTCGGCTCTTCGCCAACGTGCAGCGCTCTGGCGTTACGCAAAATAGAGAAAACCAGATTGGTGATATGGGCGGAGTTTTCCAGGTTCAGGTTGTAGTAACGACCGGCGTCGGTGATTTGCCCGTTAACAAACAGAATATCGCGCAGCACGGCGAACAGGTTGGCCTGAAGCGAACGGATAATATAGCCGTCGACAAAGGCGTCTTCGGGCGGATTAACCAGTTCGAGCTTGACGCCGCGTTCACGGCGCAGCACGTTGATATCGAAGTCTTCATAACGGGAAAGCAGCTCTTTGCTGTTATCCGTCTGACTGCCGGAATTTAATACGGCCAGGGAACAGTTACGAAATAACCGATAGAGATCGCTGCTGGCGCTGCTTTTCAGCATGTCCACTTCCAACTGCGATAGCAGATCCATAGACCCCAGCGGGCTGATATGTGTAATCAATTTTGCTCCTTTAAACGCAGTATACCCGTCATCTTCCAGGCGCATATCGGGCATGAGTCCGTCTGTTTGACGATCGCATGTCCCGACAGTCGGAAGCGAGGCTCCCGGGTGGGAGGTCATCCAATCGCTTTTGCTGGTTCATGAATGCCGACAGGCGGCATTCGTCTCATGCGGCGCGATGGGAACGTAATCTTTCTCAGTGCTCCACCTTAGCCTGCGGCCATCATTTTTTCCAATAATGATGGCCGCGGGCTACAGAAGTTGCGTAACGTTACGCATTTATTGACGCGGCAGACGCCCGACAGGCGCGGAAAACCGGACGTTGCTGCGCCACGGATTGATATCCAATCCGCCGCGGCGAGTGTAGCGGGCGTAGACGCTGAGTCGCTCGGGCTGGTAATAACGCATCAGATCGTTAAAAATTCGCTCAACGCACTGTTCATGAAACTCATTGTGGTGACGGAATGACACGATATAACGCAGCAGCGCTTCCCGGTTAATGCGTTTGCCGCGATAATGAATCTGTACCGAACCCCAGTCGGGCTGGTGGGTGATCAGGCAGTTGGATTTCAGCAAATGGCTGACCAGCGTCTCTTCCACCTGGGTATCATCAGCATCGTCCGTCGCCAGGTAGTCCGCATTGAACTCGTAGTTGTCGATGAGAATATCCTGATCGTCGATACACTCGCCGTGCAAGCCGGCAATCGGCTGACCTTCCAGCTCGCTGAGTTTAAATAACGTCAGATCGACCCGGCCCTGGGCGCACTGGCTCAGATCGTGGATTAACGTAGCGCGTACGCTGTCCCAGCTATCAAATACGCTCTGGTTGAAGCTGTTCAGGTAAAGTTTGAAGCTTTTGGATTCAACCAGATTCAGGCTGGCGGCATCCAGATGCATTTCGCCCACGGCGACCTGCGGCACGCCGTTTTTATTCAGCCAGGACAGCTCGTAAAGCGTCCAGATATCTTCCCCATGAAACGGCAGGTTCTGCGGGAAGATGCCGAGCGGTTCGCGGTTCAGGCTACGCGGCACCGGTTGTAATAAACCGGCATCGTAGCGATCGTGATAAGGTGTCGATTTCCCGAGCGTCAGATTGCTTAGCGCCTGATGCTTGTCGTAAACGGACATACGGCTACCCTGATGTAAGAAAGAACGGATACGCGTAGTGTAACCTGACTAATAGAATGATGAGAAAAAATTATGGATTATGAGGTTCCTCAGGCCCTGGCCGCCTTTACCCAACGTTATGTCGAATTATGGCGGCAGGAAACGGGACGTCCGCCCGCGAGCGCGGCGCTGTACGGCGTTCCTTCCCCGTGTATTACCGACACTCGGGACGACGAAGTTTACTGGTTGCCGCAGCCGTTTTTGCCCGACGCAATGCTGGACGGCGTGGAGCGTGCGCTGGATATCAGTCTGCACCCGGATGTTCATGCTTTCTATACGTCGCAGTATGCCGGCGATATGACGGCGCAATTCGAGGCGATTTCGTGCGTGTTATTGCAGGTCTGGAGTGAGGACGATTTCACGCGCATGCAGGAAAATCTGATCGGCCATCTGCTGACGCAAAAGCGTTTAAAACTGCCCCCGACGTTATTTCTGGCGACAACCGACTCCGAAATGACGATGATTTCGCTCTGCAATGTTTCCGGGCAAGTGATTCTGGAAGAGTTCGGTACGAAGAAACATCAGGTGCTGGCGCCGACGCTGACCGATTTTCTGTCCAGGCTACGTCCGTCAACGATCTAATCATTAATCATGTTTCACTTTTGCTGTTGTGAGAGATCTCTTACATTTGCTGTAAGACATCTCTCATCTTTCACGTGAATATTAGGCTTTGTCTTTATTTTTTCATTATTAATTAGTCAATTAACGTTATTTCTTTTCTTTGTTCCCCGACGGGGATTGATAAACATTGTCCCTGGCCTCTTGCTGAATCCAAACAATTAATACATCTTATTACTCAAGTTAGTAAACGGTTGCTTGAGATTTAAGGATAATTATCAGGCACCGATAAAAGGACAGGACGTTTCAGGATGAAATAAGGACACCTCCAGGAAGGAGATTGGGAGCCGGGCAGGAAGTCCTGGTGGGGCAGGAGCCTAAAGGGATTGAGTCATGGATGATACAGGATGGGTAAGTCAGGAAGAAAGTTGGACGCCAGCAAGGATTGTCGGTTAGGAAGACCACCAAGGAAAAGTTTTCAAGGATGAGCAGGGACGCAAAGGTGTAGCGGGATGGCTATGAAACGAATCGGGGGTACTGAGCAATCAGTACCCCCATTTTTTTGCCTGCATAGTACGCCGGAATACGAATTTTGGGCGAGACTATTATCAATGCTATGCTTTGCCGCCAACCGCAAGCGGCTTCAATGGTGAGAAACGCATGAGTTTAGAAGATCAGGTTCGTCAGTCTTTGTTTGACGTCGAACGCGTGTTAAGAAACAGTCCTTTCTGGCAGCAATCGCCGCCTGAATCCGCTGCTTTTGCCAGCGATGAGCCCTTTTGCATTGATACCATGCGTGCCGAGCAGTGGTTACAGTGGGTGCTGCTGCCCCGTATGCATGCGCTGCTTGACAGCGGCGCGCCGTTGCCGATGGGCTTTTCGCTGTCGCCCTATTTTGAAGAAGCGCTGGAAGGCGCTGCGTCCGATATCGAGCCGCTTCTGGCGCAGATCGCCCAACTTGATGCGCTGTTTGGCGATCAGCCAAATTCAACCGACGACGACGGCGATGCTTGAGATTATTTATCAGGATGAGCACCTGGTCGCGGTAAATAAGCCCGCCGGTTGGCTGGTGCATCGCAGTTGGCTGGATCGCAAAGAAAAAGTGGTGGTGATGCAGACGGTGCGCGACCAGATTGGTCAGCGCGTTTATACCGTTCATCGTCTGGACAGGCCCACATCCGGCGTGCTGTTACTGGCTTTATCCAGCGATGTGGCGCGTTCATTGTCGCAACAGTTTGAGCAGCATCGGATGCGGAAAATCTATCATGCCGTCGTCCGTGGCTATGTGGTTGACGATGGCGTGATTGATTACGCGCTGACGGAAGAGCTGGATAAAATCGCCGATAAATACGCCAATCAGGATAAGGCGCCGCAGCCTGCGGTGAGCCATTATCGCACGCTGGCCCAGGCGGAGATGCCGGTGGCCATCGGGCGTTATCCCACCTCGCGCTACAGCCTGCTGGAACTCGCGCCGCAAACCGGGCGCAAACACCAGTTGCGTCGTCACATGTCGCATCTCCGCCATCCGATTATTGGCGACAGCACGCATGGCGATCTGCGGCAGAATCGCGGTATGGGAACGCATTTCGCCTGCAACCGGCTGATGTTGCACGCCAGCAGACTGAGCCTGACGCATCCGGCGAGCGGGAGAGAACTCACGCTACAGGCGCGTTGGGATGCGCCATGGCAGGGCGTTATGACGCGGTTCGGCTGGCAGGGTATTCTCCCTGACTTTGAAAGGGTTGAGTTTCCAGCGGCGTCGGGTCAGGATAGCGAATAGTATTTCATCTGGTATTAAATAAAAAAAGGGAGTCGGAAATCATGGCGCAGATTGGTATTTTTGTCGGCACGGTCTACGGAAATGCACTGCTGGTAGCCGAAGAAGCGGAAAATATCCTCAGAGAGCGCGGGCATGAGGTCAAGGTTTATGAAGATGCGTCGCTGGAGTCGTTTCTGAGCTACCGCGAGCACGACGTGCTGGTCGTGACATCAACCACCGGGCAGGGAGACCTTCCCGATACCATCGCGCCGCTGTACGCCGCTTTACGCGAACAGGGCGGCTATCAGCCAGAATTGCACTACGGGTTGATTGCGCTCGGAGACAGCAGCTACGAAAATTTCTGTGGCGGCGGTCGCCGGTTTGACGAACTTTTGCAGGAAATCGGCGCCAAACGCGTCGGCGAGAGATTGGAAATTGACGCGGTTGAACATCCGGAGCCGGAAGTGATTTCCTGTCCGTGGGTGGAGCAGTGGCTATCGCTGGTCGAAGCCCGTCAGGCCTGAATGCGAAACGGGAGCGTCTCCGCTCCCGTTGTCGTTATCATGTCCGTCGCCATTAGCGATTTTTAGTCAGCTTTTCCAGATCGGCCTCGATCTCGGCGATTTTGTTCGATACCACGCTATCAAGGTGACGCAGGTCGTCAAGGATTTTGCGCTTCAGATCCACATCCGTCTGCTCGTTCTGACAGATTTGATCAAGTTCATCAATGACATAACGTAGATTAGGGCTGATTTCATTAATTTCTTTGTAACCCTGACCGGAATTGTCCGCCAAAATGGTTTTACGCTGACGCGGGTATTTGAACTTCACGCTTTTGGCGAAAAATTCGCCCTTATCCTTGTGAAAGTAAATCTTCAGGATGTCATTACTGGCTTCCTGACGCAGGCTATAGCGATCAATATCATCTGGATTGGTAATACCGAGGCTTTTCAGATTGTCATACATAGTGCGACCTTTTTAATTTTAAAATAATTCAACCAGCATACTGTTAAACGACCGGGTTCATCTGTGATAGCCCACGATTTTTCAGGGTCGCCGCGACGGCAGGATAGAAAAACGGCGGGTTAACGATAACCCGCCGACAGGCCGTTTAGTCGATGGTGCGCAATAACTCGTTGATACCCACTTTACCGCGGGTTTTCGCGTCCACTTTTTTCACAATGACGGCGCAATACAGGCTGTAGCTGCCATCTTTAGACGGCAGGTTGCCGGAAACGACCACCGAACCCGCCGGTACGCGGCCATAATGTACTTCACCGGTTTCCCGATCGTAAATTTTGGTGCTCTGGCCGATGAAGACGCCCATAGAAATGACGGAACCTTCTTCAACGATCACCCCTTCGACCACTTCGGAACGCGCGCCGATAAAGCAGTTGTCCTCAATGATGGTCGGATTCGCCTGTAACGGCTCCAGAACGCCGCCGATGCCGACGCCGCCGGACAGATGAACGTTTTTACCAATCTGCGCGCAGGAACCTACGGTCGCCCAGGTATCAACCATTGAGCCTTCATCGACATAAGCGCCGATGTTGACGTAAGAAGGCATCAGAACGGTATTGCGGGCGATAAAGGCGCCCTGACGCACGCTGGCCGGCGGCACCACGCGGAAACCTTCGCGTTGGAAACGTTCCTCGTCGTAATCAGCGAATTTCATCGGCACTTTATCGTAGTAGCGCGTTTCCGCGCCTTCAATTACCTGATTATCGTTGATGCGGAAAGAGAGCAGCACGGCCTTTTTCAGCCATTGATGCGTGACCCACTGGCCGTTGATTTTTTCAGCTACGCGCAGCGCGCCGCTGTCCAGCAGGCCGATAACCTGATTGATCGCCTCACGCGTCACGGCGTCTACGTTGGCCGGCGTGATTTCGGCGCGGCGCTCGAAAGCGTTTTCGATAACGTTTTGTAGTTGTTGATGCATCCTGTTTTCTCTTTCCTGATTGTGAAAATTAACTCGATGTTACTTTATCGTTTGGGTTTAGGGCTTCTGTCAACCGTTCTTGCAGTTTAACGCGTAATTCCGGTTTCAGTGCGCGTCTATCGCTATCCGCCAGAATAAATAAATCCTCTACCCGCTCGCCAATGGTGGATATGCGGGCGCCGTGCAGCGAGAGATTAAAATCGGCGAAAATTTCGCCGACTCGGGCCAGCAATCCCGGCTGATCAAGCGCGATAAGCTCCATATAGCTGCGCCTGTCCGTATGGGTCGGCAGGAAATTGACCTCGGTCGGCACGCTGAAGTGGCGCAATTTCGGCGAAGATCGCCGCGCATGCGGCGGCTGATAATGACGTTGCGTCAGCGCTTGTTCAAGGGCATAGCGCGTGGTTTCGTGACGGTCCTGCGCCAGCGGGCTGCCGTCCGGCTCCAGCACAATGAAGGTATCCATCGCCATGCCGTCACGACTGGTGAAGATCTGGGCATCATGGACGCTGAGGTTTCGCCGATCCAGCTCGCCGGCCACCGCGGCAAACAGATAAGGCCGATCCGGACTACAGATAAAGATTTCCGTGCCGCCCCGGCAGGCATGCTGGCTGATTAATACCAGCGGCTTACTCATATCGTGCGCCAGCAAATGGCGGGCGTGCCAGGCGAGCTGGCTCGGCGAATGCCGCAGGAAATAGTCGGCGCGACAGCGGCTCCAGATATCGCGCAGCGCCTCTTCATCGACATTATCCATGCGCAGCAGCGCCAGCGCCTGTAAACGATGACGCCGCACGTGTTCGCGTAAATCCGGGGTATTTTGCATTCCCCGACGCAGTTGTTTTTCCGTCGCGAAATAGAGTTCGCGCAACAGACTCTGTTTCCAACTGTTCCACAGGGTTTCGTTGGTGGCGCAGATATCCGCGACGGTCAGGCAAACCAGATAGCGCAGGCGCGTTTCGCTCTGCATTTCGATGGCGAACTGCTGAATAACGGCCGGATCCTGAATGTCGCGGCGCTGCGCGGTGACGGACATCAGCAAATGACGCCGCACCAGCCAGGAAACCAACTGCGCCTCCCGTGAGCTCAGTCCGTGCAGCGTCGCGAACTCCAGCGCATCCTGGGCGCCGAGCTCGGAGTGATCGCCGCCGCGGCCTTTGGCGATATCGTGAAACAGCGCGGCGAGCAGCAGCAGTTCAGGCTGAGGGATCCGCGGATACAGTTCCACGCACAGCGGATGGCGGGTACGGTTTTCCTCATCGGCAAAGCTTTCCAGTTTCAGCAATACCCGCAGCGTGTGTTCATCGACGGTGTAGGCATGAAATAAATCAAACTGCATTTGCCCGACGATATTGCCCCACTGCGGCATATAGGCCCATAACACGCTGTGACGATGCATAGGAAGCAGGGCGCGTTTTACCGCATGCGGATGACGCAGAATATTCATAAACAGCTGCCGGGCCTCGGGGATGGCGCACAGCGGGCTGGCGAGGTGTCGACGCGCATGACGCAACTGGCGCAGCGTGCTGGAGTATATGCCCGTAATTTCCTGGTTGCGCACCATCAGGTAAAACATGCGCATGATCGCTTCGGGCTTACGGACGAACAAGGTTTCATCACGCAGGTCGATCAGGTTGCCGCGCAGTTGAAATTCGTCATCGATTGCGCGGGGTTTTTCATTGGCCTCCAGCGCCAGAATCGCTTCATCAAACAGTTGCAGCAACATTTGATTCAGTTCGCTGACGCGGCCTGTTACGCGGTAGAAATCTTTCATCATGCGCTCTACCGGCGTATTGCCTTCCCCCTGATATTGCAGGAGATGCGCGACGTTGAGCTGATGGTCGAAAAGCAGGCGGTTGTCGTAGCGCGTCACTATCAAATGCAACGCAAATCGGATGCGCCATAGAAAACTCTGGCATTCGTTGAGCTCTTTGCGCTCCGCTTCCGTCAGGAAACCGAAGCCGACCATTTCATCCAGCGAGGTGGCGCCGAAATGGCGATGGGCGACCCACAGCAGGGTGTGGATGTCGCGTAACCCGCCGGGGCTGCTTTTGATATCGGGTTCAAGGTTGTAGCTGGTGCTGTGGTAGTGCTGATGCCGTTCGTACTGCTCGGCGATTTTTGCCGGAAAAAATTTCGCCGAAGGCCAGAATGTATCGCTGAACACCTGTTTTTGCAGATTGAGAAACAGCGCGACATCGCCGCAGATCATGCGCGATTCAATCAGATTGGTCGCGACGGAAATATCGGCGCGACCTTCCTGCAAACACTCTTCCAGCGTTCTGACGCTGTGACCGACTTCAAGCTTGAGATCCCACAGCAGGGTAATAAACTCTCCCGCGCGCTGCGAATCCCGTTGGCTGAGTTTTTCCTGGCTGAGCACCAGCACGTCGATATCGGAAAGCGGGTGCAATTCGCCGCGCCCATAGCCGCCCACGGCCAGCAACGCAGTTTGTTCTATTTTATCAAAGCCATAGAACAGCCACAGTCGTTGCAATAGGTGATCGATAAATTGTGTTCTGGCCTCGATCAAGGTTTCCGCGCTGACGCCTGATTTAAACTCGGTTCCCAGCCAAACCTGAAATTGCTCCAGCCGTTGCTTCAGCGCCTGACAATTCAGCATCTCGTCGCTGTAATTCAGGGGCGAATCGGGAAGCGGTGAGACCGAAGCGGATTCAACAGGAATATATTGCGAAAGGTTTTTTTGGATCATATGCGCAGCCCATAACAAATCGCTGTGAGTGATGACAACGCCCGAACTGACAGGTTCGTTATCGCGCCGCGCCCGCCGTCATTCCCGCTGCTCCCCGCTTCCACGAGGAGGAATCTCAAGCAACGCCGGGTCGTCAGTGAAAGCCGATCCCCGCCTACTGCCGCAGGGACGACGAGATAGCGCCAACCAGCTAAACTGGCGCGATATTATGCCTGGTGCGTAATGATATTGGGAATGGTGTCGTCTTTCCGCAATGTCATTATCTCGCAGCCGTTCTCGGTGACCACCAATGTGTGCTCGTATTGCGCCGACAAGCTGCGATCTTTGGTTTTTACCGTCCAACCGTCTTTCATGGTGCGGATACGATAGTCGCCGGCGTTCACCATCGGTTCGATGGTGAACGCCATGCCCGGCTGCAAAACCACGCCGCCGTCGTCCGCATCGTAGTGCAACACCTGCGGTTCTTCATGGAAGCCTTCGCCGATGCCGTGACCGCAGTATTCGCGCACCACGGAAAAGTCCTGCGCTTCAACGAATTTCTGGATCTCTTTGCCCAGGGAACGCAGACGGATGCCGGGTTTCACCATCTTTATCGCCAGATACAGGCTTTCCTGCGTAATGCGGCACAGGCGTTCGCCGAGGATGGTGGGTTTGCCGGCGATGAACATTTTCGAGGTGTCGCCATGAAAACCATCTTTAATGACGGTGACGTCGATGTTGACGATATCGCCGTCTTTCAGCCGTTTCTCTTCGCTGGGAATGCCGTGGCAGACCACTTCATTGACGGAAATGCATACCGACTTCGGGAAACCGTGATACCCCAGGCTGGCGGAAATCGCATGTTGTTTATTGGTGATGTGATCGTGGCAGATTCTGTCCAGTTCACCGGTACTGACGCCGGGTACGACATAGGGTTCGATAATTTCCAATACTTCGGCGGCCAGGCGTCCGGCGACGCGCATTTTTTCGATGTCTTCAGGGGTTTTGATTGATATAGCCATTAAATATTGTCCGCAGGTGTCGTATTAAACGACGAATTAAGGTTGTTCGGTAAGTAATCACGTATGTTATCAGCCCAGCCATTGGCTTGCCACATTATCATTTGGCGGCGGGCGGGCGAGACAACAAAAGTTGGTGTCCCGGCGGGAATTATGGTATAAAGCGCGCCGGTGATTCGGCTGGCTGGGTTTAATCTCTTTCTTTAATACCGTCCTGCTGAATCAACTAAACTCACTTTGTGTATATAACACACACGTGTCGGCACATTCGCCGGGGTGCTCCAAGGGTTTTCAACCTGCGGGGTCGGCGCAATGGGACACGTGGAGGCATAACCCCATACTTAATTAATAGAGGTAATCATGGCAACTGTTTCCATGCGCGATATGCTCAAGGCTGGCGCACACTTTGGTCACCAGACCCGTTACTGGAACCCGAAAATGAAGCCGTTCATCTTCGGCGCGCGTAATAAAGTGCATATCATCAACCTTGAGAAAACCGTACCGATGTTCAACGACGCACTGGCCGAGCTGAGCAAAATCGCTTCTCGCAAGGGCAAAATTCTGTTCGTTGGTACTAAACGCGCTGCAAGCGAAGCGGTAAAAGACGCTGCCAGCAGCTGCGATCAGTTCTTCGTGAACCATCGCTGGTTGGGCGGTATGCTGACTAACTGGAAAACCGTTCGTCAGTCCATCAAACGTTTGAAAGATCTGGAAACTCAGTCTCAGGACGGTACTTTCGACAAACTGACCAAGAAAGAAGCGCTGATGCGCACCCGTGAACTGGACAAGCTGGAAAACAGCCTGGGCGGTATCAAGGATATGGGCGGTTTGCCGGATGCGTTGTTCGTTGTTGATGCCGATCACGAACACATCGCAATTAAAGAAGCCAACAACCTGGGTATCCCGGTATTCTCTATCGTTGATACCAACTCCGATCCTGATGGCGTTGACTTCATCATCCCTGGTAACGATGACGCGATCCGTGCAGTTAACCTGTACCTGAACGCTGTTGCCGCCGCCGTTCGTGAAGGCCGTTCGCAAGATCTGGCTGAGCAAGCGGAAGAAGGCTTAGTTGAAGCTGAATAATAAGGCTGGCTCCTCCGAGCCCTTATTAACCAGGTATTGACATATGTTGGTTAGGGGGCCTGCTAAGGCCCCTTTTTTACTTATCTCCCCCACGAGATAACCGAGGAAAAGATAATGGCTGAAATTACCGCTGCCCTGGTAAAAGAACTGCGTGAGCGTACTGGCGCAGGCATGATGGAATGTAAGAAAGCGCTGGTTGAAGCGAATGGCGACATCGAGCTGGCTATCGACAACATGCGTAAATCTGGCCAGGCGAAAGCCGCCAAGAAAGCAGGCCGCGTGGCTGCTGAAGGCATCATTCTGACCCAGATTTCCGCAGACGGAAAATACGGCGTCATCGTTGAACTGAACTGCGAAACCGACTTCGTCGCCAAAGATGCCGGCTTCAAGGCGTTCGGCGAAGAAGTCGCCACTGCCGCGCTGAACGATCGCATCGCTGATGTCGAAGCGCTGAAAGCAAAATTCGAAGAACAACGTACCGCGCTGGTAGCGAAAATTGGTGAAAACATCAATATCCGTCGTATCGCGATTCTGGAAGGCGACGCGCTGGGTTCATACCTGCACGGCGCGCGCATCGGCGTTCTGGTTGCCGCAACGGGCGCGGATGAAGAGCTGATCAAGCATATCGCCATGCATATCGCCGCCAGCAAACCGGAATACGTTAAAGCTGAAGATGTGCCGGCCGACGTTGTTGCCCGCGAACACCAGATTCAGTTGGATATCGCCATGCAATCCGGCAAACCGCGTGAGATCGCAGAAAAAATGGTTGAAGGCCGTATGCGTAAATTCACCGGCGAAATCTCTTTGTCCGGCCAGCATTTCGTGATGGATCCGAGCAAAACCGTTGGCGATCTGCTGAAAGAGCATAAAGCCGACGTCACCAGCTTCGTCCGCTTTGAAGTGGGTGAAGGTATTGAGAAAGCTGAAGTCGACTTTGCTGCTGAAGTCGCAGCAATGAGCAAGCAATCTTAATAATAAAAAAAGGGGCCGCCTGTTGGCGGTTCCTTTTTATCCAGCCAAAATAAGTTCAGTGCATTTATTTGTGGTTTACATTCTGGTAAATCGCGCTAAGTGTGACAGTAACAACTCCCAATACGATGACAGCCTGTAGGACAAAACACCATGGCAACCAATGCAAAACCCGTATATCAACGAATCCTGCTTAAGCTCAGCGGCGAAGCTTTGCAGGGAACCGAAGGTTTTGGTATCGATGCGAGCATTCTGGATCGCATGGCTCAGGAAGTGAAAGAACTGGTTGAGTTGGGCATTCAGGTCGGTGTGGTCATCGGCGGCGGCAACCTGTTCCGCGGCGCCGGCCTGGCTAAGGCGGGCATGAACCGCGTGGTGGGCGACCATATGGGGATGCTGGCGACGGTCATGAATGGTCTGGCGATGCGTGATGCGCTGCATCGTGCTTATGTGAACGCGCGCCTGATGTCCGCTATCCCGCTGAACGGGGTGTGCGATAATTACAGTTGGGCTGAAGCCATCAGCTTATTGCGCAATAACCGCGTGGTGATTTTTTCCGCGGGTACCGGTAATCCTTTCTTTACTACCGATTCGGCAGCCTGCCTGCGGGGTATTGAAATTGAAGCCGACGTCGTTCTGAAAGCGACGAAAGTGGATGGCGTTTATTCTGCCGATCCGGTACAGGATCCCTCCGCAATTTTGCATGAAACCCTGAGTTACCAGGATGTGCTGGAGCGTGAGTTGAAAGTGATGGATTTAGCCGCTTTCACGCTGGCGCGCGATCACAACCTGCCTATCCGCGTGTTCAATATGAACAAGCCCGGCGCGCTGCGTCGCGTGGTGATGGGGGAGAAGGAAGGGACGTTGATCAGTAATAACGGATAACCCTAAAAATAGGGTAATATTCGCTTCTGGTAACCAGCAGTATTGCCATATACCGCCAGCTTTTGCTGGTATAAATTATTCACCGGGTCATGCCATTGATGCATGGCCTGTCAGGCAACCAGTTTTCAAGGGTTCACAACGTGATTAATGAAATCAGAAAAGATGCTGAAACGCGCATGGAAAAATGCGTAGAGGTTTTCAAAAACCAAATCAGCAAAATTCGTACTGGCCGCGCATCGCCCAGCATTCTTGACGGTATTCAGGTCGAATATTACGGCAGCGCGACCCCGCTGCGTCAGTTAGCCAACATCGTGGTGGAAGATTCCCGCACGCTGGCGATTACGGTATTTGACCGTTCGCTCAGCCAGGCGGTGGAAAAAGCCATCATGTCTTCCGATCTTGGCCTGAATCCTTCTTCCGCCAGCTCGGTTATCCGCGTTCCGCTGCCCCCGCTGACGGAAGAACGTCGTAAGGATCTGATCAAGATCGTGCGCGGTGAAGCGGAGCAAGGGCGCGTATCCGTGCGCAACGTGCGTCGTGACGCCAACGATAAGCTGAAAGCGCAATTGAAAGATAAAGCGATCAGCGAAGATGAAGAGCGTCGCGCGCAGGACGACGTGCAGAAACTGACCGATCTCTACATCAAAAAAGTAGACGCCGCGCTGGCGGAAAAAGAAAGCGAACTGATGGAGTTTTAATCAATCCGCTTATTATAAGCGCCGCAGGAAAGTGATGATGCGTATCGTATCATCCAACTGGCGGCGCTTTGTTTTTTTGATGCAGGCCAGCCTCCCTGGGCGGTGAATCAATTTGCGATGAGTTTTTGCGATAAATAGCATAGACACTTCATGGCAATCGTCTCAGACTAGTACGCCTTCCTGTGATCAAATCCAGTTATTCAGAGCATTTTAATGAAGCAACTGACAATACTTGGCTCGACGGGTTCTATTGGCGTCAGCTCGCTGGCGGTCATTAATCAAAACCCGGATAAATTTGCCGTAAAAGCATTATCGGCGGGAAGAAATGTCGAACGGATGCTGGAACAATGCTTAACTTTTCGTCCTGCTTACGCATCCATGGCGGATGAAGCATCCGCCAGATTATTACGTCAACAGCTATCACAACACGGCTGTCGAACCGAAGTGTTATCCGGCGAGCAGGCGGCATGCGAACTGGCCGCGCTGGATGATGTCGATCAGGTAATGGCGGCCATCGTCGGCGCGGCGGGTTTGATGCCGACGCTGGCCGCCATTCGCGCGGGCAAACAGGTATTGCTGGCGAATAAAGAATCCCTGGTCACCTGTGGACGTCTGTTTATGGATGCCGTCGCGCGGAGCAGCGCGCAACTGTTGCCCATCGATAGCGAACATAATGCGATTTTTCAGAGTTTACCTGAGCAAATTCAACGGCAGTTAGGCTACTCTTCTTTGGAGCAGTATGGCGTTGAGCGTATTATTCTGACCGGCTCAGGCGGCCCGTTCCGTGAAACGCCGGTCGGCGCGCTGGCCGCGATGACGCCCGATCAGGCTTGCGCTCATCCGAACTGGTCGATGGGGCGTAAGATATCGGTGGATTCCGCCACCATGATGAATAAAGGACTGGAATACATCGAGGCGCGCTGGCTGTTTAATGCTTCCGCCGAACAGATGGAAGTGATCATCCATCCGCAGTCGATGATTCATTCCATGGTGCGCTATGTTGACGGCAGCGTGCTGGCCCAGTTGGGATCGCCGGATATGCGTACGCCGATTGCTCATGCCATGGCCTATCCCAGTCGCGTGCGGTCGGGTGTGAAAGCCCTGGATTTCTGTCAGTTGGGCGCGTTGACGTTTTCAGCGCCGGACTATGCGCGTTACCCTTGTTTGCAATTGGCCATCGATGCCTGTAATCACGGTCAAGCGGCGACGACGGCTTTAAACGCGGCCAATGAGATTGCGGTCGCCGCTTTTTTACAGTTGCGCATTCGTTTCACAGACATTGCGGCTGTGAATCAGCAAGTGGTTGAGCAACTCACATTATCAGAGCCAGCCAGCGTTGATGAGGTTCTGTGCATCGACCGCTGGGCCAGACAAGCCGCGGCGCAGATACTCACCCAGTATGAGCGTTAGGTATGGTTATTCACATAGCACAATTTGTTCACGCGTGGTTGAGGTGGTATAGTCTGCGCCACTCGACAGCTGGCTAAGCGAGTCTTTGGCGCCAGCGGTGAAGTTAAGCCGTGATCGTTCACGGCTTTTTTGCGCTGACAGGGTCTGATGTTACGGAAGGTCTGTTGTATTTCTTGCTTGAGGATATAAGTACTCGTTATGCCGTCCGATAATCAAAAAAGTGCTGATAATCTGTCATTCGCCGGGCCTCGGCATGTCGCCATCATCATGGATGGAAACGGCCGCTGGGCTAAAAGCCGGGGAAAACTGCGGATTTTTGGCCATCAGGCTGGCGTTAAATCCGTACGCCGGGCGGTGAGTTTTGCCGCCAGCCATGGACTTGAGGCGTTAACGCTTTATGCATTCAGCAGTGAAAACTGGAATCGTCCCGCGCAGGAAGTGACCGCCTTGATGGAGCTTTTTGTCCGCGCTTTGGATAGCGAAGTAAAAAGCCTGCATAAGCATAAAGTTCGCTTACGCATCATCGGCGATATCAGCCGTTTTAGCCTGCGTTTACAGGAGCGTATCCGCCGCTCTGAAGAATTGACAAAAAATAATCCGGGCCTGACGCTGAATATTGCTGCGAATTATGGCGGGCGTTGGGATATCATTCAGGGAGTGCGGCGGCTTGCAGAGCAGGTACAGGAGGGAACGCTGCGTCCCGACAGTATCAATGAAGATTCATTATGCCAATATGTTTGCCTGAATGACCTGGCTCCGGTTGATTTAGTGATCCGAACCGGCGGAGAACATCGCATAAGTAACTTCCTGCTATGGCAAATCGCCTATGCCGAGCTTTACTTTACCGATGTCCTTTGGCCTGATTTTGATGAACAAGTTTTTGAAGGTGCGCTGAATGCATTTGCACAACGCGAGCGTCGCTTCGGGAGAACAACACCTATCGATGCGGATGCATCCTAGGGGGAACTTTTGCTGAAGTATCGCCTGATTACTGCTTTGATTTTAATTCCGATTGTTGTCGCAGCGCTATTTTTGTTGCCCCCGCTGGGCTTTACCCTGGTGACGCTGGCTGTCTGCATGCTGGCGGCTTGGGAATGGGGACAACTTTCCGGATTCGCCTCATACGGGCAGCGGCTCTGGCTGGCGATCCTATGTGGCTTTCTGCTGGCGCTGATGTTGCTGACGCTGCCGGCGTACCATTATTCGATACATGTCCCGCAAATCAGCGGAACACTCTGGACCTCGCTGGTCTGGTGGGGCGTCGCTCTGTTTTTGGTTCTGTTTTATCCTGCTTCCGCATCGCTATGGCGTCATTCACGGATCCTGCGGCTGGTGTTCGGCGTGGTGACGATTATTCCCTTTTTCTGGGGCATGGTCGCGCTTCGCCACTATAACTATGATGTCAATCCCGACAGCGGCGCGTGGTGGCTGCTGTATGTCATGTTGCTGGTATGGGGGGCGGACAGCGGCGCCTATATGTTTGGCCGACTGTTCGGCAAGCGTAAATTGGCGCCGAAGGTGTCGCCGGGTAAAACCTGGGAAGGGTTGATCGGCGGGTTGGTCACCTCCGCGGTGATTTCCTTACTGTTCAGTCGCTATGCGCCTTTGACCATTTCTCCGACGACGCTATTAATCTGTTCTATTGTTGCGGCGCTGGCTTCGGTATTGGGCGATTTGACGGAAAGCATGTTCAAGCGCGAGGCGGGCATAAAAGACAGTAGCCATTTGATTCCGGGACATGGCGGCGTGCTTGACCGTATCGACAGCCTGACGGCGGCCGTACCGGTATTTTCCTGCCTGATGCTGTTGATGTTTAAAGCCGTTTAGGATGAGACATTAGAGAATATTTATGATGAATTTCCTCTGGAGTTTGGCTGCATTTATCATTGCGCTGGGTGTGTTGATCACCGTGCATGAGTTTGGTCACTTCTGGGTTGCTCGTCGCTGCGGCGTCAAGGTTGAGCGTTTCTCCGTCGGGTTCGGCCGCGCTTTATGGCGCCGTCGCGATCGTCTCGGCACCGAATACGTTATCGCGCTGATTCCGTTGGGTGGTTATGTCAAAATGCTTGATGAGCGTGTTGATACCGTATCGCCGGAATTTCGTCATCAGGCCTTCAATCATAAAACGGTGTGGCAACGTGCCGCCATCGTCAGCGCAGGGCCTATCGCCAATTTCATTTTTGCCATTGCGGCGTATTGGCTGGTGTTTATTATCGGGGTTCCCGGCGTGCGTCCGGTGGTTGGCGAAATATTACCCAACTCCATCGCTTCGCAGGCTGAAATGTCCGCTGGAATTGAACTAAAGTCGGTTGACGGTATCGAAACGCCTGACTGGGATACGGCGCGTTTGGCGTTGATCGGTAAAATCGGCGACAGCGATGTCGTGATTGGCGCCGCGCCTTTAGGCTCGAACCAGGTCGTGTTGAAAACGCTGGATCTGCGCAACTGGCAATTTGAGCCGGATAAGCAAGACCCCGCCGCCTCATTGGGGATTATTCCCAAAGGGCCGCAGATTGAGTCGGTATTAACTCAGGTTCAACCAGGGTCGGCGGCGGAAAAAGCGGGTTTACAGGCAGGGGATAGGATCGTTAAAGTCGATGGTCAGGTTTTAACGGACTGGCGATCTTTCGTTATTGCCGTGCGCGATAATCCCGGTCAAAGTATTGCGTTGGATGTAGAACGAAGCGGAGCGACATTGCCGCTGACGTTGACGCCGGATAGCAAGTCAGCCGGCAACGGCAGGACAGAGGGGTTCGCCGGCGTTATGCCGAGCGTAACGCCGCTTCCGGAGGAGTATCGAACGGTACGCCAGTATGGGCCGTTTAGCGCGATCTATCAGGCGACGGATAAAACCTGGCAACTGATGAAGCTGACCGTCAGTATGTTGGGGAAACTGGTAACGGGCGACGTCAAGCTGAACAACTTGAGCGGTCCGATTTCGATTGCCCAGGGAGCAGGAATGTCGGCAGACTATGGATTGATTTATTACCTCATGTTTTTGGCCTTAATCAGCGTCAATCTGGGGGTCATCAATCTGTTTCCGCTGCCGGTATTGGATGGTGGACACCTGCTCTTTCTGGCGGTTGAAAAACTGAAGGGCAGGCCGGTTTCTGAGCGTGTGCAGGACTTTAGTTATCGCATTGGCGCGGTGTTGCTGATGTTGTTAATGGGACTCGCACTTTTCAATGATTTCTCCCGCCTTTAGGCGTGGGATTAGGTTAGGAAAAACGCATAACAACGATGGCGATGAAAAAGTTGCTCATAGCGTCGCTGCTGTTTAGCAGCGCCACCGTATACGGTGCAGACGGGTTCGTAGTGAAGGACATTCATTTCGAGGGCCTGCAACGGGTTGCCGTCGGAGCGGCACTACTCAGTATGCCAGTGCGCGTTGGCGATACCGTCAGCGATGATGATATCGGTAATACCATCCGTGCTTTGTTCGCGACCGGAAATTTTGAAGATGTTCGTGTCCTGCGCGACGGCGAAACGCTGATTGTGCAGGTCAAGGAACGTCCGACAATCGCCAGCCTGACGTTTTCCGGCAATAAGTCGGTAAAAGACGACATGCTGAAACAGAACCTGGATGCGAGCGGCGTGCGAGTCGGCGAAGCGCTGGATCGCACGGCGCTTTCCAGTATCGAAAAAGGACTGGAAGATTTCTATTACAGCGTCGGCAAATACAGCGCGTCGGTCAAAGCCGTGGTTACGCCGTTGCCGCGTAACCGTGTTGATTTGAAGCTGGTGTTTACCGAAGGGGTTTCCGCCAAGATTCAGCAGATCAACATCGTCGGCAATAAGGCGTTCGGCACCGATGAGCTTATTTCCCATTTCCAACTGCGCGATGAAGTGCCGTGGTGGAACGTGGTCGGCGATCGTAAATACCAGAAACAGAAACTTTCTGGCGACCTGGAAACGCTGCGCAGTTTTTATCTGGATCGCGGTTATGCGCGCTTCAGCATCGATTCCACGCAGGTGAGTCTGACGCCCGATAAAAAAGGCATCTACATCACCATTAATCTGACCGAAGGCGATCAATACAAGCTTTCCGGCGTTGCGGTTAAAGGGAATCTGGCCGGTCACTCCGCGGAAATCGAAGGTCTGACGAAAATCGAACCGGGCGAGCTGTATAACGGCACCAAAGTTACCCGCATGGAAGAGGACATCAAAAAGCTATTAGGCCGCTATGGCTATGCCTATCCGCGCGTGGTCACCCAGCCTGAAATCAATGATGCCGATAAAACGGTCAAGCTGGATATCAATGTCGACGCCGGTAACCGTTTTTCCGTGCGCCGTATCCGCTTCGAGGGCAACGACACGTCCAAGGACTCCGTTCTGCGGCGTGAAATGCGCCAGATGGAAGGCGGCTGGTTGGGTAACGATTTGGTCGAGCAGGGTAAAGAGCGTCTGAACCGGCTGGGCTACTTCGAAAGCGTCGATGTCGAAACGCAACGCGTTCCCGGCACCGCCGACCAGGTTGATGTGACGTATAAGGTCAAAGAACGCAACACCGGTACATTCAACTTCGGCGTGGGCTTCGGCACGGAAAGCGGCGTGAGTTTCCAGGCCGGCGTTCAGCAGGATAACTGGCTGGGTACCGGGAATTCCGTCGGTATCAACGGGACGAAAAACGACTACCAGAGCTATGTCGAGCTGTCCCTGACCGATCCGTACTTTACGGTTGACGGCGTCAGCCTCGGCGGTCGTATTTTCTATAACAAGTTTGAAGCCTACGACGCCGATTTGTCCGACTACACTAACGCCAGTTACGGCATCGGCAGTACATTAGGCTTCCCGATCAACGAGAACAACTCGCTGCGTCTGGGGCTGGATTACGTTCACAACGACCTGTCGGATATGAAACCGCAGGTGGCGATGTGGCGCTATCTGAATTCCGTCGATGTTAAACCGGAAGTGGTGGGTGAAGGGAATAAATCCAGCGCCGATTTCAAAGCGAACGATTTCTTCCTGAACACCGGCTGGTCGTACAATAATCTGGACCGCGGCTATTTCCCGACCAAGGGGACGCGCGCGTCGGCCAACGCCAAAGTGACGATTCCCGGTTCGGACAACGAATACTATAAACTGACGTTTGATTCGGCGACCTATTATCCGTTAAGCGACAGTGGCCTCTGGGTCGGCATGGTCCGCGCCCGCGCCGGTTACGCCGATGGTTTGGGCGGTAAGGAAGTGCCGTTCTACGATAACTTCTATGCCGGCGGTTCGAGCACCGTGCGCGGCTTCCAGTCCAATACCATCGGGCCGAAGGCGGCGTATTATAAATGCAACAGTCAAACATCTTATGCCGATTGTCCGATCGATAAAGACAATCTGGACGATGCGGTGGGCGGTAACGCCATGGCGGTGTTGAGCGCGGAGCTGATTGTGCCGACGCCGTTTATCAGCGAGAAATACACCAGCTCGGTGCGGACGTCGTTCTTTGTCGACGGCGGTACGGTATGGGATAGCAACTGGGAAAACACGCAGGCGACCATTGATGCGGGTGTTCCTGATTACAGCAAAGCGGGCAACTTCCGCATTTCCAGCGGGATCGCCCTGCAATGGATGTCTCCGCTTGGGCCATTGGTGTTCTCCTATGCCCAGCCGGTTAAAAAGTACGATGGGGACAAGTCGGAACAGTTCCAGTTTAATATTGGCAAAACCTGGTAATGTAACGTCGTTAGATCGTATATGGCAGGTTGCATCGGCGTATGTCGTGTCCAGGGGCTGATGGCTTTGCCCGCATGATGACGCCATGCACATCAAAATGTGCTCAGGCACAAACAGGTCAGGTTGAGGAGTTTATAGTGAAAAAGTGGTTGTGTGCTGCAGGTCTCGGTTTAGCATTGGCGGCTTCGGCCGGCGTTCAGGCTGCCGACAAGATTGCCGTCGTTAACGTATCCAGCATTTTCCAGCAGTTGCCGCAGCGTGACACGGTGGCTCGTCAGTTGGAAAATGAATTCAAAGGCCGTGCGTCCGAATTGCAATCCATGGAAAAAGATCTGCAAACTAAAATGCAAAAATTGCAGCGCGATGGTTCTACCATGAAGGCGAGCGAACGCAGCAAAATGGAAAAAGACATCATGGCCCAGCGCGATCAGTTCTCCGCCAAAGCACAGGCGTTTGATCAGGATAATCGTCGCCGTCAGATGGAAGAACGTAATAAAATCCTGAGCCGTATTCAGGACGCGGTGAAATCCGTTGCCAGCAAAGAAGGTTATGATGTGGTGATCGATGCCAACGCGGTAGCTTATTCCGCCAATGCCAAAGACATTACCGCCGACGTGCTGAAACAGGTTAAATAATTCATGTATTCGATTCGACTGGATGCGTTGGCACAACAGTTGGATGCGCAATTACACGGTGACGGCAGCATTGTCGTCACCGGCGTTGCTTCTATGCATTCAGCAAAGTCCGGGCAGATTACTTTCCTATCCGACAGTCGCTATCGTGAGCAATTGGCGGAGACCAAAGCCTCGGCTATCGTGCTGACGGAAGCGGATTTACCTTACTGTCAGGTCGCGGCGCTGGTGGTTAAAAATCCCTATCTGACGTATGCGCGTATGGCGCAGTTGATGGATACCACGCCGGCTCCGGCTACGGATATCGCGCCCAGCGCGGTTGTCGCGCAGGATGCGGCCCTGGGGCGGAATGTGTCTATCGGGGCCAATGCCGTTATCGAGTCCGGCGTGCAACTGGGCGATAACGTCAGCATCGGCCCTGGCTGTTTTATTGGCAAGAACGCGCGTCTTGGCGCCGGAACCCGCTTATGGGCGAACGTCACGGTTTATCATAACGTCGAGATGGGCGAAAAGTGTTTGATTCAGTCGGGAGCGGTCATCGGTTCCGACGGTTTTGGTTATGCCAACGATCGCGGCAACTGGGTGAAGATCCCTCAGTTAGGTTCGGTCAGAATCGGCGATCGGGTCGAGATCGGCGCGAGTACCACGATCGACCGCGGCGCATTGGATGATACGATCATTGGTGATGGCGTCATCATTGATAACCAATGCCAGATTGCGCACAACGTGGTGATTGGCGACAATACGGCAGTCGCCGGCGGCGTTATCATGGCCGGCAGCCTGAAAATCGGTCGCTATTGCATGATCGGCGGGGCCAGCGTGATCAACGGTCACATGGAAATCTGCGATAAGGTTACGGTGACGGGAATGGGCATGGTGATGAGACCGATCACCGAACCTGGGGTATACTCTTCAGGCATTCCTTTGCAGCCCAATAAAGTTTGGCGCAAGACCGCCGCGCTGGTGATGAATATTGACGATATAAGCAAGCGGTTAAAAGCCGTTGAGCGGAAGGTCGATAAAAGCTAAACCACCGGCGTTGCGTCTGATTAGGTGCAAACGCATAGTCTGGATGTAAATGAAAGGTCCGGGTGTGAGAAAGTCGTGCTCTGTTATTGAATAGCGTCAGCGCACCTGCGTACTAATCCTTATTTGCGGCCTGCCTGAAGATCCCCTTTTGGGTCTGAGCAGGCCGTGTTGTTGATGGCATCAGTTTTATGGACAGGAAGAGTATTTTGACTACTGACACTCATACTCTGCATATTGAAGAGATTTTAGAATTATTACCGCACCGCTTCCCGTTTTTACTGGTTGACCGTGTACTTGATTTTGAAGAAGGAAAATTCTTACGGGCGGTGAAAAACGTCTCTTTTAACGAACCTTTCTTTCAAGGACACTTCCCGGGCAAACCTATTTTTCCGGGCGTATTGATTCTGGAAGCAATGGCGCAGGCAACGGGTATTCTGGCGTTTAAAAGCGTCGGCAAGCTTGAGCCTGGCGAACTGTACTACTTTGCGGCAATTGATGAAGCGCGTTTTAAACGCCCTGTAGAGCCAGGGGATCAGATGATCCTTGAGGTTGAATTCATAAAAGAGCGTCGCGGCGTTGCACGTTTCAAAGGCGTTGCTAAAGTAGATGGCGAGATCGCCTGTGAAGCGTCAATGATGTGTGCTCGTCGTCGGGAGGCCTGATACCGTGATTGATCAAACCGCCTTTGTTCATCCTAGCTCGATTGTTGAAGACGGCGCCGTCATTGGCGCTGGCGTACATATCGGCCCATTCTGCTATATCGGTTCTCAGGTTGAGATCGGTGCGGGTACTGTGTTGAAGTCGCATGTTGTGGTTAATGGCGTCACCAAAATTGGCCGCGACAACGAAATCTATCAGTTCGCCTCCATTGGCGAAGTGAATCAGGATCTGAAATATGCAGGAGAGACGACTCGCGTCGAGATCGGCGATCGTAACCGTATTCGTGAGAGCGTTACCATTCATCGCGCTACGGAACAGGGCGGGGGGGTGACCAAAGTCGGCAGCGACAATCTGTTTATGGTCAATACGCATATCGCGCATGACTGTATTATCGGCAACCGCTGTATTTTTGCCAATAATGCGACGCTCGGCGGACACGTTTCCGTTGATGATTTCGCCATTATCGGCGGTATGACGGCGGTGCATCAGTTCTGTATCATCGGCGCTCATGTCATGGTCGGCGGATGTTCCGGCGTTGCGCAGGACGTTCCTCCTTACGTTATCGCGCAGGGAAATCACGCCACGCCGTTTGGTTTGAATATTGAAGGATTAAAGCGCCGCGGTTTTGAGAAAAACACGCAGCACGCTATCCGCAATGTCTACAAACTGATTTACCGCAGCGGTAAAACGCTGGACGAGGTAAAACCGGAAATTGAAGCGCTGGCGCAGCAACATCCGGCCGTGCAGGCATTTGTTGATTTCTTCGCGCGTTCCACCCGCGGTATCATCCGTTAATCTATGTCGCGTCCCCTGGTTATCGGATTGGTTGCCGGAGAAACCTCCGGCGACATTCTCGGCGCCGGATTGATCCGCGCGCTTAAAGAAAAAGTACCCGACGCCCGCTTTGTCGGCGTCGCCGGGCCGCGTATGCAGGCCGAAGGTTGTGAAGCCTGGTATGAGATGGAAGAGCTGGCGGTGATGGGCATTGTGGAAGTGCTTGAGCGTTTGCCGCGTTTGCTCAACATTCGACGGGACTTAACCCGGCGTTTTAGCGAACTGAAGCCGGATGTTTTTGTCGGCATCGACGCGCCGGATTTTAATATCACGCTGGAAGGCAATCTGAAACGGCGCGGTATCAGCACGATTCACTATGTCAGCCCGTCCGTTTGGGCCTGGCGTCAAAAACGCGTTTTCAAAATAGGTAAGTCGACCGATCTGGTCCTGGCATTTCTTCCTTTTGAAAAAGCATTTTACGATCGTTTTCACGTTCCCTGCCGCTTTATCGGTCATACCATGGCCGATGCCATGCCGTTGCACCCGGACAAACAGGCCGCCAGAGCAACCCTGGGGATCCGCGCCGATGCCCGCTGTCTGGCGCTGCTGCCCGGCAGTCGGGGCGCGGAAGTGGATATGCTCAGCGATGTCTTTTTGCGTACCGCAACGCTGCTGCGCCAGCGTTTTCCCGATCTGGAAATTGTGGCGCCGCTGGTCAACGGCAAACGCCGTGAACAGTTTGAACGGATAAAAGATAGCGTCGCGCCCGATCTGCCGGTACGTATTCTGGACGGGCAGGCGCGTGAAGCGATGGTGGCCAGCGATGCGACTTTGCTGGCTTCGGGAACCGCCGCGCTGGAATGTATGCTGGCGAAATGCCCGATGGTAGTGGGTTATCGCATGAAGCCCTTTACATTCTGGCTGGCGCAGAAGCTGGTAAAAACCCCCTGGGTCTCCCTGCCTAATCTGCTGGCCGGCAGAGAGCTGGTGACGGAACTGCTGCAAACGGATTGCACGCCGGATAAACTGGCGGCGGCGTTGACGCCCTGGCTGGCGGATGAACATAAAATCGCCGAGTTGCGGGCCACATTTCTGGATTTGCACCGGCAGATTCGCTGTAATGCCGACGAGCAGGCTGCGCAGGCCGTATTGGAATTGATAAAATCATGAGTGATGCATTTATCTACCCGCAGGCGTATTGCCGTATCGCGGGTATTGATGAAGTCGGGCGCGGGCCGTTGGTGGGCTCCGTCGTCACCGCCGCGGTGATTCTCGATCCCGCCAGGCCGATCGTCGGGTTGGCGGACTCGAAACAGCTAAGCGAAAAACGCCGGCTGGCGCTCTATGATGAAATAAAAGAGAAAGCGCTGTGCTGGAGTCTGGGACGGGCTGAACCTGAAGAGATTGATCGGTTGAATATTTTGCATGCCACCATGCTGGCGATGCAGCGGGCGGTGGCCGGTCTGTCATTGGCGCCGGACTTTGCGCTGATCGATGGTAATCGTTGTCCCCACTTGCCGATGCCGGCGCAGGCGGTGGTGAAGGGCGACAGCCGTGTGGCGGAGATTAGCGCGGCCTCGATTATGGCGAAGGTGACGCGCGATCGTGAAATGGTCGCACTGGACAAGCTTTTCCCGGATTATGGTTTCGCCAAACACAAAGGCTATCCGACCGCTTTCCACCTGGAGAAACTGGCGGCGCTGGGCGCTACCGCGTTTCATCGCCGCAGTTTTGCGCCGGTTAAACGGGCGCTGGGATTAGCGTGAAATACCACCATCGTTGATGTAGCCTGCTGGTTCCGGGTATTGCGGTTCCGACATTCGTCGCCGTTGCTGGCGACCGGCCGTCTTGGCGCAGGCGCGGGATGCGGGCATGACGATAACGAGGGGCGTCATTGAGCTCATCATTAACTTTCACTGCGGCGATAATCTTCATTACCGCGTTGACTAATCGATAAATTCTGGGATCTGGATATGGCCGAACCACGTTTTGTTCACCTGCGTGTTCACAGTGACTATTCCATGATCGATGGGCTGGCAAAGGTCGGGCCGCTGGTAAAAAAAGCGGCGGCGCTGGGCATGCCGGCGCTGGCGATTACCGATTTCACCAACCTTTGCGGGCTGGTCAAGTTCTATGGCGGCGCTCACGGCGCGGGTATTAAGCCCATTGTCGGCGCAGATTTCTATGTCGCGAGCGAAGAATTGGGCGATGAACTGGCTCAGCTCACGATCCTGGCGATGGATAATGAGGGTTACCAGAATCTTACGCTGCTGATTTCCCATGCTTATCAGCGTGGTTACGGGGCGGAAGGGCCGACGATCGATCGCGACTGGCTGATTGAATACCGCAATGGCTTGTTGCTGCTATCCGGCGGCCGCAACGGCGACATCGGCAAATTCCTGCTGCGCGGCAATCAGACACAAGCCGAACAGAGTCTGGCTTTTTACCAGCAACATTTCCCTGATTGTTATTATCTGGAGCTGATCCGCACCGGACGTCCGGATGAAGAAAGCTATCTGCACGCCGCGGTGGAGCTGGCGACAAAATACAACTTGCCGGTGGTGGCGACCAATGATGTGCGTTTCATCAGCGAAGAGGATTTCGATGCGCACGAAATCCGTGTGGCCATTCATGACGGCTATACGCTGGACGATCCCAAACGGCCGCGAAATTACAGTCCGCAGCAATACATGCGCACGGAAGATGAGATGTGCGAACTGTTTGCCGACATTCCCGAAGCGTTGGTCAACAGCGTTGAAATAGCCAAACGCTGTAACGTGACCATCCGCTTAGGCGAATATTTCCTGCCGCAGTTCCCCACCGGCGATATGTCCACTGAGGATTATCTGGTCAAACGCGCCAAAGAGGGGTTGGAAGAGCGTCTGGAATTTTTGTTCCCCGATCCGGAGGATCGGGCGGCCAAGCGCCCTGCATATGATGAACGCCTGGAGATCGAACTTCAGGTGATCAACCAGATGGGGTTCCCCGGTTACTTCCTGATCGTGATGGAGTTTATCCAGTGGTCGAAGGACAATGACGTACCCGTCGGGCCGGGACGAGGGTCGGGCGCCGGTTCGCTGGTGGCCTACTCGCTGAAAATCACCGATCTGGACCCGCTGGAATTCGACCTGCTGTTCGAACGATTCCTCAACCCGGAGCGTGTCTCCATGCCCGACTTCGACGTCGACTTCTGCATGGAAAAACGCGACAGGGTGATCGATCACGTCGCCGATATGTACGGTCGCGATGCGGTATCGCAGATCATTACCTTCGGTACCATGGCCGCCAAAGCGGTGATCCGCGATGTGGGCCGGGTGCTCGGGCATCCCTATGGTTTTGTCGATCGCATTTCCAAACTGGTGCCGCCCGATCCGGGGATGACGCTGGAAAAAGCGTTCGCGGCTGAACCGCAACTGCCCGAAATCTATGAGGCGGATGAGGAAGTCAGAGCCTTAATCGATATGGCGCGCAAGCTGGAAGGCGTGACGCGTAATGCGGGGAAACATGCGGGCGGGGTGGTTATCTCCCCGACCAAGATCACTGATTTTGCGCCGCTGTATTGCGATGCGGAAGGCAACCACCCGGTTACCCAGTTCGATAAAAGCGACGTTGAATATGCCGGTCTGGTGAAGTTCGACTTCCTGGGACTGCGTACGCTGACCATCATCGACTGGGCGCTGGAGATGATCAACGCGCGGCGCGCCAGGCAGGGGCTTGAGCCGATCGATATCGCCGCCATCCCGCTGGATGACAAGAAGAGCTTCGACATGCTGCAACGCTCGGAGACCACGGCGGTATTCCAGCTTGAATCGCGCGGCATGAAAGATTTGATCAAGCGCCTGAAGCCCGACTGCTTTGAAGATATGATCGCGCTGGTGGCCCTGTTCCGGCCCGGCCCGTTGCAGTCCGGCATGGTGGATAACTTCATCGACCGTAAGCACGGTCGGGAAGCGATTTCCTATCCCGACATCGAGTGGCAACATGAGTCGCTGAAACCGGTGCTGGAACCGACCTATGGTATTATCCTGTATCAGGAACAGGTGATGCAGATCGCCCAGGTACTGGCGGGCTATACGCTGGGCGGCGCGGATATGCTGCGCCGCGCCATGGGTAAGAAAAAGCCGGAAGAGATGGCGAAGCAGCGCTCGGTGTTTAAAGAGGGCTCGGAGAGGATGGGCATCGACGGCGAACTGTCGATGAAAATCTTCGACCTGGTGGAGAAATTCGCCGGTTACGGGTTTAACAAGTCGCACTCCGCCGCCTATGCGCTGGTGTCTTATCAGACCTTGTGGTTAAAAGCGCACTATCCGGCCGAGTTTATGGCCGCGGTGATGACCGCCGATATGGATAACACCGATAAAGTGGTGGGGCTGGTGGATGAATGCTGGCGCATGGGATTGAAAATCCTGCCGCCGGACATCAACAGCGGGCTTTATCATTTTCATGTGAATGATGACGGCGAGATCGTTTACGGTATCGGCGCGATCAAGGGCGTTGGCGAAGGGCCGATTGAAGCGATTATTGAAGCGCGGAATCAAGGCGGCTACTTCAGGGAACTGTTCGATCTCTGCGCCCGTACCGACATCAAGAAACTGAATCGTCGGGTGCTGGAAAAGCTGATCATGTCCGGGGCATTCGATCGTCTGGGGCCGCATCGCGCCGCGCTGATGAATTCGCTGGGCGATGCGCTGAAAGCGGCCGATCAGCATGCCAAGGCCGAAGCCATCGGCCAGGTGGATATGTTCGGCGTGCTGGCCGATGCGCCCGAGCAGGTCGAGCAGTCTTACAGCACGGTTCCGCCCTGGCCGGAACAGGTGGTGCTGGACGGCGAGCGGGAAACGCTGGGGCTGTATCTGACCGGCCACCCGATCACCCAATATATTAAGGAAATAGAACGTTATGCCGGCGGCGTACGTTTAAAAGATATGCACCCGACGGAGCGGGGCAAAATGACCACGGCCGTCGGCCTGGTGCTGGCGGCCCGGGTCATGGTGACCAAGCGGGGAAACCGTATTGGCGTTTGTACGCTGGACGATCGTTCCGGTCGTCTGGAAATCATGCTGTTCACCGATGCGCTGGATAAATACCAGCATTTATTGGAAAAAGACCGTATCCTGATCGCCAGCGGACAGGTCAGCTTTGATGACTTCAGCGGCGGACTTAAAATGACCGTCCGGGAGTTAATGGATATCAGCGAAGCGCGGGAAAAATATGCGCGCGGGCTTGCTATCTCGCTGACTGACAGGCAAATTGATGACCAGCTATTAAACCGTCTCCGTCAATCGTTGGAACCACATCGTTCGGGGACGATCCCAGTGAACCTCTATTACCAGCGTGAAGATGCGCGCGCTCGGTTGCGTTTCGGTGCGGCATGGCGGATAACGCCGACCGATTCGTTGCTAAATGATCTGCGCTCGTTAGTGGGTAATGAACAGGTGGAACTGGAATTTGACTAATATAGGAATACTATGAGTCTGAATTTTCTTGATTTTGAGCAGCCGATTGCAGAGTTGGAAGCGAAAATTGACTCGCTGACCGCAGTCAGCCGTCAAGACGAAAAATTGGATATTAATCTGGACGAAGAAGTTCAGCGTCTGCGTGAGAAGAGCGTTGAACTGACGCGCAAGATTTTCTCCGATCTGGGCGCCTGGCAAGTCGCCCAGTTGGCGCGTCATCCGCAGCGTCCTTATACGCTGGATTACATCAAACATATCTTTACTGATTTTGATGAGCTGGCGGGCGATCGCGCTTATGCCGACGACAAAGCGATTGTCGGCGGCATCGCGCGCCTGGACGGGCGTCCGGTGATGATCATCGGTCATCAGAAAGGGCGTGAAACCAAAGAAAAAATTCGCCGTAATTTTGGTATGCCGGCGCCGGAAGGCTATCGCAAAGCGCTGCGTCTGATGGAAATGGCGGAACGCTTTAAATTACCGATCATTACGTTTATCGATACGCCGGGCGCTTATCCGGGCGTCGGGGCGGAAGAGCGCGGCCAGTCCGAAGCCATTGCGCGCAACCTGCGGGAAATGTCTTGCCTGCGAGTGCCTATCGTCTGTACCGTGATCGGCGAAGGCGGCTCCGGCGGCGCGCTGGCGATTGGCGTCGGCGACAAGATCAACATGCTGCAATACAGCACCTACTCGGTGATTTCGCCGGAGGGATGCGCCTCTATTCTGTGGAAAAGCGCGGACAAGGCGCCGCTGGCCGCGGAAGCGATGGGCATCACCGCGCCGCGCTTGAAAGAGCTGAAGATGATTGACAGCGTTATCCCTGAACCGTTGGGATCCGCGCACCGCGACGTGGCGGCGATGGCCGAATCGTTGAAAGCGCAGTTGCTGTCCGATCTTCAGGATCTGGATGCGCTGGATGAAGAAGAGTTGCTTAATCGTCGCTATCAGCGTCTGATGAACTACGGCTACTGCTGATCTGTTCATCGAATAGTCATCCAAAGGTCCGCTGTCAGCAATGAGAGCGGACTTTTTGCTATGATTTTTCCGGCGCGGTTTGAAGCGCGCCAATCCACCGATCAATCGCTGCGATTTGCAGACGACCTGGCCTGAACATCATCAATCAACGTGGGAATCTATGCTGAAACTCATTGATACGCATCACATTGCAATTATTGCTTCGGACTATCAGCGTAGTAAGGCTTTTTACTGCGAGGTGCTGGGTTTTACGCTGATTAATGAGGTGTATCGCAGCGCGCGCGATTCCTGGAAAGGGGATTTGGCGCTGAACGGGCGCTATGCCATTGAACTGTTTTCATTTCCGGAACCGCCGCCTCGCGTCAGCCGCCCCGAAGCCTGCGGTCTGCGCCATCTGGCCTTTTCGGTTGAAAGCGTGGAACAGGCTATCGCCACGCTGATGCAGGCGGGGGTGGTTTGCGAGCCGGTGCGCGTCGATCCTGAAACGCAGCGGCGCTTTACCTTCTTTAGCGATCCGGACGGATTGCCTTTAGAACTGTACGAGATTTGACGCCGTGAACAGCTCCCAGCCTGACGACCTGTTACTGACTTCGCTTGCTGCGCAAACCGCCGGATATCGGCGCTTCCTGGTGGCTTACAGCGGGGGGATGGATTCCAGCGTGCTGCTGCATCTGATGGCGGCGTTACGTCAACGCCGTCCTATTGACGTGCGCGCGGCTTACGTGCATCACGGCTTGAGTCCGCTGGCGGATAGCTGGGCCGAACATTGTCGGCGGCAGTGTCGGCAGTGGCAGGTGCCGTTTACCCGGCTCGACGTCACGGTCGATGCGCAACATGGGGGAATTGAAGCGGCGGCCAGGGAGGCGCGTTATCGGGCGCTGCATGATCATTTGCGGGATGATGAGGTTTTACTGACGGCGCAGCACCTTGACGATCAAAGTGAAACCTTTTTACTGGCGCTCAAACGCGGCAGCGGTCCCGCCGGGCTTTCCGCCATGGCCGCAGTGACAACCTCGGGCAATCATCCGCTGCTGCGGCCGTTGCTCGGTTTTTCTCGCCGACAGTTGGAAGCCTATGCGCGTTTCCATCAACTCACCTGGGTCGAGGATGACAGCAATCAGGATGAACGCTTCGATCGTAACTTTCTGCGCCGGCGCGTTCTCCCTCTGCTAACCGAACGTTGGCCGCATTTTCCGGCGGCGGCGGCGCGCAGCGCGCAGCTATGCGCCGAACAGGAACAACTGCTTGATGAACTGCTGGCCGAGTCATTACGGGCGTTGTGTCGCCCGGATGGCGCCCTGAGCATCGACGGGCTGGCGCCGCTCAGTCCGGTGCGGCGATTTGCGTTGCTGCGTCGTTGGCTGGCGGAACGGGGCGTGCAGATGCCCGCCCGCGATCAACTGCAACGGTTGTGGCAGGAGGTCGCCGTCAGCCGGCAGGACGCCGACCCGGCGCTACGGCTCAACCAATGGCAGATCAGACGATTTCGTCAGCATCTTTATGCGTTGCCGCTGATGCAATCGTTGAAAGAATGCGTATTAAGCTGGCAACCGCTCTCCGGGCCGCTGGCGTTGCCCGACGGGGCCGGCGTGTTATCGCTGGCGGCAGACGGCACGCGGGTACGGCGGCCGGGGGCGGCGGAGCAGGTCAGTATTCGCTTCAGCGCCGCGGGGCGCATACATCGAGTGGGACGGGCCGGCGGCCGGTCGCTGAAAAAACTCTGGCAAGAGCTGGGGGTGCCGCCGTGGTGGCGCGATCGGACGCCGTTGGTTTTCTATAACGACCAGTTGATTGCGGCGCTTGATCGGTTTGTCACCCTGGAAGGTCAGGCGCAAGAGGGGCTGCCTGACTGGCATATTGACTGGGTGAAATGAAAACGGACGACAAGCGTCGTCCGTTTGAGAGAGAAGCCGAGAAAAATCAGGATTCGCTGACCACCACTTTCCCGATTCCCGGGTGGCTGAAGCTGACGATGTGATCGAGACGAAGCTCGCGCGTCGAGCCGGACTCTTCGATCACCAAATATTCAACGTGTTTACGCGAGATCATGTCGCTGGCTTTACCGATAACGGTTTCACCATTACGCAGCTCCAGCGTCAGGATCAAATTCTGCTGGCAGGTGGCCTCCAGATTATCGTAATCATCACAGTTGATGGGTTGATATTCGTTACTCATTGACATAATCGCTCACCAATAAGTTAGCAGCGGCATAAGCCGCCTGTTCCCTGACAGAGGACGGCAGTTCGTCGTTGGCGGCAATGCCATCCAGGGTTTTCAATACACAACCCAGCGAGTCGGGTATATAGCCCAGATCGCCGCTGGCGATCTCCGCGTATACGCGGCGTACTAATTCACAGTATTCTTGCACTATATCCTCCCCTGAAAGTTTAACCCGGTAGACATTCATGCATCCTCGTGTTACTGCGACAGATGTTGTAAACCTACGAAGATAAACTCTATTTATCAAATCGACTATAGCATAGGCTCAATCAGGATATCAGTATTCCAATCACGCCGTTGCGTCATTGCGATCGCCTTTGCTGTGAGGATGGGCCTAACTCAAGTACACTGTGCGCGGATAAATATGAGGTAACAGATGGCATTAAAAGCAACGGTGTACAAAGCGGCGATCAATATTGCGGACATGGATCGCCATTTTTTCTATGACGCTAGCCTGACTATCGCCCAGCACCCTTCAGAGACGGAGCAGCGGATGATGTTGCGTTTACTGGCCTGGATCTGTCATGCGGATGAGAATTTACGCTTCACCAAAGGGTTAAGCGCGGATGATGAGCCGGAAATCTGGTTGCGTAACGACACGCTGGAGCTGGAGCAGTGGATCGAACTGGGGTTGCCGGATGAAAAACGATTAAAAAAAGCCTGTAGCCTGTCCCGTTCCGTCGTGCTGTATGCCTATAACGAACGCGCGGCGCAGGTCTGGCGGCAAAGTATCGCCGGCAAAGTCGCGGGCTATAAAAACCTGACGATATATTTTATTAACGACAATCAACTCTCGCAACTCGCCACTTTAGCCAAGAGAAATATGACGTTACAGGCTACATTACAGGAAGGCACCATCTGGTTGTCGGATAGTGAGAATAGTCTGGAAATCACTTTTGCCGACTGGCAAATCGCGCATCAAGAGGAATGATTACGCGCGGCGTTGATGAACAGTAGAATAATTTATCAGTAAAATAACTGGCTATAAAAACAGGCCAATCCTGCGGGAGAATAATAGTGAAGAAACTGGCGATTGGTGCGCTGCTGGTTGCGGTCATATCTGTACTGATTGGGTGTCACACTCGTTCGCTGATGCAGGAAGAACCATTAAAACCGATGGCGCAGAGCTATCGCGGCATATTGCCTTGCGCTGATTGTGAAGGCATTGAAACGTCGTTATTTTTGTCCAAAGACGGCACTTTTATTTTGCGGGAACATTATCAGACGACGCGCGAGGGAACGACCACCTTTGCTGAGTACGGCCAGTGGCGACGTACGGCGGACAAACTGGTGTTAACCGATAGCCGTGGCGACAAACGTTATTTTCGTCCGCAGGGAAACGATCTGGAGATGCTGGATCAAGAGGGTATTCCCATTGATTCCCCGCATTCTTACCGGTTGAACGCCACCGATCTGGCTTTGCCGGATACGCCGATGCCGATGAAGGGGATGTACCGTTATATGGCCGATGCCGCCGTGTTTGCTGATTGCGCCACGGGAAAAACGTTTGCGGTGGCGCATGACGCCACGCTGGAACGGCAATATATGACGGTCAGCACGGAGGCGGGCGCGCCGGTATTTATGGAGTTTAGCGCGCATTTCGCCGTGCTTCCCGCCATGGAGAAAGGCAAGCTGACGACGGCGCTGGTGCCGGACGGCGGCAAGGCCCGGATGAATACGCGACAGCATTGCGATCCCATTTCGGAATAACCCTGAGGGATAAAAAAGGCGCTGAGTTTTCAGCGCCTTTTTTGTTGCGGTAAGCAATATCGCTACAGCATCTTCTTCAGGCGATAGAGCCAGTCCAGCGCCTGGCGCGGCGTCAAGGTATCGGGGTCGATAGACTCCAGGGCTTCGACGGCGGGCGACGGTTCTTCATTGCCCAGCAGCGTAAGCTGTGCGCCGTCGATATGGCTTGTCGAGGCGTTGTTCGACAGGGTTTCCAGCTCTTTCAGCTTTTTCCGCGCCCGTTTAATGACATCTTTCGGCACGCCGGCCAGCGCCGCAACGGCTAATCCATAGCTTTTGCTGGCCGCGCCGTCCTGTACGCTGTGCATGAATGCGATGGTATCGCCATGCTCCAGCGCATCCAGATGAACGTTCGCCACCCCTTCCATTTTTTCCGGCAAATTGGTGAGTTCAAAATAGTGGGTGGCGAACAGCGTCATGGCTTTGATCTTGTTGGCCAGGTTCTCCGCACAGGCCCAGGCCAGCGACAGGCCGTCATAGGTCGAGGTGCCGCGGCCGATTTCATCCATCAATACCAGACTGTTTTCCGTTGCGTTATGCAGAATATTGGCGGTTTCCGTCATTTCCACCATAAAGGTTGAACGGCCGGAGGCCAGATCGTCGGCCGCGCCGACACGGGTGAAAATACGGTCGACAGGGCCGATAACCGCCTGATCCGCCGGAACGAAACAGCCAATGTGCGCCATCAGTACGATTAACGCCGCCTGACGCATATAGGTGCTTTTCCCCCCCATATTGGGGCCGGTGATAATCAGCATACGGCGCTGCGGCGACAGCGACAGCGGGTTGGAAATGAACGGCTCGCTGAGAACTTGCTCCACCACCGGGTGACGCCCGCCGATGATTTTGATACCGGGTTTATCGCTGAGCGTCGGACACGCATAATTCAGCGTATAGGCGCGTTCCGCCAGATTAGCCAGCACATCCAGTTCGGCCAGGGCCGACGCGCTCTGTTGCAGCGCCGCCAGGTGCGGCAGCAACAGATCGAACAATTCGTCATAGAGCGCTTTTTCCAGCGCCAGCGCCTTGCCTTTGGAGGTCAGCACCTTGTCTTCGTATTCTTTCAGCTCAGGGATGATATAGCGTTCGGCGTTTTTCAACGTCTGGCGGCGGACATAATGTATCGGCACCAGATGACTTTGGCCGCGGCTGACCTGAATGTAATAACCATGTACGCCATTAAAGCCGACCTTGAGCGTATCAATGCCCAGCTTTTCACGTTCGCGGATCTCCAGCTTGTCCAGATAATCGCTGGCGCCATCCGCCAGCGCCCGCCATTCATCCAGTTCCGTATTGTAGCCCGGCGCGATAACGCCGCCGTCGCGCACCAGCACCGGCGGCGCTTCCACTACCGCGCGTTCAAGTAAATCGCGCAGTTCGTCGAACTGTCCAATCTGCTCGATAAGCTGACGAATATAGTCGGTTGCCAGCGGCGCCAGCAGCGCGCGGATATCGGGAAGCTGCTGGAAAGCGTGACGCATGCGCGCCAAATCGCGCGGGCGGGCGGATCGCAGCGCCAGACGCGCCAGAATGCGTTCCAAATCGCCGACCTGTCGTAGATAGGGCTGCAATTCCGCGGCAAGATCCTGCAATGCGCCGATGGACTGCTGACGGTGGGTCAGCGTATTCATGTCGCGGCTGGGCATATGCAGCCAGCGCTTTAGCATACGGCTGCCCATTGGCGTGACCGTACAGTCCAGCACCGCGGCCAGCGTATTTACCGTACCGCCGGACAGGTTTTGCGTCAGTTCCAGGTTGCGCCGCGTGGCGGCATCCATAATGATGCCGTCCTGCTGGCGTTCCATGGTGATGCCGCGGATATGGGGCAACGAGGTGCGCTGCGTATCCTTGGCGTATTGCAATAAACAGCCGGCGGCGCGCAGCGCGAGTTTCGCCTGTTCAACGCCGAATCCGGTCAGGTCGCGGGTGCCGAATTGCAGATTTAACTGCTGGCGGGCGGTGTCCAGCTCGAACTCCCAGAGCGGACGACGGCGCAACCCATGTCGATGTTCAATCAACGACATGGATTCAAAAGATTCGGGGTAGAGCAGTTCCGCCGGATTGGTTCGTTGTAGCTCCGCCACCATCGTTTCCCGATCGGCCGGTTCGGTCACGCGGAAACGGCCTGAGCTGATATCCAGCGTGGCGTAGCCAAAGCCGCGGCCGTCCTGCCAGATGGCGGCTAACAGATTGTCCTGTTTTTCTTGCAGCAGCGCTTCATCACTGATGGTGCCGGGCGTCACGATGCGCACCACTTTACGCTCGACCGGCCCTTTACTAGTCGCGGGATCGCCGATCTGTTCGCAGATAGCGACCGATTCGCCCAACTGCACCAGCTTCGCCAGATAGTTCTCGACGGAATGGTGGGGAACGCCGGCCATTGGAATGGGTTCGCCCGCTGAAGCCCCTCGCTTGGTCAGCGAGATATCTAACAGCTGGGATGCCCGTTTGGCATCGTCATAGAACAACTCATAAAAGTCACCCATACGGTAAAACAGCAGAATTTCCGGATGCTGCGCCTTTAGCTTGAAGTACTGCTGCATCATCGGCGTGTGGGCGGTGAAGTCCTTATCGGTAGACTCAGTCATATTGATTTTACTCGGTTTTTACTCTGTCTGTTAGCTCGAAAGGGCGCTGGTAAAAGGGTCGAACACCGTATCTTACCACCGACGACCCCCGTTCTTCACCTGTAAGAGACAGGGTGAAAAACAGCGCAATCCCGAATAACCGGATTCAGCGACGGATTGATTGCGGCAGACGCGGCGCCTGCGGCGGTAAGGCACCCCAGGAAGTTATCAGAGCCACGATTGGAAATGTATCTGATTTTGCCAATATCGGTCAGGCCCGCGAAACGGCTCGCAATTTTAATGCGCGTATGGCGCAGGAAGCGCCGTCCGGGGATTCATTAAGTACGACTACTGGAAGAGGGAATGCGCTCCAGCATTTGCCGTTCGCGTATCCGGCCTGCTTCGCACTCTTTTTGTGCATTATTGTTGATTTTTTGCGCTAATGGCGCTGCGGCTGACGCTGGCGGCGAAGATAATCCTCTGATTTAGTTTGCTTTGTAATATGGCGCGCTTTTTGCTTATTAAATCGACCACCCGTTGAAAATACTTTGTTCCCTTTCGTCCAGACAGAGGTTTCCTGCAATGGAATTGAAATGGTTTGAAGATTTCCTCAGTGTCTCACGTTGCTACAGTTTCACTCGTGCGGCCAATGAGCGCCATATTACGCAATCGGCCCTGAGTCGCCGTATTCGCCAGTTGGAAGAGTGGCTCGGCGTGCCGTTATTCGACCGTAAAACCTATCCGGTGACCTTGACGCCGGAAGGGCAGGCGTTTCTGGCTACCGCCAACGAAACCGTATTCGCCATGGCGCATTTACGCAGCAATATGAGTCAGCGCTACGAGAAGCGTACCGCCGTGATGCGTTTTGCCATGCTTAATACCCTATCGCTGACCTTTTTCCCCGAATGGTTTAAGCGTATCAACAGCCAGCAGTGCATGGGCTATATCCGTTTGTGCGATCAAAAGCCGACGTTTGTCGAACATATCTCTTTGCTGCACAGCGGCGAAACCGATTTTCTGCTGACGTACGCCCATGATTCCGTTTCGCTGATCAAGCAGCTTTCCGCTTATCCCATGCTGACGCTGGGTGCCGAGCGGGCGATTGCGGTTTGTCGCCCCGACGGCCGGGGACGGCCGCTTTATCCCATCGGTTTTTCACGCGAGGCCGTTCCCTGGCTGAGCTATGGCAAGCACTCGTTTTTTGCTCATGCGCTGGCGCAAATGCTGAGCGTCAAGCCGCTGCCGCTGGAGACGATTTATGAAAACGGCATGTCGATTAACCTTAAGGCGATGGCGCTGTCCGGCAATGGCGTCGCCTGGCTGCCGGAAAGCCTGGTGAAGGAAGAGCTCGCCGGCGGTGAGTTGGTGCGCGCGGGCGACAGCCACTGGGACGTGCCGCTGGATATTCGTTTGTACCGACAGCCGGCGCTGCGCAACCGGCAGAGTGAAGCGTTCTGGCGGCTTGCCGCGGCTTCGCTTCAGCCCGAGCTGGCGGTGGGGTAACCCTTCCTCCCGCTTTTCCTTCGCCTGCGTTCCGCGTCCGTCTGTTATTCGTCGCCATGATTGATGCCGATTCGAAGACGGTTTCGTATGCCGCAATACCGCCATTTTTATACGCGCCCGCCGTTTTGTCCGATGCGGCGCACGCCTTCGCCGCTTCCCCGCGGGCCATTTTGAGTCCGCCGTTTCCTCAACCTGATTTTTTACGCCGGATAACGGTAAAAACCGGCAACGGCCCTGCATTCGTGATCAAGAGCCAGGGACGCCCATCATAAAAATTCACCGACGGATGGACGCCAAACTATGAATTTTTGGAATGGGGAGTGTGAATTGCTCATTGGCATTGCCGCTTGTTTTTGTCGCATGCTGAAGACCTCCGGGGCCTGATGCGCCCGTCGTCCCACCCAACGGTAAATTCTGGGGATTGTCATGCAAAATAAAGAGTTAGTCTGGAAATTGGTGGATGAAAGCAAGGCTGAATTTTGCGACCTGAGCGATCGCGTCTGGGGGATGCCGGAAATCTGTTATACGGAATATCGCTCGGTCGCCGAGCACACGGCGATGCTGAAAAAACAAGGTTTCCGCGTGACCGAGAACGTGGCCGACATTCCGACCGCGGTGATGGGAGAAGCGGGAGAAGGCGGCCCGATCATCGCCATTCTGGGCGAATACGACGCCTTGCCGGGGCTGAGCCAGGCATCCGGCGTCGCCAGGCCGTGTCCGCTGCCGGGCGACGGCAACGGACACGGCTGCGGCCACAATCTGCTGGGTTCGGCGGCGATGCTGGCCGCGACGGCGATAAAAGCGTGGCTGGCGCAAACCGGCCGTCCGGGACGGGTGCGTTATTACGGCTGTCCGGCGGAAGAGGGCGGGGCGGCCAAGTCATTTATGGTGCGCGCCGGCGCGTTTGACGGCGTGGACGTCGCCATTACCTGGCATCCCAACGCCCATCATGAAGTGGCGAAGCCGCGCTCGCTGGCCAATACCCGCATGGATTTTCGTTTTACCGGCCGTTCCTCGCATGCCGCCGCCTCGCCCCATCTGGGCCGCAGCGCGCTGGATGCCGTCGAACTGATGAATGTCGGCGTTCAGTTCCTGCGTGAACACGTACCGCAGGATTGCCGTATTCACTACGCGATGCTCGATTCCGGCGGTATTGCCCCGAATGTCGTGCAGGCCAAAGCCGCCGTTCGTTACGCGATTCGCGCCCGCGATGTTCACACCATGTTCGATCTCAACGAACGGGTAAAACGCGTGGCCAACGGCGCCGCCATGATGACGGATACCCAGGTGGACATCAGCATCATGAGCGCCGTCGCCAATTTGCTCGGCAACCGCCCGCTGGAAGAGGCGATGCAACGCAATTTCGATGCGCTGGGGCCGGTGCCGTTCGACGATGCCGATAGGGCTTTCGCCGCGGAAATCCAGGCCACGCTGAGCCAGGAAGAGATCGCCAGCGATTATCGCCGCGCCGGTATGAAGCCGGCCGAATTAAAACCGCTCAGCGATTACATCATTCCGCTGGACGTACACGGCGAAATCATGATCGGCTCCACCGACGTCGGCGACGTCAGTTGGGTGATCCCCACCGTGCAGGCGCATGTGCCGACGATGGCTATCGGTACGCCGGGCCATTCCTGGCAACTGACCGCTCAGGGAAAAATGCCCGCCGCGCACAAAGGGCTGGCGCATGTCGCCAAAATCATGGCCGCTACCGCTCTCGACGCGCTGACGGACGAGGCGCTGCTGGCGCGGGTGAAGGCGGCCCACGTCAAACAGACGGAGGAAACGCCTTACCGCTGTCCTATCCCGGCCGAGGTTAAACCGCCTATTCAGCCGCGCCCGGAAAACCTTTAATCCTTTCTTTTGCAACAGGCTGGAGTACGTTCGATGATAAAACTCAATACGATTACCGCAGCATTGGTGTTTTCCGGCGCGATCGGCACGGCCGTCCATGCCGCCACGCCGCCGGACTCGCTGGTGATGGCGTGGAATATCGACGCCATCAGTACCTGGGATCCGGCGCAGATTGGCGAAGTGGTCACCAATGAAATTGTGCTGAATACCTGCGATTCGCTGGTCAAGTTTGACGCCCAGGACGAAAAAAAGGTCGCCCCCCATCTGGCGAAAAGCTGGGAAGTGTCGCCGGATCATCAGCAGATCACCTTTCATTTGCAGGATAATCTGAAGTTTCCCGACGGATCGCCGGCCACGGCGGGCGATCTCGCCTGGTCGATGCAGCGCGTCGTGAAACTGGGTTACGGTAACGCCGCCGCCATCACCGAATACGGCTTCAGCAAGGAAAACGTCGACCAGACGATCGTCGCGCCGGATGATAAAACGCTGATCCTGAAGCTGGATAAGCCTTATCCCACCAATCTGGTGTTGCAGGCCATCGCCGCGAACGTTGTCTCCACCTTGCAGAATCGCAAACTGCTGGAAAAAGAGGCGGTGAACGGCGACTTCGGTCATAAATATCTCTCCACCCGCACCGCCTGCGTCGGCCCCTATCAACTGGTGCGCTGGAACGCCGGCGAAGGCGTGGTGTTGCAGGCGACGGAGCATTACTGGTCGACGCCGCCGGCGCTGAAACGCGTGTTGATTCGCCATGTGGCGGAAACCGGCACCCAGCGCTTGTTGCTGACGCAGGGGGATGTGGACGTGGCGCGCGATCTTTCAGCCGACGATCTGAAAACGCTGGATGAAGGCGGCAGGGTCAATGTGGTGAAGGTGCTGAAGCCGCAGCTCTTTTTCTGGACCTTTAATAACGAAGATCCGATCTTCAAAAACGAGAAAGTCCGTCTGGCGATGCGTTATCTGATCGACTACGACGGCCTGGCGAAAAACGTGATGCCTTACCTGGGCGTTCCCCGCGCCAGCTTCGCTCAGATCGGCGCGTTCGGCGCGCTGGATGAACAACAGGGCCAGCCCTTCAAACTGGATCTGGAAAAAGCCAAACAGTTACTGAGCGAGGCCGGCTATCCCAACGGATTTTCCTCCAGCGTGATTTTCGGCACCCTGCCGCACTCCGCGCCTATCGCGCAAAGCATTCAGCAAAATGCCGCCAAAATCGGCGTTACGCTGAAGCTGGAGCGCATGGCGAATGCGCAACTGTTCAGCCGGGCGCGCGGGCGTGAGTTCGCCAGCGCCATGATGGCCTGGCAGACCTCCGTGCCGGATGCCCACGGCAACGCCTCCCGTCTGGTGTTCAATCCGGATAACCGTAAAGAAGCGCGGGCCACGCAGTATCCCAGCTGGCGCGCCGCGTTTTATAACGCGGATTTGAATAAGCAGGTGGAGGCCGCGCTGCTGGAAGCCGATGAAACCCGGCGTATCGAAAAGTATGCCGAGCTTCAGCGCGCCGTGATGGAGCAAGGGCCGATGGCCATTATGTTCCAGATGTATAACACCGCGGGCATCAGTCCGGCGGTGAAGAACTGGACCTGGAATGGTTTCCGCGTTTGGTACAACACCGCAAGCAAATAGCCGGAGGCGCGTCAATGTCGCAGGTATTCTCGCAACAATCGATGAACCTGGTAGGGTCGCTGCGCTATCGCCGTTTGATGCGGCTGATAAAAGGCGCGATCTCCATCTTCTGTACGCTGCTGGGACTGGCGGCCCTGACCTTCTTTATCGGCCGACTGCTGCCGATCGACCCGGTGGTGGCGGTGATTGGCGATAACGCCAGTCAGGAAGCCTATGACACCATGTACGTTCAGTTGGGGCTTGACCAGCCCCTCTGGAAGCAGTTTGCCGATTATCTCTGGCAACTGGCGCATCTTGATTTCGGCATTGCGCTAACCACCAGCCAACCGGTGGTTCAGGATATCGCCCGCGTTTTCCCCGCTACGCTGGAGCTGGCCACGCTGGCGGCGATCGTCGGCACCGGACTGGGGATCCCCGCCGGCGTGCTGTCCGCCATGTATCGCAACTCCTGGTTTGATCACCTGATCCGCTTTATCGGGCTGCTGAGCTATTCAACGCCGAATTTCTGGCTGGGGCTGATGGGGCTGCTGCTGTTTTATGCGACGCTGGGCTGGATTGGCGGGCCGGGACGCATCGATTTCATCTATGAATTCGATCTGCAACCCGTCACCGGTTTCTGGCTTATCGACAGCGCGCTGGCCAATAACTGGGCGATGTTCCGCAACGTGTTCGGCCACATTGTCCTGCCGGCCTCGATTCTCGGCCTGAGTTCGCTGGCCTACATCAGCCGCATGACCCGCAGTTTTATGATCGACCAGCTCTCGCAGGAGTACATCATTACCGCGCGGGTGAAAGGCCTGTCCTGGGCGCGCTGCGTCTGGGTACACGCGCTGCGTAATATCGCCGTTCCCACCCTGACGGTGGTGGCGCTCTCCTGGGCCTGGCTGCTGGAAGGCGCAGTGCTGACCGAAACCGTGTTCGCCTGGCCGGGATTCGGCCGTTATCTGACCAATGCGTTGCTGGCCGGCGATATGAACGCGGTGGTGGGCTGCGCGCTGCTGACCGGCGCGATATTCGTCGTGCTCAACCTGATTTGCGATTTGCTCTATCGCCTGTTTGATCCCCGTACCCGGCAGGAGGACCAATGACCGATGTAACCAACAAATCCTGCGCCGCCCGGCCGCGTTCATCACTGCGCAACTGGTTGAATGCGCCGGCGCCGACCACGCCGTTTCAGGCGCGCATGCAGCAGATGTGGATTCAATGGCGCCGTTTTTGCGCCAATCATTCGGCGCTATTCGGCCTGATGGTGCTGTTGGTGATTGTTTTCGCGGCGCTGTTTGCCCCGTGGCTGGCCAGCCACGATATCTATACGCAGGATCTGGCTAATCGCCTGCAAACGCCCAGTCTGGAAAACTGGCTCGGCACCGATGAACTGGGGCGCGATATCTACAGCCGGCTGCTGTACGGCGCGCGCATCACGCTGTACATCGCGGGGCTGACCGCCGTTATCATCACGCCGCTCGGTCTGGTGATCGGCACCACGGCCGGTTACCTGGGCGGCTGGGTGGATACGGTGCTGATGCGGCTGGTGGACATTTTTCTGGCGTTTCCCAGCCTGATTCTGGCGCTGGCGTTCGTCGCCGCGCTCGGGCCGGGCATCGAAAACGCGATTATCGCCATTTCCCTGTCGTCCTGGCCGCCGATTGCGCGTCTGGCGCGGGCGGAGACGTTATCGATTCGCAAGATGGATTACATCGCGGCGGTACGCTTACAGGGGGCTTCCTCCTGGCACATTATCCTGTTCCACATCATTCCCATGTGCCTGCCGTCGGTGGTGGTGCGGGTGACGCTGAACATGGCGGCGATCATTCTCACCGCGGCGGGGCTGGGTTTTCTCGGTCTGGGGGCGCAGGCGCCCAGCCCGGAGTGGGGCGCGATGCTGGCGTCGGGACGCGAGTTTATGCTCAATAACGGCTGGATCGCCGCGATTCCCGGCTTAGCGATTCTTTTCACCAGTCTGGCCTTTAACCTGCTCGGCGACGGCCTGCGCGACGTAATGGATCTCCGCCATGAATGATATTCTGCTGGATGTTCAGGATCTGAACATTGTGTTTAAAGGCGCCCACGAGGATAACCACGCGGTGCGGGACGTCTCTTTTCAGGTAGGGCGGGAAAAAGTGGCGATTGTCGGCGAATCGGGATCGGGCAAGTCGCAGACCTGCCGCGCGCTGCTGAAGCTCACGCCGAAAATCGGCCGCGTCAGCGCGAAAGCCATGCGCTTCGGCGAGTTCGATCTGCTGAACGCCAGCGAAAAGCAGATGCGCGCCATCCGCGGCAATCGCATTTCGATGATTTTGCAGGATCCCAAATTTTCGCTGAACCCGCTGATGCGCATCGGCCATCAGATCACCGAGGCCTATCGTCTGCATACGCGCGTCAGTGGCAAGATCGCGCGTGAAAAAGCGTTGGCGATGCTGGCGTCGGTGCATATTCGCGACTGTGAAAATGTCTTTGAGCGCTACCCGCACGAGATCTCCGGCGGCATGGGACAGCGCGTGATGATCGCCATGATGCTGATCCCGGAGCCGGATTTGATCATCGCCGATGAACCGACTTCCGCGCTGGACGTTACCGTGCGCCAGCAGGTGCTGTCGATCCTGGACGAGCAGTTGGCCCGGCGTAATACCGGCTTGTTGTTTATCACCCACGACCTGAATCTGGTTTCGCGCTTTTGCGATCGCGTGCTGGTGATGTACGCCGGGCGCGTAGTGGAAGAGATCCTCGCCAGCCGTCTGCATGAAGCCCGTCATCCCTATACCCAGGCCCTGCTGGCCAGCCAGCCGCGGCTGCATCATCCGGTGGCGACCCTGAGCGTGCCGACGCGCGATCCGGACTGGCTGACCGGCCCCAGCTACCGTAATGGAGTCGCCTTATGATCATTCCAGCCTCACAGCGCAGCGTGGAAGTCGTCGATTTGAATATCGCCTTTGGTGAGGGCGTGATGCGGCGGCAGGTGGTCAGCGATGTCAGCTTTACGCTGGCGGAAGGCGAAAGCTACGGGCTGATCGGCGAATCCGGCTGCGGCAAGTCCACCATTCTGCGCGCCCTTGCCGGACTGAATAGCGATTATCAGGGGGCGATTCTGTTCGCCAACCGCGAGCAGCATCCGGTGCGGGATAAAGCCTTTTATCGCCAGGTGCAGATGGTGTTTCAGGATCCCTACGCCTCGCTCCATCCGCGCAAGATGGTGTACAGCACGCTGCGCGAACCGCTGCAACTGCATGGGCTGGATCGCCACGAGGCGCGCATCAGCGAGGTGCTGAACGCCGTCGGTTTGTCGGATGCCTTTCGTTATCGCTATCCGCATCAGCTCTCCGGCGGTCAGCGTCAGCGCGTGGCGATCGCCCGGGCGTTAATCATGGAGCCTTCCGTGCTGCTGCTGGATGAACCCACCTCGGCGCTGGATGTGTCGGTACAGGCCGAAATTCTCAACCTGCTCGCCGGCATGCGCCGGCAACGCAAACTGACCTACCTGATGGTGACGCACGATCTGGCGGTGGTGACCCACCTTTGCCAGCGGGTGGCGATTATGCATCAGGGCAAATTGCTGGAAGAGCTGAGCGCGGACGCCCTGCGGCGGGGAGACGCGCGCGAAGCCTATACCCGGCATTTTCTCGCCGCCAGCGAGGCGTAACGCGCCGCCATCGCGGCGACTTAATCAATATTCTCAGGGGACAAACGATGACGGTGATTGAAGCTATCGCCGCCTGGTGCGTGCGCAAACCGCCGTTTAGCCAGGCTGCCGGACAACTTGCGCGCGAGGCGATCATTGATACGCTGGCGTGTCTGTACGCCGGACATAACGACTTCTCCAGCCGCGCGGTACGGCAGGCGTGGGCGGCCTACCAGCCCCGGCCGACGGCGGTGGACGCGCTGATTAACGGCACCGCGGCGCACGCCATCGACTACGATGATAATTTTACGCCGGGCATGAGTCATGCATCGGCGGTGCTGGTGCCGGCGTTGCTGGCGACGGGACTGGCGGAAAAGCGCGGCGGCGCCGATCTGATCGAGGCTTATCTGATCGGTTTGCAGGCGCAGGCGTTCGTCGGGTCGGTGGTCGGTTCATCGCATTACACGGCGGGATGGCACGGCACCTCTACCGTGGGCTGCATCGGCACCGCCGCCGGCGTCGCCTGGCTGAAAGGGCTGGATGAACAGGGCATCGCCCGGGCGCTGAGTATCGCCGTCAGCCTGGCCGGCGGGGTGAAAGGCCAGTTCGGCACGCCGTTGAAACCCTTCCATGCGGGTATGGCCGCGCGCAATGCGGTGGATGCCGTCGAGCTGGCCGCCGCCGGCATGTCCGGTCGTCTGGATATTATTGAAGGCGAGCAGGGATTTTATCAGCTATTCGCCGGTCGGCATTTTCAGCCCGCGCAGATCGAATGCTGGCTGACCCGGACGAAAAACGTGATTGAAACCGTCGGCGTCCTGCCGAAAAAACACCCTTGCTGCGGATCGACGCACCGCATCCTCGATGCTATCGGCGATTTGCAGGCGCAGCACGCGTTTAGCGTCGACGATGTGCTGCAAGTCGAGGCGAAAGTCGGCATCGCCAACCAACGTAATCTGGCTTATCCCTTGCCGAACGATGAGATGCAGGCGCGTTTTTCCATGCCTTATTGCGTCTGCGTTCTTTTGGAGAAAGGGGCGCTGAGCGTCGCGGACTTTACGCCTCGGCAAGTGGCCCGACAGGCGGCGGCGGACAAATTGGCGCGGGTGAGGATGACGAGCTGGAGCGCGGCGGAGGAAGAGGAAAATGACAATCTGCCGCATAGGGTGACGATCGCGCTCAAAGACGGCCGCATACTGAGCGCCGAGCGCTTAACGGCGAAAGGCGATATCAGCGACCCGTTCAGCGATGCCGATCGCCGGCGCAAGTTTGCCGACTGCTGCGCGGGGCTGGCGGATGCCGACGCGCTGTATCAACGCCTAACCCGGCTTGAGCAGGAAACCTCGTTGACGTTTTTACGCGTCATGATGATGTGAAGCCACAAAAAATCCGGCACAATCGCCGATCTTCATCTATAACCATCATGCCGACGTGGTTAATCCGTGCCAGGGAATAACCCGCCGGCGAACGCCGTCATTTAAATGGCGATTTTTTATTTTCCGGTGTTGATTGGAAATACCGTTAAAAGATGGGTTAGAGATATATGGGATATTACGGCTTCGTATTGGTAAAATTTGTTATTGGTTTCGTTATTGTCATTATGCACCTGAATCTTTCAGGTAAAACCCAGCTTTCGCAGATGACGCCGGTTGATTTTATCGGCAACTTTGTTCTCGGCGGCATTATCGGCGGGGTTATCTACAGCGACAGCATACCGCTGCATCAATATATCATTGTGCTTTTTATCGGCGTCGGGCTGATATCGTTGCTGAATGCCTTTAGTAAACATGTTCATTTATTCCGCTCTATCGCCATCGGGGATCCGTTGCCGATTGTGAAGAAAGGGCGTTTTCTGATGGATAATATCCTGCGCAGAAAAAATAAAATCGATATCCTGAATGTCGCCTCTCAACTTCATGCTCAGGGAATCAATTCATTCCAGCAGGTCAGCTATGCCCAAATAGAGCCCAGCGGTCAACTTACCGTGGTTTGCGGCGACGCGAAAATGCCGTCCGTGATCATTATGAAAGACGGCAGGATCCGGCATGACGAGTTGGAGCAGCAAATAGAAAAAGACGAAGACTGGCTTAAACAGCAACTGGCCAGTCATGGACTTAAGGAAGAGGATATCTTTATCGCCGAGTTCTGGGACGGCAAAGTCATGTTCATTTTGCATGACGGCAAAATAGTGAAGTGATCCAACGCCGGCCCAAGAGATGGCTACTCTCCGCGCGAATAAAACGTTAAAATAGCCGTAGCTGGCAACAGTGTTATTGATTTTATTGGTTTTTTATCTCATTTTTTACATTTTCAGGAATTTTATCATGCAACAGCTACCTAATTGTCCTAAATGCAACTCTGAATATACCTGGCAGGACAACGAACTACTGAACTGTCCGGAGTGTGGGCATGTATGGGCATTGGGCGGTGATTCAGCGGCTGAAGAAGACGGGCTGATCGTCAAAGACGCCAACGGCAATCTGCTGGCGGACGGCGATAGCGTAACTATCATTAAGGATTTGAAAGTTAAAGGAAGTTCTTCGTCGCTGAAAATCGGCACGCGCGTTAAGGGCATTCGGCTTGTCGAAGGCGATCACAACATCGATTGCAAGATTGACGGTTTTGGCGCGATGAAGCTGAAATCTGAGTTTGTGAAGAAAAACTAACGCTCAGACGCGTCCCGTATCCCACCGAGTCGGGACGCAGATTTCAGTTTTTTCGCGTCGGGCAATGCTTTACCATAACGGTTACTTTTCTCTCACTCGGTGACACGGATATCTGATGCGTCATTTGGCCTCTCTTCTTCCAGTGTTTGCGCTCCTCTCAGCCTGTAGCAGTAAACCGACGCCGCCGCCCCCAGCGCCTCAGGGCAACCCTTTCAAAGGCGGTTTTTTGCTGGAGCCCGCTCATACGGGGCATCTGTTGAGCGGTGATTTCGCGTTTAATCCGGCGACGAGTCGCTTTGTCGATAAAATGGTGAATGAACACGGCTTCGACCGTCGGCAATTGCATGATGTGCTGGCCCAGACGCAGCGTCTGGACTGGGTCTTGCGGCTGATGGACAAACAAGCCCCCACACCGGCGGTTCCGGGGCCGTCCGTTCCTAACGGCGCCTGGCTGCGCTATCGCAACCAATTCATTACGCCGGATAACGTGCAAAACGGCGTGGTTTTCTGGAACCAGTATCAGGATGCGCTGCAACGCGCCTGGGAAACCTACGGCGTGCCGCCGGCGATCATCGTCGGCATTATCGGCGTGGAAACCCGCTGGGGCAGGGTGATGGGGAAAACCCGCATTATTGATGCGCTGGCGACGCTGGCTTTCGACTATCCACGTCGGGCCGAGTACTTTACCGGCGAGCTGGAAACCTTCCTGCTGATGGCCCGAACGGAAGGAAACGATCCGCTCAGCCTGCGCGGTTCTTACGCCGGCGCGATGGGATACGGCCAGTTCATGCCGTCATCGTTTAAAAACTATGCGGTCGATTTCGACGGCAACGGCCATGTCAATCTGTGGGATCCGGTGGACGCCATCGGCAGCGTCGCCAACTACTTTAAAGCGCATGGCTGGGTCAAGGACGGTCTGGTGGCCGTACCCGCGCTGGGTCAGGCGCCGGGGCTGAAAAACGGCTTCAATACGCGTTACTCGCTCGCCGAGTTGCAGGCCGCCGGGTTAAAACCGCTGAGCACGCTGGGCGGTTATGCCGAGGCCAGCCTGTTGCGTCTGGACATCGGCAGCGGCTATCAATACTGGTACGGCTTGCCCAACTTTTACGCGATTACCCGTTATAACCACAGCACCCATTATGCGATGGCGGTGTGGCAGCTCGGCGAAGCGGTCGCTCGCGCCAGACTGGGCGGCGCCTACTGATATTCAACGCAGTTCCGGCCCCGATTCTTTGCCCTGTAGAGCGCCGCATCCGCTGAACCATAGAGCGTATCAAAGCAGGTTTGGGACGGCGCCCAACTCACGCCGAAACTGGCCGTTACCGTCTGCTGGGGCAAAACCGGCAGCGGGGCGTCATTCAGGCTGTAATGGATACGCTCGGCGATAGCGACGGCCTGTTCAAGGGCGAAGTCATCCAGCAAAATCGTGAACTCTTCGCCGCCCACCCGGCCTACGCTGCCGCTCCCCTTGAGCACCTCCCGCACCCGTGACGTCAGCGCGCAGATCACGGCATCTCCCGTAGGGTGGCCGAAAGCGTCGTTGACCCGTTTAAAGTGGTCGATATCCAATACGATAAGCGCGGCCTGATTGCGTTTCAGCGTCTGATTGACGCGCTCAATGATCGCGCCGCGATTATAAACGTTGGTCAACGGATCGTGGCTGGCTTTGTATTCCAGTTCGTCCGCCAGTTTGTGCAGTTGCGCGTTCAGACGATTCAATTCCCTTTCTGCGCGGTCGCTGCGGGAAATCAGCCGGTGCGATTCCCTGACCAGACGTTGGTAGTGCTCGGTCAGCGTCAGCAGCGTATCCCGATAGACTTCGGCCGGCATATTCTGCTGGTTGGCGACATTGCGCGTCGCGATGAGAATATCGTATTCCGGCGTGAACAATTCAAACGCACGCATAGTCGGTTACTCCAGAACATGGCTGTGGAAGTCAAGCGCGGGAAAATCGATGTGCAACTCTTCACCGAATTCTTGCGCAATGTCGTCGTCTTTGTCGTAATACCAGTGCAACGTAATCGGCAGTCCCTGTTCCGCCGCCTGGTTCAGCGCGTTAAACAGGCTGAACAGCATTTTGGTGCTGGAACTGTTGAAGTAAACCAGCGACACATGGAATTCGATGGTCGACGGCGCGTCCGCCTGTGCGGCGGCGCTTTTTGCCGTTAACAGCCGGAGATAATCCTGAAGCCGTTCAAGCAACGGGCGATAAAACGCCGCCGCGTTTTCAGGGTAGGATTCGCCGGCCAGGGAAAGCCGATGCGTATCAAAGTAAAAATCGACGGTTGGTGTACAGGGCGTCCCTGCGATGTGGAGATTTTCCATATGAATAGTGTTCGCCATTTCAGATGATCGCCTTCAGATAAAACGTTGACAGCCCTGTTAGCGCATCCACCCGAAAGGTGAACTGCAACGGTTCGCTGGCATCGCGCGCAACGGTCAGTAATCCCATATCCGCCCCTTTGCTCCAGGCCGGCGTTTCATCGCGCAGAGAGGCTTTATAGGCGAGTTTGATTTCATCAAGGGTCATGTAACGCAACGGTTCAAGCCGGACGCGCAGTTTTTCAATATCGTCGGGGTGAACCTGATTGGCGCAAAGTAAAAAATATTTCCCGTTTTCATGACCGACGCACACCGAGCCGTGGCGTACTTCATGCGTCTGGTCGGCGGCGGTTAAAGGCGCGGCTGAATAGCGGGTGATGTTCTGTACCATTTCAACAAACGCGGAGAATAGCTTGCGGCGCACGCCGGCCGGCACCTGTTGCTTTTCAAGCTGCAAGCGCACGGTTTCAGCCAGCGAGCTGATGATGTTTTGCGAAAAATACCCGACGTAATACAACGTGATATCGCGTTGATGCGTGGAGTCGAAAAATTCGGCGTATTTGGTCTCTGGCATAATCCCGATTCACCTGATTAAATCAATGTCGAACAATGTCGGAAGCCCCAAAAGGTCAGGTCATCCCGCCTTACCTGATCGCCCTGATAGTCCCTGTGCGTCTGAAGCAACTGTTCGGCGAGGGCTTGCATGGGCCGCTGCCGCTGACTCAGCAGCAGCGCCTGGAGCCGGCGTTTGCCGAACATGGTCTGCCGCTCGCCGCCGATTTGGTCGGTCAGACCGTCGGTGGTGGTGAAAAAGAGGTCGTTGTCGTCCAGCGCTAACCGATGACAAGGCCAACGGTAATCGTAGGGCGTGTCGGTATAGCCGACGCCCGTGCGGTCGGCGGCGAGCGCCTCCAACTGGCCCGTTCGCTGTTTGAGCACAAAGGCGGCCATATGGGCGCTGGCCCAGACGAGGGTATTTTTCGTGGTATCGCAGAAGATCAGGATGGCGTCGCAGCCGTCGTTCGAGGCGGGCTGATGCCGCTTTTCGCTGCGCTGGCCCAGGGTATCCTTGATATGGCGGTTGATGCTTTGTAGCAATCGGTCGGGCATCTCCGGGCCATGTTGCGTCAGCGCCTGTTCCAGCGCCGAGGCGAAAATCAGGGTCATGAACGCGCCGGGGACGCCATGTCCGGTACAGTCCGCGACCACGGCCAGCCAGCCGTTTTGATAGGTTTTAAAGTAATAGCAGTCTCCGCCGACGCAGTCTCGCGGCTCCCATATCAGACACCAGTCCGTCAGCGAGCCGGACATCGCGCGTCGTGACGTGGTCAGCATCGCTTCCTGGATCACTCTGGCGTATTCAATGCTTTGCATGATCTGCAAATGCTGCTGCGAGTGCATGTCGGAAACCGCCTTGATCAGATCGATGCCGAGTCCGATGCCGATATATCGCTCATTTTCCGTAATGATGAAGCCGTCCGTCAGCGATTTATCCCCGATGATCACCGTTTGCGCGGCCACGTCATTCAACGAGGACGCCGCATCGACAATCAGCGGGTTTTTATCCATAAAAGCGATGCAGCTCTTTTTATCGTACAGCTCGTGATAGAAAGGGCGGGACATTTGCGACATGAAGATATGGCGGCTGATGAGCCCGAAGGGGCGGCCGTTTTCCACCACCGGCAGGCTGACCAGCTCCTTGTTTTTACTGAAGAGCTGCAATACCGCGGCGTTATCGGTGGTGGGAGAAACGACGGGAACCGGAATGCAGAGATCCAGCGCCTTGGTCGGCCCCCAGAGATAGTTTTGATCGCGTGAGACGGATAGAGAAGTCATGGGCCCTGTTTTAAAAGCTGATCATCCTTAACGGTAAAAAATAGCCGATGTTTATGAACGAATAATGACAACGCGTGGCAGGAACGGCATTATGTTATACTCCATCCAAATTGGATGACTTGTTGCGTTATTGGTCCTGCCAATTAATGGCTGCGGTAGTGGAATGGATGAAGGAACGGGGTGATATGCGGTTATATCAGCAAATAGGCGGTAACATCCGCGCGGAAATTCTGAATGGGAAATATCAGATCGGCGATCGTCTTTCTCCTGAACGCGATATCGCCGAGGCCTATGGCGTCAGCCGCAGCGTCGTGCGCGAAGCGCTGATCATGCTGGAACTGGAAAAACTGATTGAAGTGCGCAAGGGTTCCGGCGTTTATGTGATACAGATCCCCGACGAGCGGGAAAAGGATAACGCCGCCGACAGCGGTTACGGCCCGTTTGAACTGTTGCAGGCGCGTCAACTGCTGGAGAGCGAAGTGGCGGCGTTTGCGGCGATGCAGGCCACCAAGAGCGATATCGTCAAGATGCGTCAGGCCATTGAGCAGGAGAGGCTTTCTCTGGAAAACGGCAGCGTGGATGAGAGCGCGGACGAGCAGTTTCATTGCCTGTTGGCGCAGTCCACCCAAAACAGCGTGCTGGCCAATATGGTGTATGAAGTGTGGCAGGCGCGCAAACGCAGCCCGATGTGGCAGGGCATCCATTCCCATACCGATGATTTCAGCTATCAGCGGCAGTGGCTGGAAGACCATCAGAAAATCCTGCGGGCGGTATCGCGGCGGGATGCGAAAACGGCGCGTCAGGAAATGTGGCTGCATCTGGAAAATGTGAAAGATAAGCTGCTGGAGATCTCCAATATCGACGATCCGGCGTTCGACGGTTACCTGTTTGAATCCGTTCCTTCCCGCCTGGAGTCCTGACCGATTTCCGCCGTCGTCGCCCATTATCATCAAGCCCGAACCGGTCGGGCTTGGTCGGCTGGCCCATACTGAACTATAACAAAGCGGCAACCGCGGCTTTGGCGCCGTGCCGCTGAAGCGCGGCGTATGCCTGAATCAGCTGGTTAACGAAGGTTTCATTTTGCGGCAACGCGTCGCCAAATACGGCGTTCAGCGTCAGCAGCGCCCGCACGCGGGGCTCGCCGTCCTCGGTCGCGTCGACGATCTGTTGAAGCCGCTCGGCCATGGGGTCGCGCACATCGATGGTCTGCCCGGCGTCGTCAACGCCGCCGACGTAGCGCATCCAGCCGGCGACGCCCAGCAGCAGGCAGCGATAATCGCTGCCGTGGCTGATGTGCCAGCGGATCGAGTCCAGCAGCCGCTGCGGCAGTTTCTGGCTGCCGTCCATCGCGATTTGCCAGGTGCGGTGTTGCAGCGACGGGTTTTCATAACGGGTAATCAGCTGATTGGCGTAGTCCGCCAGATCGACGCCGGCAACCCGCAGCGTCGGCGCCTGCTCATTGAGCATCAGGCGGCGGGCCGCCCGGCGGTAATGGTCGTCCGTCATGCAGTCATTGATGTGCTGATAGCCCGCCAGATAGCCGAGATAGGCGAGAAAAGAGTGGCTGCCGTTCAGCATGCGTAACTTCATTTCCTCGAACGGCAGCACATCGTCGACCAGTTGTACGCCGGCGATATCCCAGTCGGGGCGACCGGCGACGAATTTGTCTTCCACCACCCACTGGATAAACGGCTCGCAGGCAATCCCGCAGGGATCGTAGACGCCCAGCGCGTCGGCAATCTGCTGCAAGGTTTCCGGCGTGGCCGCCGGCACGATACGATCGACCATGGTATTCGGGAACGCGCTATGGGCGGCAATCCATGTCGCTAATTCGCCGTCTCTGAGGGCCGCCAGTTCGAGGACGGCGCTTTTCACCACCTCCCCGTTTTCCGGCATGTTATCGCAGGAAAGAATGGTAAAAGGCGCGAGGCCGCGTTCCCGGCGCACGCGCAGCGCTTCCACCAGCACGCCCGGCGCGGAAGCCGGCGCATCCGGCGTATCCAGATCCATCTTGATGAGCGCATTTTCCCGATCCAGTTTTCCGCTGCTGCGGTCGATGCAGTAGCCTTTTTCCGTAATGGTTATCGAGACGATGGCGACCTGCGGTTCGGCCAGTTTTTCTATCACGGCGGTGATGCCTTCCAGACGGGCATGCAGCGATTCGTTGACCGCGCCGATAATGACGGCCCGATTCGCGTTAGCGCCTTTTTCCAATACGCTGTAACGATGCGCCTGTCGTCTCAGGCTGTTAAACAGGTTCTCATTACCGAACAGGCTGACTTCACAGATGCCCCAGTCGCCTCCCTGGCGATTAAGAACGCGGTCGGTCAACAGCGCCTGATGAGCACGATGAAAAGCGCCGAAGCCGATATGTACGATGCGGCTTTTCAGGATCTTGCGATCGTAGCGCGGTTGTTGAACCTCATCAGGTAAAGCGACGTTGGCGATGTTGTCCTCTTCGCCAGTCAGGGGGTCATGCAATGTGTTTTTTCCAGCGATAGTCGTTTTCATACGGGTTCTCTGAGTCTCTTTCCCTTGCCATAAAGCGGTTTGTCCGCCGTTGGAAATGCAAACCTATCAGACCAAAATGCGTGCATGGATGAAAAATACACATTATGGCGTCTTTTTCAGTAGATAATGTAAGACTTAACGCCTGAAAAGAGAATTTGTTTGTCCAAAATAGGTGATTTTTGTGTAACGGATCAACCAATTTACTATTTAATTTGACACTAAAAGCTGTTGATGTAGGCTCTGGTTGTATTTCTTTGAGAATTGGTCTGACATGAATCCGGCCTGATATAAACTTGCTCTGATATCAACAATGGCTATAGCGAAAAGGTAACTCTGTATGGAACAAACCTGGCGTTGGTACGGCCCGAAAGATCCGGTATCGCTTGACGATATCCGGCAAGCCGGGGCCACAGGCGTGGTGACGGCGCTGCATCACATTCCCAATGGGGAAGTGTGGTCGATTGACGAAATTGAAAAGCGCCAAGCGGAATTAAAGGCGAAAGGATTGGTGTGGTCGGTAGTGGAAAGCGTGCCGGTACATGAAGAGATTAAAACCCAGACCGGCGATTACCAACGGCATATCGCGAACTATCAGCAGTCGCTGCGCAATCTGGCGCAGTGCGGCATTGATACCGTTTGCTATAACTTCATGCCGGTGCTGGACTGGACCAGAACCGATCTTGAGTATCAACTGCCGAACGGCGCCAAAGCGCTGCGTTTCGATCAGATCGCCTTCGCGGCTTTTGAGTTGCACATCCTGCAACGCGCCGGCGCGGAGCGGGATTACACGGCGGAAGAGCAGGCGCAGGCCGCGGCGTATTTCAAGGCCATGAGCGAGGAGGATATTGCGCGTCTGACCGGCAATATCATCGCCGGGCTGCCGGGCGCGGAAGAGGGTTACACGCTGGATCAGTTCCGCGCCCGGCTGGCGGAATATGACGGCATCGATCACGCCGGATTGCGCGCGCATCTGGGATATTTTTTACAGCAGATTGTGCCGGTTGCGGAAGAGGTGGGGATCCGTCTGGCGATCCACCCGGACGATCCGCCGCGTCCGATCCTTGGCCTGCCGCGCGTGGTGTCGACCATTGACGATATGCGCTGGCTGAAACAGACCGTCGACAGCATCAATAACGGTTTTACCATGTGTACCGGCTCGTATGGCGTGCGGGCGGATAACGATCTGGTGCGGATGATCGAAACCTTCGGCGATCGTATCCATTTTACCCACCTGCGAGCGACCTGCCGCGAACAAAACCCCAAAACTTTCCACGAAGGCGCCCATTTGCAAGGGGATGTGGATATGGTGGCCGTGGTGAAAGCGATCCTGGCGGAAGAACTGCGCCGGCAGAAAGCCGGGGATCGTCGTCCGATCCCGATGCGGCCGGATCACGGCCATCAAATGCTCGACGATCTGAAAAAGAAAACCAATCCCGGTTATTCGGCGATCGGCCGCCTGAAAGGGCTGGCGGAAGTGCGCGGCGTTGAACTGGCGTTAAAGCGCATTCTGTTTCCCGAATTGAAACAGGAATAACGACGATCGCGATGTCCGCGCTGGCGGATATCGCAACCTTCCGCAACAGATTGAAAATACGTGACTTTTCTATCCTTCCGCCGGCCCCGCATGGGCCGGCGTTTACGTTATCGCCTGGCGCTGACTCATGACCTATATCAATGATTTTATGGCAAAAGCTATACAGCCATGCGGCGCTGGGGCATCATAAGCGCCGATGTCGGCCACGTCGCCGACGGACGATCGTTTATCACTCACCGGCGGCGTTCAGAAATGGATAACGCGGTTTCAGGAAGCCTGCCGTTTTAACATATTGGGTTATACAGGTTATGAAAAGGATATTTAACTCTCTGTTGGTGATCGTTTTTGTTTGTTTTTCTACGCTGGCGACGGCGGCGGAAAACTTGCCTCACGTTGTGATCCTGGCGACCGGCGGAACGATTGCGGGATCCGCCGCGGCGAATACGCAAACCACGGGCTATAAAGCCGGCGCGTTGGGCGTGGATACGTTGATTCAGGCGGTGCCGGAGCTGAAAACGCTGGCCGATATCAGCGGCGAGCAGATCGCCAATATCGGCAGCGAGAACATGACCAGCGATGTTTTGCTGAAGCTGAGCAAACGGGTCAATGAACTGCTGGCGCGCAGCGATGTGGATGGCGTCGTCATCACGCATGGTACCGACACGCTGGATGAATCCCCTTACTTTCTGAATCTGACGGTGAAGAGCGACAAACCGGTGGTTTTCGCGGCGGCGATGCGTCCGGCGACGTCAATCAGCGCGGATGGCCCGATGAACCTGTACGGCGCGGTTAAAGTGGCGGCGGATAAAAACGCGCGCGGCCGTGGCGTTATGGTGGTGCTGAACGACCGGATCGGTTCCGCCCGTTTTATCAGCAAAACCAATGCTTCGACGCTGGATACCTTTAAAGCGCCTGAAGAAGGCTATCTGGGCGTCATCATCGGCGATAAAGTCTATTTCCACAATCGGCTGGATAAAATTCACACCACCCGTTCCGTTTTCGATATCGCCAAACTGGAAAAACTGCCGACAGTGGATATTATTTATGGCTATCAGGACGATCCGGAATACATGTATGACGCGGCCATCGCTCACGACGTGAAAGGCATTGTGTATGCCGGCATGGGGGCAGGCACGGTGTCCAAACGCAGCGACGCCGGCATTCGTAAAGCGCAAAGCAAAGGTATTGTGGTCGTTCGCTCCAGCCGCACCGGCAGCGGCATTGTGCCGCCGGACGCCGCGCAGCCCGGTCTGGTTTCCGATTCGCTCAACCCGGCTAAATCACGTATTTTGCTGATGCTGGCGCTGACGAAAAGCTCGAACCCGGCGGTGATTCAGGAATATTTCCATCGCTACTGATATTCGTTGCGGATAAAAGATGATGGCCCCGTTATCTATTGCGGGGCCTTCTGTTTTAAGAAGCGGCTTTCATATTGCCGAGTTTTCTCGGTATGATTCAGCCATTCGTCTATATCCCTTCATCCTGAAATCTATTGGGTATAATAACCGTCTATCCGATAGCAGAATGATGTTGTTCAGTACGAGCTTGGTGAAAATAAGGAAACATCATTAGATGACACGACCCATTTTTATGGTTGGTGCCAGAGGTTGTGGTAAAACCACGATAGGAAAACAACTGGCGCAAGCGTTAGGGTATGACTTCGTCGATACCGATATTTTTATGCAACAGAATAGCAAGATGACGGTTGCCGAGGTTGTCGAGCAGGAAGGGTGGCATGGCTTTCGCCGGCGGGAAAGCCTGGCGTTGCAGGATGTGACAAAACCCGATCGCGTGATCGCCACCGGCGGCGGCATGGTGCTGGCGGAGGCAAACCGGCGATTCATGAACGACAACGGTTCGGTGATCTATCTGCGGGCTCCCGCCGAATTACTGGCTCAACGTCTGGTAAATAGCCCGCAGGCGCATCAGCGGCCAACGCTGACCGGGCGCCCCATCGCCGAAGAAATGGCCGAAGTGCTGGCGTCGCGCGAGGCGCTTTACCAGAGCGTGGCTCACCATATTATTGATGCGGCGCAGGATCCGCGCGCCGTCGTCGCGAATGTCATGCAGATTCTGCGTTTATCGATAGCCTAGCGTCATATTATTTGGATACCGCGCCTGCCGCTGGCAGGTTATTTCACCGGATAAGCCGTACTTATCGCCGAATAGAGAGTGACAGCGGCTCAACCTCCTTTTATGATGAATTTTTTCGACGATAGGTGCCTCAGCCATGCTGAATGTAAATGAGTATTTTGCCGGGAAAGTAAAGTCTATTGGTTTTGACAGCGATAGCATTGGCCGCGCCAGTGTCGGCGTTATGGAAGCAGGGGAATATACGTTCGGCACGGGTCAGCCTGAAGAGATGACGGTAATCAGCGGCGCGCTGAAGGTATTATTGCCGGGCGGAACCGACTGGCAGTTGTTCACCGCCGGCGATTCGTTTGCTGTTCCGGGGCAAAGCGAATTCAATGTGGAAGCGGCGGAACCCACATCCTATTTATGTAAGTATCTGTAGTTGACCGGGGCGGTTTCGGCCACCTGATATTATCTACAAATAAGGGCTGCTTTATTCGGGTAAAGCAGCCTTTTTACTTTTTATATTATTTTTATAATATAAAAAATCAGTCAATTAAAAAAACATCCTAAAGTTTAATTATTACCAGGCCGATGAGGTTAGCCAGAGAATAAAGGAGTAAGTTCGGCGCTCTTTATCTTACTTACCTTAAATAATTCGCGTCGCACGACAAACGTCGTCGTTTTGAACAGCGCGCCTGCGGCTTGAAGTATGCCGGGTATAAATAGTGATTTCTTATACCAGCAATGAAACGGTTTTCACTGAAAATAGTCATTTTTCTGGAAAGATAACCCAATGTTTTATCTCGGGTTATATTTAATGACTGCTTTTTGTTTTTAATACGCGATAACGCGCCACGCCTTTATTGTCAATTCGCCGTTTTAATCAACGCGCTGTTTTACCGGCTGTCTCAAGTTTCATTTTATTGTGCCGTTATGATTTGCATTCCCTTTGCATGTTGAGAGCCTCCGATGCTAAAAACGACCCGAGCCCGAATTTTGGCAGTTTGTACAACGATTGTGGTGCTGTCGCTGACAATTAACACGTTGCTTAATTACACCATCGTAAATAATGCGAATGAGAAATCCATCGACAATTTGCTGCATTCCGTCGCCAACAGCCATAGCATGGCGATTGGCGATTGGGTCGCGGCCAAAACATTGATGGTGACGTCGCTGCACGACGGCGTACTCACCGACGATAATCCTGTTGCCGTATTCCAGAAAATTGCCGCGGCCGGTGATTTTCTGAACGTCTACATGGGTTATGAGAACAAAACGGCGAAATTCTCCGATGCCGTCGGCATCCCCGCCGATTACGATCCCACCATCCGTCCCTGGTATCAGCAGGCGGTCAAAGAAGGAAAGCCTATTGTCACCGCGCCTTACGTCGATGTGTCGACCAAAGAGCTGATCGTCTCCTTTGCCGCGCCGGTAACGGAGGGCGGTTCGCTCAAAGGGGTGCTGGGCAGCGACGTGACGATGCAAAACGTGATTGAAAACGTGAAGTCAATCAACCCCACGCCTGCCAGCTTTGGGGTGCTGATAGGCCGGGACGGCACGATTATCGCGCACCCGGATGCCGCGCTGACGCTGAAAAAGATTGCCGAGATCGCACCGGATATCGATTTGAACGCATTGACGGCGGCAACGCGGCCGCTTGCCATTGATTTCAACGGCGTAACGAAACTGGTGCTCGCTCAGCCTATTCGCGGCACAGACTGGCAGATGCTGGTGGCGCTGGACAAAGCCGAAGCGACCGCGGGGATGCGCTCTTTGCTGGTGACCTCGCTGAGTACGCTGCTGGTGATCGCCTTACTGGGCTCGCTGGTCGTCGGCGTCATGATCACCTCGACGCTGAAGCGCTTGCTGCTGATTCGTGACGCGATGGACGACATCAGTCACGGCAACAATGATTTGACGCAGCGCCTGCCGGATGAAGGACATGACGAGGTCGCGCAGATCGCGCGCTCATTCAATCTCTTTATCGATAAGCTCGGTCAGGTGATGGCGCAGATCCGCGATATCAGCGCCTCGTTGCAGCTGGCGGCGGATGAAATCTCGGCCGGGAATAACGACCTGTCGTCGCGCACCGAGTCCGCGGCAGCCAGTATTCAGCAAACGGCGGCGGCATTAGAGCAGATTTCCGCGGCCGTTACGCAGTCCGCCGGGTCTGCCCGGCAGGTTAATGAAAAATCCCTGACGCTGGCGAAAGAGGCCGGGGTCGGCGGAAAAGTGGTGTCCGATGTGATTGTCACCATGGAGGATATCGTGGCGGCATCCGGCAAAATCGGCGATATTATCGGCGTGATTGACGGCATCGCCTTTCAGACGAATATCCTGGCGCTGAATGCGGCCGTGGAGGCGGCGCGGGCCGGCGAGCAGGGGCGTGGTTTCGCCGTGGTCGCCGGAGAAGTGCGTAATCTGGCGCAGCGCAGCGCGCAGGCGGCGAAAGAGATTAAAGCGCTGATTGAATCGACCGTGACCAGCGTGACGGCCGGTTCGACGCAGGTGCGTCAGGCCAGCAGCACCATGAATGAAATTGTCGGCGGGGTATCGACGGTCACGACGGTGATGTCCGAGATCACCCATGCGGCCGATGAACAGATGCGCGGCATTCATGAAATCAACCAGGCGGTCGCGCAGTTGGATTCGATGGTGCAGCAGAATGCGGCGCTGGTGCAGGAGTCAGCGGCGGCATCCGCGGCGTTGCAGTCTCAGGCCGACGATTTGACGGCGGTCATCGGCCACTTCAAAGTGTAATCATAACGCCCGCCGCGGCGGGCTTTATTTCAGCGTAAAATGGCGGGTTAGCGCTGGGCTTCTCCGCCTAGCGCTTCGATCAGATTGGCGATCAGCGCGGCCAGTTCACTGGTCATCAGAATAAAGTCGGCATCGAAACGCTGGGCAAAATCATCCCGATCGATATCGTCATTTTGCTCGCGCAGGGTATCGGAAAACTTCAGACGTTTCAGCGAACCGTCATCCGCCAGTACCAGTTGAACCCGTTCCTGCCAGTCCAGCGCCAGTTTGGTGACCAACTTGCCGGCTTCAATGTGAACGGCAATCTCATCGCAAACCAGATCCTGTTTTTTACAGCGGATAACGCCGCCATCTTCCAGAATCGCTTTCAGTTCCGCTTCATCCTGTAACGCAAAGCCCGCCGGCGGAGAGCCGGCGCGCACCCATTCGGTCATCGTCAGCTCGATTGGATTTTCCATCGTCAGCGGAACAACCGGCAAAGACCCCAGCGTCTTACGCAGCAGCGCCAGCGTATCTTCCGCTTTTTTGGCGCTGGCGGCATCGACCATGATCAGGCCGTTGACGGTATCGACCCACAGCCAGACCTGGCTGAAGCGGCTAAAAGCGCGCGGCAGCAGGCTGTGCAGCACTTCATCTTTCAGCGCGTCTTTTTCGGTTTTTTTCAGTTTGCGGTGTTGTTCCGCTTCCAACCGCTCGATTTTGGCCTGCAACGTTTGCTTAATGACCGGCGAGGGCAAGATCTTCTCTTCTTTGCGCGCGCAGATGATGATCTGGCCGTTGACGACATGCGTCAGCGCATCGCTGTGGGAGCCCATGGGCGATACCCACCCCGTTTTCATCATGTCCTGACTACCGCACGGCGTAAAAGCAAACGCGCTTAACTGTTTTTCCATCTCATCCGCAGAGAGGGCGATTTCCCGGCTTAAGCGGTAAATCATTAAATTTTTAAACCACAGCATGGTGTTATCTCTGACTGGGCGTGCCGGCTGGCACGCAGGTTCATTGAGGCAGCGGGCATAATAGCGAATTCGGCCGCTTTGTGTTGAATAAAATGAGATTATTCATTATTCAACGCGCCGACTACAGCGCGAACTCCGGCGCTAAGCGGCTGATACCTAAACCATTAATTTTTTCGACCTTGATCTGTACCGGAATACGTTCCTTCATGGCTTCAACGTGGCTGATGACGCCGATGGTTTTACCGGATGCGTTGAGGTTATCCAGCGCATCCAGCGCGGCATCCAGCGTTTCGGCGTCCAGCGTGCCGAAACCCTCATCCAGAAACAGCGAGTCAATGCTGGTTTTATTGCTCACCAGATCGGAGAGCGCCAGCGCCAGCGCCAGGCTGACCAGAAAACTTTCCCCGCCCGACAGCGTGCGGGTATCCCTGATGGCGTCGGCCTGCCAGGTGTCGATAATCTGCAATTTGAGTTCGTCGTTGATCTGACGTTGCAATAGATAACGACCGTGCAGGCGGGCAAGTTGCAGGTTAGCCAGATAGACCAGATGATCGAGCGTCAGCCCCTGGGCGAATTTACGGAATTTATCGCCTTTTTGCGAACCGATCAGTTCGTTCAGGCAGCTCCAGTCGTCATAGTGCCGCTGACTTTGCGCAATTTCGTTCAGCAATACCTGCTGATTCTGGCGATGGCGGTGGTCGGTGGTCAATTGCTGGCGTATTTCCCCCTGCTGCTGAAGATTGGTTTTTAACGCGTCGCCAAACCCGGTCAGCGCCTGCTGTATTGAGGGCAGGGCGGCGTCGGCCGCGAGTTTTTCCGGGCGCTGTTCCTGGTGCGCCGCCAGCAACTGTTCCGCCTGCTGATAAAGCGCGCGGGTTTGCTGCAACTGCTGGTACAGTTTTTCTTTCCAGTCGCGCAGTTCATTTCTTTCCTGCTCATCAAGCAGTGCGCGTTGGAATGCGTCTTCATCGGCAAAAATACTGCGCTGCAAAGCCTGGGTGAAATCTTGCGCGGCCTGTCGGCGTAATGCATCGACGCGGGTTTGCTGCTGTTCAATGCTGGTTAATTCGCCGGTGATGCGGCTCAGCGAGGATTCCGCCTGTTGGCGCTGTTCCTGCGCCTGCTGGGCGATCTGTTCATATTGCCGGCTGCGCAGACGCAGCTGGTTGCCGACCTCCGCGGTCTGTTGGTCGCCAAAAAGCTGTCGCCGCTGCTGCCGCGCCGTCGTCAGCGCTTGCAACTGAGATTCATATTGCTGTTGTAATGTCAGTCGCTGTTGTTCGCTTTCTTGCAGCGATGCCGTGAGGTGGCGGCATTCGGCCGCCAGAGCCGTCAGTTGGTTCGAGAGTTGCTGCTCCTCCTGTTCAATCTCTTTCCACTGCCGCCATTCTTCGCCGCGCTGCGTCAGCCAGAGGGATTGATCCGACGTCGCCGGCGCGCTCAGGCCGAAAGCGGTCAGGTTTTTTTCCAGCGCCGACTGATGCTCCGCCTGCTGCGCCTGCGTCTGTTGCAGGGACTGCGCCAGTTCGGTTTGCGCGGCTTTCAGCGTTTTCTGCTGCTGAGTGTTCAGCGCTATCTGCTGCATTGTCTGTTGCAGTTGGGTATTCGCCTGGGTCAGTGAATCCTTACTTTCCTGCCATTGCCGCTGTATCTGTTCATTTGCTGAAATTTGCTGTTGCATGCGCTGCTCATGCGCTTCGCGCTGCGCCAGCCATGCGGCGACTTCGGCGAATTGTTCGGGCGCGAAGTCCCCTTGTAAGCGCTTACTGACGTCTTGCCACTGTTGCAGCAAACGTTGCTCTTCCTCGTCGAGACGCGCGCGCGTTTGCTGTCGCTGCTGAAGCTGCTGCCGACATGCGGCCTGTTGCGCGTCGGTGCGCGCCAGCGCGCTTTCCAGCGCAGTAACGTCCTGCCGTAGCTGCTGCAAGCGTTGTTGCGTTTCTGAGGGCTGTATCGCCTGATAACGCTCAACGGCCGGGTGGTGCGTCGAGCCGCATAGCGGGCATTCTTCGCCGGGTTGAAGCCGTCGTCTTTCCTCTTCCAGTTGAACGATGCGCTGCTCCAACTGGTTATGTTTATCCAGATCGATCAAATGCTGATGGCGCTGTTCATACGTTTGGCTTTGTTGTTGGCGCAATGCGTCCAACTGTTCGAGCTGCGCCTGCGTTTGCGTCAGCTCGGTTTCCAACTGCCGCCGGTTGTCGTTCAGCCGCTTAAACAGCGCGCTGAGGGTGGCGAGCTGCTGACGAGCGGGACGCAGGGCGATGGACTGACTGAGTTGCTGGTGCAGATCGGCGGTGGACTGTTGCGCTTCCTGTTGTTGCCGCTGTTGCTGATGTTCGGCGAACCGCCGCTCTGCTTGATCGACTTCGCGCTGCCGTTCGGCGCGCTGTGCAGCCAGTTGAAGCGCCTGCTGATGAAGTTGCTCCGCCTGTTGCGCATAGTTCGCCTGCTTTTCTTTCAGCGTCGCCAGTTCGCCTTCCAACTGTTGCTGGCGCTGAAACTGCGTCCGCCATAGGGAAAGATTTTCCCCCCAGCGTTGATGATGCGGATGCTGCCGGCGATAGCGATGCAGTTGTTCGGTTCGTTGCTGTGCGAGCCGCTGCTGTTCTTCAGCCTGCGCCAGTTTGCGCTGCTCGTCCTGACGGCGTTTTTGCGCCTGTTCCAGCTCTAGCCGTTGCTTGTCGCTTTGTTGGCGCAGGCTGTCTATCTGGTGGTCCAGCGGGATGATTCGTTCGCGGATCAGCTCTTCCTGCCGTTGTCGCTCATCCGCGTGTTGACGCAAGTCCTGCAAGGCTTGCTCTTCCTGTCGGCGTAACGCGGTTGCCGCGGCTAGCTGCGTTTTCTGTTGTTCCAGCAGATGGGTCATAAGCTGAGACAGCGACGCGAATTCCTGCTGGTAACGCTCTCTGTTCTGCTGGAACGGACGGAGTTTTTCCGCCGGTTCATTTTGCGCCAGACGTTCGAGCCGCGGTTGCGCCTGTTGGATCGCCATTTCCGCGGCGTCGCGCCGCTCCTTGCCGGCGGCGAGCGATTGCTGATGCTGAGCGAGTTGTTCAAACCAACGCTGATAAGTTAGTACTTGCTCTCGCTCGGCAATGAGCGCTTGCTCCTGCTGCGTTAATGATGACAACTGCGTTTCCAGCGACTGGCGCTGCTCGTCATTCAATAACTCAATCCCGGATGCGCGCGCCTGTAGCGTATCCAACGCGATTCTGGCCTGTTTGTGGCGGTCGAAAACGCGCTCGGAAATCAGGCCGTAAATATCCGTGCCGGTCAGTTCTTCCAGCAGTTCGGCGCGGTCGTTGGCATCCGCATTCAGAAAGGCGGCGAATTGCCCCTGCGACAGCATCATCGAACGGGTGAATCGGCCGAAATCCAGTCCGGTGATTTCGGCGGTCATGCTCAGCTTTTCCGTGAGTTTTTCACTCAGTATTTTGCCGTCAGCCATCAGCGCCAGTTCCGCTTTCGGCGTTTGCAGGTTGCCGTCGGGGGAATTTCTGGCCCGGCGCTGGCTCCAGAACGCGCGATAACCGACGCCTTTGACCTCGAACTCCACTTCGGCCAGGCAGTCCGCGGCGTTGCGGGTCATCAATTCGTTCTGGCTGGCGGAGATGCTTTTTAACCGCGGCGTCTCGTGATACAGCGCCAGACAAATGGCGTCCAGCAGCGTGGTTTTCCCCGCGCCGGTCGGGCCGGTGATGGCGAACAGGCCGTTGCTGGAAAAGGGATCGCGGGTGAAGTCGATTTTCCATTCGCCTTGCAGGGCGTTGAGATTTTTTAATCGCAGACTGAGTATTTTCATTCGGCGCGCTCATCCTGTGCCAATTCTTCAATAACCTGATCGAACAGCACGCGCACGCGCTGTTGACGACTTTCCTCCAGATCGTCGGCCGTCGCCAGCCGCCGTTCAAAAACATCATGCACCGTCAGCTCGTTCAGCGTTTCCTTCTCCTGCCGCACGATGGTTTGCATGTGCTGTTCACGAGCTCGGCGCAACAACAGCACTTCGACGGGCAGGTCATCGGTTAGCGCCTGAATGCGTTTTTGTATGTCGTTGAGATATTCCTGCGTGGTGATTTCAATATCCAACCACACCGTTTTCTCCCCCTGATAATCGTGAAAGTCGGCGAGTTGGCGCTCTATATCGGCCAGATTGCCTTTGATCAACTGCATCGGCTGCGTCATGGGAACCGGAAGCGTCTCGATCGCCGGCGGGAGATCGGGCGTAAAACTGACCAGACAAACGGATTTGTCGCTGCCTAATTCGTCAAAACTCAGCGGAATAGGGGAGCCGCTGTAGCGAATATGTTCGCTTTTCGTCACGCGCTGCGGACGGTGGATATGCCCGAGGGCGATATAGTCCGCCGGCGGGAAAGCCTGCGCCGGGAACGCATCCAGCGTACCGATATAAATGTCGCGCACCGAGTCGGACGCGGTCGCGCCGACGGTGGTCAGATGACCGGTGGCGATGATGGGCAACGGCAGCCCTGCCGCCTCGCGTTTCCGGCAGGCCAACTGGTAACTCTGGTGGTAATGCGTGGCGATGGCATCCTGCAAGATCTGCTGTTTTTCATCGCCGGACTGGCCGGCCTGACTGGTGATCAGATCGCGCGGCCGCAGAAAGGGGATCGCGCATAATACGGCGCCGGGCCGTCCCTGACGGGTTTCCAGCACCATCACCTGTTGTTCGAGATCGCCGCCGGCGCTGGCGATGACCTGGGTATTCATGCAGGCCAGCAGATCGCGCGATTCATTCAGCGTGGCGACGGAGTCATGGTTGCCCCCCAGGATCACCAGCCGACAGCCCGTGCGCTGTAGCTCGACCACGAAGCGGTAATACATTTCCCGCGCATAACTGGGCGGCGAGCCGTTATCAAAGATATCTCCCGCGACGATTACCGCATCCACCTGATGCTGTTCGACCTGAGCAATCAGCCAGTGCAGAAAGGCCTGATGCTCGGCTGCACGGCTCTTGGTGTAAAAATATTGCCCCAGATGCCAGTCGGCGGTGTGGATAATACGCATGGAACTCCTTGAACGATAAGTCTTCGCTGTGGCATCTAGTATAAACAGCCGCAGGCGTGCCTGTCCTTGCGAATACCCGACTTTGGAAATCGGCTCGAAAATATGCTGCGTGACGTTGAAAAATGCTCCTGCATTTTTTTACTCGCCCCGTCCATGGGGCTCGCCCTGCGGGCCGTCACTGCGTGACGTTGAAAAATGCTCCTGCATTTTTTTACTCGCCCCGTCCATGGGGCTCGCCCTGCGGGCCGTCACTGCGTGACGTTGAAAAATGCTCCTGCATTTTTTTACTCGCCCCGTCCATGGGGCTCGCCCTGCGGGCCGTCACTGCGTGACGTTGAAAAATGCTCCTGCATTTTTTTACTCGCCCCGTCCATGGGGCTCGCCCTACGGGCCGTCACTGCGTGACGTTGAAAAATGCTCCTGCATTTTTTTACTCGCCCCATCCATGGGGCTCGCCCTGCGGGCCGTCACTACGTGACGTTGAAAAATGCTCCTGCATTTTTTTCATAAATCTGTCACAAAACTGACGCATAATGCTCTGCGCATGCTAACAGCGACGATGATTAACGGCAGGATAAACAATGGCAAGACGCATATTGGTCGTGGAAGATGAAGCACCGATTCGTGAAATGATCTGTTTTGTACTGGAACAGAATGGTTATCAGCCTGTCGAAGCGGAAGATTACGACAGTGCGGTCATGCAATTGTCGGAGCCTTTTCCTGAACTGGTGTTACTGGACTGGATGTTGCCGGGCGGCTCTGGTTTGCAATTCATCAAGCATATGAAACGCGAGGCGCTGACGCGCGACATCCCCGTTATGATGCTGACCGCCCGCGGCGAGGAAGAGGATCGGGTGCGCGGGCTTGAGGTCGGGGCGGATGATTACATCACCAAACCTTTTTCGCCCAAAGAACTGGTGGCGCGTATCAAAGCGGTGATGCGCCGCATTTCCCCGATGGCGGTTGAAGAAGTGATTGAAATGCGCGGATTGAGTCTGGATCCCTCCTCTCATCGGGTCACGACGGAAGATCTTGCGCTGGATATGGGGCCGACGGAATTTAAACTGTTGCATTTCTTTATGACGCATCCTGAACGGGTTTACAGTCGTGAACAGTTGCTTAACCACGTTTGGGGCACTAACGTTTATGTTGAAGATCGCACCGTTGATGTTCATATCCGCCGATTGCGTAAAGCGCTGGAAACCAGCGGTCATGATAAAATGGTGCAGACCGTTCGCGGAACGGGATATCGTTTTTCGACGCGTTATTGAAGGCTGCCGTAGCGGGGAAACATCAACGTGCTAGAACGTTTATCATGGAAGAGGCTGGCGCTGGAGCTGGCTTTCTTTTGTCTGCCAGCGCTCCTGTTGGGGTTGATCGTCGGCTATCTGCCCTGGTTTTTACTGGCAGCGGTTCTGATTGTACTCTGCTGGAACTTTTACAATCAGCTTAAACTTTCCTACTGGCTGTGGGTCGATCGCAGTATGACGCCGCCTCCCGGGCGCTGGAGCTGGGAACCGCTATTCTACGGCCTGTATCAGATGCAATTGCGCAACCGGCGACGGCGGCGCGAATTGGCGTTATTGATCAAACGCTTTCGCAGCGGAGCCGAGTCGCTGCCGGATGCGGTGGTGATCACCACCGAAGAGGGCGCCATCTTCTGGTGTAATCGCCTGGCCCAGCACCTGCTTAGCTTTCGCTGGCCGGAAGACAGCGGGCAGAATATCCTCAATTTGCTGCGTTACCCTGAATTCGCCGCCTATCTGAAAGGCAAGGATTTTAGCCGTCCGTTAACGCTGCAACTGAATAACGCCCATCACGTTGAGTTTCGCATTATGCCCTATTCCGAAGGGCAACTGCTGATGGTGGCGCGCGATATTACTCAAATGCACCAGTTGGAAGGGGCGCGGCGTAACTTTTTCGCCAACGTGAGCCATGAACTGCGCACGCCTTTGACCGTGTTGCAGGGATATCTGGAAATGATGCAGGATGAAACGCTGGACGGCGCTCTGCGCAGTAAGGCGTTGAATACCATGCAGGAACAGACGCGACGCATGGACGGATTAGTCAAACAGCTGCTAACTCTGTCGCGGATAGAAGCCGCCGCCGCCATCGATCTGAGCGAGAAGGTCGACATGCCGCTGATGCTGCGCGTATTGCAGCGCGAGGCCCAGACGTTGAGTCAGGCGCGTCACGAGATTGTCTTTCGCGTAAATGAAAATCTCCAGGTGTTCGGTAATGAAGAACAACTGCGCAGCGCCGTTTCCAATCTGGTGTATAACGCCGTCAACCATACGCCGGCGGGAACGCGCATCGAAGTTTGCTGGCAAAAAACGCCGGCAGGCGCGCAGTTTCTGGTCAGCGATAACGGACCGGGGATCGCCGCGGAGCATTTGCCGCGTTTGACGGAACGCTTTTATCGCGTCGATAAAGCGCGCTCGCGGCAGACCGGCGGCAGTGGATTAGGTCTGGCGATTGTGAAACACGCATTGAGCCACCATGACGCCCGTCTGGAGATCATGAGTGAGGATGGTTTAGGTTCCCGTTTTGCCTTTACCTTGCCGAACAGGTTGATTGTGCCTGCCTCTCTGGCCGAGAATACCGCGAATCCTTCAGTCTGACGGAAAATGTTATTCATGAAATCCGGCTTGGTCTGGCGGCAATGGACAGCGCCTCTCGACGCTGAATTCGCACGGGGTATGAAAATGAATATTTTTCACCAGCAGTGAAAAATATTCCATTGCGCCGCTCGCGGCGCTGTGCAACGATAGCGCTCAATTATAGACGTCCAGATGTCCAATCCGTCTGCCGGCATGCGGCAGGTCGACGAATATTCCATTACCTCATTGATGCCGGCCGTCGCGTCTTGTGCGCGCCGACCGCTACCCGGGAGTGACCTATCATGGCTAACACACATCCTCCGTTTCGCGCCGATGTCGTCGGCAGTTTGCTGCGTCCGGCGGCCGTCAAGCAGGCTCGTTTACAGTATCAGGCCGGCGAGATTGATGCGTTGCAACTGCGGCAAATAGAAGATCGGGAAATCCTGCGCATTGTCGAGCGGCAGCGCGCCACCGGCTTGCAGGTGGTGACGGACGGCGAACTGCGTCGCAGCTGGTGGCACTTTGACTTCTTCGCGCAGTTGAACGGCGTTGAACGCTATGAAGCGGAGCAGGGGATTCAGTTCCACGGTATTCAGACCAAGTCGCACGGTATTAAAGTCACGGGCAAAGTGAGTTTTAATCCGCGGCATCCGATGCTGGAGGATTTTCGCTATCTGAACAGCATTGCAGGGGATGCGGTGGCGAAAATGACGATTCCCAGCCCCAGCGTGATGCATTTTCGCGGCGGCCGCGAGGCGATAGACCGTCGGGTTTATCCCGACCTGAACGCCTATTTCGCCGATTTGGCGCAAACCTGGCGCGATGCGATCCACGCATTTTATGATGCAGGCTGCCGCTATCTGCAACTGGATGACACCGTATGGGCCTATCTGTGTTCCGACGATCAAAAGCGTCAGATCCGCGAGCGGGGCGAGGATCCCGAACAACTGGCGCGCATATACGCCGAGGTGTTGAATCAAGCGCTGGCGGATAAACCCGCCGATCTGGTGATTGGTCTGCATGTGTGCCGGGGGAATTTCCGCTCTACCTGGATTTCGGAAGGCGGATACGAACCCGTGGCGAAAACGCTGTTCGGCGAAGTGAACGTGGATGCATTCTTCCTGGAGTATGACACGGAACGCGCCGGGGGTTTTGAGCCGTTACGGTTTATCAAACCGGGTCATCAGCGGGTGGTGCTTGGGTTGATCACCAGCAAAAACGGCGAGTTGGAAAATGTGGATAGCGTGCAGGCGCGTATTGCGGAAGCGGCGAAATTTGTGGATATCAACCAGCTTTGCCTTAGCCCGCAGTGCGGTTTCGCCTCCACCGAAGAGGGCAATAGTCTGACGGAAGAGCAGCAGTGGGATAAGCTGAGGCTGGTGGTCGAGATAGCCCGTCGGGTTTGGTGATCGTCTCGCTTTTATACTGAACATCGTCCGCGCCGGAAGCGACGTTGAAAAACGCGCCCGGCGCGCGCACGAAACCCTCACCAAGTTGACAGACATTCCTTTCCCTGATTTGTGGCGATGCCTCAGGCACCCGGCGATTTTTTGCTGTATAAGATTATTTTATGGCTTCATCATGCATTTTTTATAATTTAATTACAGTTTATTGCAATGTTTCGCCGCTATATGCACAAATCATGTATCAGGTAATTATCGATAACTAATATTATATGTTGCTTGTGTTGATTAATTTGGTTTAAAGCTCCGGTTTTTCGCGATCGGCTTGTCTTTTTGCGCTATAAACGTTCTAATTGCCCCCCAATATGGCTGTGCGCCAAAAAATATACTCCTATAAATCTGCTCGCTGTTTCTGTCGACAACGATGGGCAGTCGTTAGCAGCACAGTTTTTCCTCTTTTTCTCGATTTATACAGGCAACGCGACATAACTATGAGTCATCGTTTAACTTCCAAAGATATCATGGCATTGGGTTTTATGACCTTTGCCCTGTTCGTCGGCGCGGGGAACATCATTTTCCCCCCCATGGTGGGTCTGCTGGCGGGTGAACATGTCTGGATCGCCGCGGTTGGCTTTCTGCTTACTGCCGTGGGGCTGCCGGTATTGACCGTTATTGCGCTGGCGCGCGTCGGCGGCGGTATTGATGCATTAAGCTCCCCGATCGGTAAAAACGCGGGCCTGGTATTGGCGACGGTCTGCTATCTGGCGGTCGGCCCGCTGTTCGCCACGCCGCGCACGGCGACGGTCTCGTTCGAAGTAGGGCTTGCGCCGCTGCTCGGCAATGGCGACTCCCCGCTATTGATCTATAGCCTGATCTACTTTTCGGTCGTCATCGGCATTTCGCTGTATCCGGGACGCCTGCTGGATACCGTGGGCCATGTGCTGGCTCCGCTGAAAATTATCGCCCTGGCGGTACTGGGCGTCGCCGCGGTGCTGTGGCCGGCCGGTTCGCCTCTGCCGGCGACGGAAACCTATCAGCATATGCCGTTCTCCAACGGTTTTGTGAATGGCTATCTCACGATGGATACCCTGGGCGCGATGGTGTTCGGCATTGTTATCGTCAATGCCGCCCGCTCGCGCGGCGTTGAGGACACCAGACTGCTGACGCGTTATACCATATGGGCCGGCATTATCGCGGGTATCGGCCTGATGCTGGTGTATCTGAGTTTATTCCAGCTCGGTTCCGTCAGCGGTATCCTCGCGCCGGAAGCGCAGAACGGCGCCGAAATTCTGCATGTCTACGTCCAGCACACGTTCGGCAGCATGGGAAGCAGCTTCCTGGCGTTGCTGATTTTCATTGCCTGCATGGTCACGGCGGTCGGCCTGACTTGCGCTTGCGCCGAGTTCTTCTCTCAGTATCTGCCGTTCTCATACCGCACGCTGGTCTTTATACTGGGCGGTTTTTCCATGGTGGTGTCGAATCTGGGCTTAAGCCATCTGATCCAGCTTTCCATTCCGGTGATGACGGCGATTTACCCTCCCTGTATCGTGTTGGTTTTACTGAGTTTTACGCGATCATGGTGGAATAACTGCTCGCGTGTAGTGGCCCCGGTCATGTTGATTAGCCTGTTGTTCGGCATTATTGATGGGATAAAATCGTCGCACTTCAAACCGCTGTTGCCCGAGTGGAGCCTGCACCTGCCGTTAGGCGGACAGGATCTGGCCTGGCTGCCGCCATCCTTGCTGGTTTTGCTGGCGGCGGCGATTTACGACCGGCTGTGCGGCCGTCAGGAAGTCACTGTACATCAATAGCGCGGTGATCGTTGATTTATACGCCACAGACCACGGTCTGTGGTTTTTCTTTTTAACAGGGTTGCTTATTTATGGAACAACAATCCGCCAGACTTAAGCGTGGATTAAGTACGCGGCATATCCGTTTTATCGCCTTGGGTTCGGCGATCGGGACCGGGCTTTTTTATGGTTCGGCCAGCGCCATTCAGATGGCCGGGCCCAGCGTCCTGCTGGCTTATCTGATTGGCGGCGTTGTCGCTTATATCATTATGCGGGCGCTGGGCGAAATGTCGGTGAACAATCCGCAGTCCAGCTCCTTTTCCCGCTATGCGCAGGATTATCTCGGGCCGTTGGCCGGCTATATCACCGGCTGGACCTACTGCTTCGAGATGCTGATTGTCGCCATCGCCGATGTCACCGCGTTCGGCATTTACATGGGCGTATGGTTCCCGGCGGTGCCTCACTGGGTGTGGGTGCTGAGCGTGGTGTTGATCATCGGCGCCATTAACCTGATGAATGTCAAAGTCTTTGGCGAACTGGAGTTCTGGCTCTCTTTCTTCAAGGTGGCCACCATCATTATTATGATTTTGGCGGGGATCGGCATTATCGTCTGGGGCATCGGCAACGGCGGCGAACCCACCGGCATCCATAACCTGTGGACCAACGGCGGATTCTTCAGTAATGGCGTGATGGGGATGATCCTCTCGTTGCAGATGGTGATGTTCGCCTATGGCGGGGTGGAAATTATCGGCATCACGGCGGGTGAAGCCAAGGAGCCGCACAAATCGATTCCGCGCGCCATCAATTCCGTACCCTGGCGTATTCTGGTGTTCTATGTGGGTACGCTGTTTGTGATCATGTCGATTTACCCCTGGAATCAGGTCGGCACCAACGGCAGCCCGTTTGTCCTGACGTTCCAGCATCTGGGGATCACCGCCGCCGCCGGTATCCTGAATTTTGTGGTGATTACCGCCTCGCTGTCGGCGATTAACAGCGATGTGTTCGGCGTCGGCCGCATGCTGCACGGTATGGCCGAACAAGGCCATGCGCCGCAAGTCTTTACCCGCATTTCCCGGCGCGGCATACCCTGGGTCACGGTGCTGGTGATGATCACGGCGCTGCTGGTGGCGGTGTATCTGAACTACATCATGCCGGGTAAAGTCTTCCTGGTTATCGCTTCGCTGGCGACTTTCGCCACCGTTTGGGTCTGGATTATGATCCTCTGCTCCCAGATCGCGTTTCGCCGCCGCCTGAGTCAGGAACAGGTGAAGGCGCTGGCGTTTCCGTTACGGGGCGGCGCGGCGACGTCGATATTCGCGATCGTCTTCCTGTTTTTTATCATCGGGTTGATTGGTTATTTCCCGGATACCCGCGTGTCGCTTTATGTCGGCATTGTCTGGATTGTATTGCTGCTGGCGGGTTATGCGATCAAGCGGCGATATCAGCGGCGCTAGGCTGAACATCGACAAGCATACGGGGATGAAGGTTTCATCCCCGTTTTACTTTGCGCGCGCGGCGGGCTAACGGGTCGTCACGACCTGCCGCGCCAGCGCCTGCATGTCATAGCCGGTCGGCGTCTGATGCACGCGCAAATCGAACTCCGGCATCACGGCGAAGATATGGTCGAAGATATCCGCCTGTATGCTTTCATATTCCACCCAGGCGGTGGTATTGGTGAAGGCGTAAATTTCCAGCGGTAAGCCTTCCGGCGTCGGCGCCAGCTGGCGCACCATCAACGTCATGCCTTTATGAATCCCCGGATGCGCTTGCAGATAAGCCTGAAGATAGGCGCGGAACGTCCCCAGGTTGGTCAGCCGGCGTCCGTTGAGCGGCGAGGAGAGATCGAGGTCGTCCTGCGCATTATGTTGCTGCAATTCATTGGTTTTTTGGGCGATATACGGTGAGAGCAACCTGCTGCGCAGCAGCCGCTGCTGTTCGTCTTCGGTCATAAAATGCACGCTGGTGGTATCGATGTTGACGCTGCGCTTGATGCGGCGGCCGCCCGATTCCGACATGGCGCGCCAGTTTTTGAATGAGTCCGATATCAGGGCGTAAGTGGGGATGGTGGTGATGGTATTGTCCCAGTTTTTGACCTTAACCGTGGTCAGACCGATATCGATGACCGCGCCGTCCGCGCCGTATTTCGGCATTTCCAGCCAGTCTCCCAGCAACAGCATATTGTTGGCCGAGAGCTGAATTCCCGCCACCAGCCCCATAATCGGATCTTTGAACACCAGCATCAGGACGGCGGTCATCGCCCCCAGACCGCTGATCAGAATCAACGGCGATTTTCCGATCAGCAGCGACACCACCATAATGCCGATCACGATGGTGGCGATCAGCTTCAGGCTTTGAAAGATCCCCCGCAGCGGCAACTGGGTGGCGACTTTTGAACGCGCGGAAACGGTCAGCAGGATATCAAGCAGCGAAAACAGCGCCAGCAAAGCGAAAATCATAATCCAGACCTGGGAACAGATCACCAGCGCTTCACGGGTTTCACTTTGGGACGGCAGCCACAGCACCACCTGAATATTGAGAATGATGCCCTGGAGCAGAAAGGCCAGGCGATTAAACAGGTTATGCTGCGTTAACGCCTGCTTCCAACCCGTGGCGTCGGTACTGTTCGCTTTGTTTGACGAGCGCAATACCATCCTTTTTAGCACCACCTGATGGAGAATCAGATGAATGACGGCTGAAATCAGCAATATCAGCCCCAGAACAATCAGTAGCGCAATGATGCCGGTGTGTTGCATTCCCGCGTTTTCCAGCCACAGAGCAAGATTTTGTTGCATGCGTCCCTCTTTGATATGCCAGCAAACCGGCCAGATGTTAACGATAGCTATCGTTTAAGGCTAAGGATTTGGCGCACTCAGTCAACTTTTTGTTTTGAAGACGCGGAATAGCGGGGTTGAGCTGCGGGACGATTTAACGGGCGATGAGAACGTCGTCGGAAAGCAAAGAAGCCAGCTGCTGCGGGCAACTGGCTTCGGCGGGATGACGTACGGGGCGATTACAGTTTGTCGGCGTTTTCCGACAGATATTTCGCGACGCCGTCCGGGGAGGCGCCCATGCCGGTTTTACCTTTTTCCCATTGAGCAGGGCATACTTCGCCGTGTTCTTCATGGAATTGCAGCGCATCGACCATACGCAGCATTTCATCAATGTTGCGGCCCAAAGGCAGGTCGTTGACCACCTGATGGCGCACGATGCCTTCTTTGTCGATCAGGAACGAGCCGCGCAACGCTACGCCGGCTTCCGGATGTTCGATACCGTAGGCTTTCTGTATCTCGCGTTTCACGTCGGCGACCATGGCGTATTTCACTTCGCCGATGCCGCCTTTGGCGACCGGCGTTTGACGCCAGGCGTTATGCACGAACTCGGAGTCGAAGGACACGCCAACCACTTCAACGCCGCGCTCCTGGAATTCAGCATAGCGGTGATCAAACGCGATCAGCTCCGACGGGCAAACAAAGGTAAAATCCATCGGCCAGAAGAAGAGCACCGCCGGTTTTCCATTGATGTGTTTTTTCAGGTTGAAATTTTCAACGATTTCGCCACTGCCGAGAACGGCTGCGGCGGTGAAGTCAGGGGCTTGACGCGTAACCAGGACCATAATTACTCCTGTAATTTATTGTTAATAATGGATTGATGTAAAAAACAATAACGATTATAGGGACTTTGCCCGAGTGAAGACAGGTAAAGAGACCAATCGATAAGATAGTTTTTAGCTATCGATCTAATCGGCGGTTTATATCATAACCTTATATACCCGTCATCTTGCAAATTGCCGGCGCGCGGGCCGGGCAATTTCGTTCCAGACGAATTCGTCGCTCGGCGCGCCTCGAAATCCATTGGGGGCTGTTCGTCGGTCGCGCCGTTAAATTTGCCGCGATTGCGCCAGTTTCATCATCCTGGGATAAAACTGCCAGAAGAGCGTTTCAAATTGCGGATAGTGTTGTTCAATATCGCCGAACGAGCCGGAAAGCGCCGCCAGTTTAGGGCGACGAATCGACATTCTGTGCAGCACATCGGCAATGAACGGCAATTCGGCGTAGCGTTCCAGCCAGCGTTCCGGCCATAGGTAGCGATTCAGATTCTGAAAACGATCGGGCGTTTGCGCCAGATGCGGCGCGATCTGCGACTGCGCCCGCTCGACAAACGAAGACAGCGGGATCAGCGGTTCAAGCTGGAGCCAGTGGCGGGCGAGAAAGTGATCCCACAAGACATCCAGCGTAATCGGCGCGACGCGGCGGTAATCGGCGCTGAAATACTGACGGGCCTGCTTCACTTCCGGCAGGCTGTCGGTCAGGGTATCGACCCGGCGGTGCAGACGGATGCCCGCCACGATATCGTCGGAGTAGCTGTCCTGAGGATTTCCACGGACAAAATCCGCCATCAGATTACCTAACAGCGAGCTGTCGGCCAGCGTGGCCAAATGCAGGTGAGCAAGAAAATTCATCCGCACAGTATAAAGCATTCCGCTTTCCGCGTGCTTATTTCTTGCAGCCGGGTGCTTGCGGCTCTAGACTAGGCCGCCTTTTTTAATCAATAAACAGCTAAGTGAATTGTCATGCGCGTCGCCGATTTTTCGTTTGAACTTCCCGAATCGTTAATTGCCCATTATCCGCAGGCTCAGCGTAGCGGTTGCCGTTTGCTGTCGCTGGACGGGCCGACGGGAAATCTGACGCACGGCGTATTTACCGATTTACTGAATAAGCTGGAAGCCGGCGATCTGCTGGTATTCAACAATACGCGCGTGATCCCGGCCCGGTTGTTCGGGCGCAAAGCCAGCGGCGGCAAGCTGGAAGTGCTGGTTGAACGCGTGCTGGATGAACATCGGGTGCTGGCGCATGTGCGCGCCTCAAAAGCGCCAAAACCCGGCGCCGAACTGCTGCTGGGCGATGACGACAGCGTGCGGGCGACCATGACCGCCCGCCACGATGCGCTGTTTGAGCTGCGTTTCGACGACGCGCGCGACGTGTTGTCGATTCTGAATGATATCGGCCATATTCCGCTGCCGCCTTATATCGACCGGCCGGACGAAGAATCCGACCGCGAACTGTATCAGACGGTCTACAGCCAGCGCCCCGGCGCGGTGGCGGCGCCCACCGCGGGTTTGCACTTTGATGAGCCCATGCTGGCCGCGCTGCGTGAAAAGGGGGTGGAAATGGCATTCGTCACCCTGCACGTCGGGGCCGGCACATTCCAACCGGTGCGCGTAGAGACCATTGAAGACCATATCATGCACGCCGAATACTCCGAAGTGCCGCAGGAGGTGGTTGACGCGGTGCTGGCCTGCAAAGCGCGCGGCAACAAGGTGGTGGCGGTCGGCACCACCTCGGTCCGTTCGCTGGAAAGCGCCGCGCAGGCCAGCGGCGGCGAACTGATTGCCCCTTTCTTTGGCGACACGCGGATCTTTATCTATCCTGGTTATCACTACCGGATTATCGATGCGCTGGTGACCAATTTCCATCTGCCTGAGTCCACGCTGATTATGTTGGTATCGGCCTTTGCCGGCTACCGGCACACCATGTCGGCCTACCGGCAGGCGGTGGCTGAGCAATATCGTTTTTTCAGCTACGGGGACGCGATGTTTATTACGCGTAACCCGCAGGCTGAGCAGGAGAAAATCGGCTAGTTTTTGGTCCGAACCTGTTGCGTACGCCGCAGACCAGGCTCTGTCAGGCGTTTATCTGGCATTATCAACATCAACATCAGACTGTTTTTCTGATGCTGGAGGCTAAGTGAAGTACGAATTACAAAAAACCGATGGCCGCGCCCGGCGCGGCAGATTGATTTTTGAACGCGGCGTGGTGGAAACCCCGGCGTTTATGCCGGTGGGCACCTACGGCACGGTGAAAGGGATGACGCCGGAGGAGGTCAAGGACACCGGCGCGCAGATCCTGCTGGGCAATACCTTTCACCTGTGGCTGCGTCCCGGCCAGGAAATTATGAAATTGCATGGCGATTTGCATGATTTCATGCAGTGGCACGGGCCGATCCTGACGGACTCCGGCGGTTTTCAGGTGTTCAGCCTGGGCGATATCCGCAAGATCACCGAGGAAGGCGTCCATTTCCGCAATCCCATCAACGGCGACGCCATCTTTCTTAGCCCGGAAAAGTCGATGGAGATTCAGCATGACCTGGGCTCCGACGTGGTGATGATCTTTGATGAATGCACCCCTTATCCCGCCGATTGGGACTACGCCAAGCGCTCGATGGAAATGTCGCTGCGCTGGGCGCAACGCTGCCGCCGGCGTTTTGACGAATTGAATAATAAGAACGCGTTGTTCGGGATTATTCAGGGCGGCGTTTACGAAGATTTACGCGACGTGTCGGTAAAAGGACTGGTAGACATTGGCTTTGATGGGTACGCTGTGGGCGGTTTGGCGGTGGGCGAGCCTAAAGAAGATATGCACCGTATTCTGGAGCATGTCTGCCCGCAGATCCCGGCGGATAAACCACGTTATCTGATGGGCGTCGGCAAGCCGGAGGATTTGGTGGAAGGCGTGCGTCGCGGCATTGATATGTTTGACTGCGTGATGCCGACGCGTAACGCGCGCAACGGCCATTTATTTGTTACCGACGGCGTGGTTAAAATCCGTAATGCGAAGCATAAGGATGATGTAAGCCCGCTTGATGAACATTGTGATTGCTATACCTGCCGCAATTACAGCCGGGCATACTTGCATCATCTTGACCGTTGCAACGAAATACTCGGCGCGCGACTCAATACCATCCATAATTTGCGTTATTATCAGCGTTTGATGGCGGGTTTACGTCAGGCCATCGAAGAGGGTAAATTAGAGCACTTTGTGGTGGATTTTTACCAACGTATGGGTAAACCGGTTCCGCCGCTTGCTGAAAAAGACGTTGCCGACAGCGACTGACTGCCGGTATTGCGGTGATTTTTATTCACTTTTGTCATACCTATAACTTATCTTTTTGATAACAATGAGGAAATTTAAATGAGTCTTTTTATCTCCGATGCTGTAGCCGCGACTGGCGCTTCGGCTCAGGGAAGCCCGTACTCTCTGGTTATTATGCTGGCCGTATTTGGTCTGATTTTTTACTTCATGATCCTGCGTCCTCAGCAAAAACGCGCCAAGGAACATAAAAAGTTGATGGATTCCATCAGCAAGGGTGATGAAGTCTTAACGACCGGCGGTCTGGTCGGGCGTGTGACGAAAGTGTCTGAAACCGGCTATATCGCTATTGCCTTGAATGACACCAATGAAGTTGTTATCAAACGTGATTTCGTGGCTGCCGTGCTGCCGAAGGGCACTATCAAAGCCCTGTAATTTTTCGATTTTCCCGAAGGGAACTGCCGTGTTAAACCGTTATCCTTTGTGGAAGTACCTGATGCTGATCGTGGCTTTGGTCATCGGTCTGCTCTATGCGCTTCCTAACCTGTATGGTGAGGATCCGGCGGTACAAATTACTGGCGCGCGAGGCATCGCCGCCAGTGAAACGACGCTGATCCAAGTCCAAAATGTATTAAAAGAGCAAAACATCACCAGTAAGTCGATTGCATTGGAAAATGGTGCGATTCTGGCTCGCTTCTCCAACCCGGATATTCAGATCCGCGCGCGCGAAGCTCTCCTCAATGAGCTGGGCGATAAGTTTGTCGTGGCGCTTAACCTTGCTCCCGCAACCCCGACGTGGTTACGCGTCCTGGGGGCCGAGCCGATGAAACTGGGGCTTGATTTGCGCGGCGGCGTTCACTTCCTGATGGAAGTGGATATGGATACCGCGCTGAGCAAGCTGCAAGAACAATCGATGGATTCTCTGCGCAGCGATTTGCGTGAAAAAAATATTCCTTACGCCGCGGTGCGTAAAATCGATAACTACGGCGTTGAAGTGCGTTTCCGCGATGCGCAGACCCGCGACGCGGGTGTGAGTTATCTGACGAGCCGCCACCGCGATCTGGTCATCAGCACCAGCGGCGGCAATCTGCTGCGCGCGGCAATGAGCGATGAGCGTCTGCGTGAGGCGCGTGAATATGCGGTGCAGCAAAACATCAATATCCTGCGTAACCGCGTCAACCAGCTTGGCGTCGCCGAGCCGCTGGTTCAGCGCCAGGGCGCCGACCGCATCGTGGTTGAATTGCCGGGCATTCAGGATACCGCTCGGGCGAAAGAAATTCTGGGGGCTACCGCCACGCTGGAATTCCGTCTGGTCAATAGCGACGCCGATGTGACCGCCGCTGCCAATGGGCGCGTGCCGGGCGATTCCGAAGTGAAGAACATGCGCGATGGCGCGCCGGTCGTGCTGTTCAAGCGCGTGATCCTGACCGGCGATCACATCACCGACTCCACGTCGAGCAATGATGAATACAACCGTCCGCAGGTGAACATCTCGCTGGATAGCGCCGGCGGCAACGCCATGTCCAACTTCACCAAAGACAGCATCGGCAAACCGATGGCGACGCTGTTCGTCGAATATAAAGACAGCGGTAAGAAAGACGCCAACGGTCGCTCGATACTGGAGAAACAGGAAGAAGTGATCAACGTGGCGACGATTCAGTCTCGCCTGGGCAACAGCTTCCGCATCACCGGTATCGATAATCCGAACGAAGCCCGTCAGCTTTCCCTGCTGCTACGCGCCGGCGCGCTGATTGCGCCGATCCAGATTGTGGAAGAGCGTACCATCGGGCCGACATTGGGTATGCAGAATATCACCCAGGGTCTGGAAGCCTGTCTGTGGGGTTTGATCGCGTCAATCGTCTTTATGGTGGTTTACTACCGTAAGTTCGGCGTGATCGCCACCACCGCGCTGATCGCCAACCTGGTGATGATCGTCGGCGTGATGTCGCTGCTGCCGGGTGCCACGCTGACCATGCCGGGGATTGCCGGGATCGTGCTGACGCTGGCGGTGGCCGTCGATGCCAACGTGTTGATTAACGAGCGTATCAAGGAAGAGCTGAAAAACGGACGCAGCGTCCAGCAGGCGATTCATGAAGGGTATAAGGGCGCGTTCTCCAGTATTGTGGACGCCAACCTGACCACTCTGATCACCGCCGTTATCCTTTACGCTGTCGGTACCGGTTCGATCAAAGGCTTTGCCATCACTACGGCTATCGGGGTAGCAACGTCGATGTTTACGGCGATCGTCGGTACTCGTGCCATCGTTAACCTGCTTTACGGCGGCAAACGCATTAACAAGCTGTCTATCTGAGGAGTGCGTTGTGGCACAGGATTATACTGTTGAACAACTGAACTATGGACGCCGGGTCTATGACTTTATGCGTTGGGATAACGTCGCGTTTCTGATATCAGGAACGCTACTGATCCTTTCGCTGATCGTGATGGGCGTACGGGGTTTTAACTGGGGATTGGATTTCACCGGCGGTACGGTGATTGAAATCAATCTTGAAAAACCTGCCGATCTGGATTTGATCCGTGATTCGTTACAGAACGCCGGCTTTCACGATCCACTGATCCAAAACTTCGGCAGCAGTCGCGACGTGATGGTGCGGATGCCGCCGAGCGTCGGCACCTCCGGTCAGGAACTGGGTAATCGCGTACTGAGCGTGATTAATCAGGGTACCGAACAGCATGCGACGGTAAAACGTATTGAGTTTGTCGGCCCCAGCGTCGGGAGCGATTTGGCGCAGGCGGGCGGCATGGCGCTGCTGAGCGCGCTCATCTGTATCCTGATCTATGTCGGCTTCCGTTTTGAATGGCGGCTGGCGTTAGGGGCGGTGCTGGCGTTGGCGCATGACGTGGTCATCACTATGGGCGTGCTGTCGCTGTTCCATATCGAGATCGATCTGACCATCGTCGCATCGTTGATGTCGGTGATTGGCTACTCGCTGAACGACAGCATCGTGGTCTCCGACCGTATCCGCGAGAATTTCCGTAAAATTCGCCGCGGCACGCCTTATGAGATCATGAACGTTTCCCTGACGCAGACGCTGAGCCGTACCATTATGACGTCGGCCACCACACTGGTGGTGGTGCTGATGCTGTATATCTTCGGCGGCGCGATGCTGGAAGGCTTCTCGCTGGCGATGCTGATCGGCGTATCCATTGGTACGGTGTCTTCTATCTATGTCGCTTCGGCTTTGGCTTTGAAATTGGGCATGAAACGCGAGCATATGCTGGTGCAGAAAGTCGAGAAAGAGGGCGCCGATCAACCCTCGATTCTGCCTTAAAAAACTATGCAATCGGCGTTTTAGCATCGTCGAAAACATGGCGTTGTCCGCCCCATCCGCGCTCCCTGAGTCGGGTGGGGGGAAGACGGTTCGCCGGTAGTCTGAAACCCCATGGTATGGGGTTTTTTTTATGGCGAACATTTCCGTCCGCCACTCTCAACGCCGCTGCCGGCGGCGTTGAACATCGCACCCCGAATCAAGGCGCTTCGATAGCGGCGACCGGCGGCGGCGTCTGTTCTTCCTCGATTACCTGATACAACCGGACAAAACCCAGCTGTTCCGGCGTCAGCCCGCTGAGTCGAAGTTCAATCACGGCCGCGGTTTTTGGCAGCAATGGCGGCAGGAATTTGAACGCCTGCGTTTGCGTATCGTTGGTTAACGGTTTACCACTCGCGGGGTCGATTTGCCCCCAGTCGATGTGCGCGCTGAACGCGGGCAACCGCGCCGTATCAAGCGTGCGGATATGCAGCAGCGCACGCGTGCCGTTGGCTTCCGCTTCGATATTATCGAGCGATACGCCGAGTTGGCCGATAGCGCTCTGCAATAGGGCGCGGTTTTGCGCCTCGGGCAATAAATACACGCCGGCGTCCGATTGCGCATTCAGCGCATTTTGCCGTTCCAGCGCCGTAGCTTGATCGGTCAGCGTTTGTAACCGATGGTTCAACTGACTCAATTGATTTTGCAACTGCGGCGTCTGGCGTTGTTGCGCACAGCCGGCCAGAACGGCCAAAACCGGTAAAACGGCGAGCATACGGTATCGGGTTGTCATTTCTGTTTTTCCCCCTGCGTGGAATCCTTCGGTGTTCTTTTTTGACAGTGTAGTCGCGATTGCAGGCGAGACATATACCCCAGACGACTTCGACGGCGGTTTCCGGTTTTTCGCGCCGCTCGCGGCGGCGGCGGCCTGGTATTTTCATTCTATTGCCGGGGGATGCGAATCGGTTCGCAACAACACTCAGGAGTTTTGGTTAGTCTGATAATTCAGGGTAAACTGTCTTTATGTTAAGGATTACTGGTCAGGACGCATTATGCATTGCCCATTTTGTTCGGCTGTGGATACCAAAGTTATCGATTCCCGTCTGGTTGGCGAAGGTTCTCAGGTACGCCGGCGTCGGCAGTGTCTGGTTTGTAATGAACGTTTCACCACGTTTGAAGTGGCGGAGTTGGTGCTACCCCGGATTATAAAAAGTAACGACGTACGCGAACCCTTCAATGAAGATAAATTGCGCAGCGGCATGCTCAAGGCTTTGGAAAAAAGGCCGGTCAGCTCCGATGATGTCGAAATGGCGATTAATCATATTAAATCCCAGTTGCGCGCCACCGGTGAACGTGAAGTGACGGCCAAGATGGTGGGCAATCTGGTGATGGATGCGCTGAAAAAACTGGATAAGGTGGCTTATATCCGGTTTGCGTCGGTGTATCGCAGTTTTGAAGATATCCGGGAGTTCGGCGAAGAGATTGCGCGTTTGCAAGATTAAGCCTGATGTTGAGAATATCGTCAGTAGAGAAGGGGCGCAGGGAATGGTGGGGCAGCAGGACGAATTAGTACTTCCGCAGGATGAACGCTATATGGCGCTGGCGCTTGAGCTGGCGCGTCGCGGGCGGTTTACCACCTCGCCTAATCCCAATGTCGGCTGCGTGATAGTGAAAGACGGCGTGATTGTCGGGGAAGGGTATCATTTCCGCGCCGGCGAACCGCATGCGGAAGTTCATGCCTTGCGTATGGCCGGCGATCGGGCGCGCGGCGCAACCGCCTATGTCACGCTGGAGCCGTGCAGTCATCACGGCAGAACTCCGCCTTGCGCCGATGCGCTGATTGCGGCGGGCGTTTCCCGCGTCGTCGCCGCCATGCAGGATCCGAATCCTCAGGTGGCCGGGCGAGGGCTGCATCGTTTGCAACAGGCCGGCGTCCTGGTAAGCCATGGGGTGATGGCGTCTGAAGCGGAGAAGATCAATCAGGGTTTCCTGAAGCGCATGCGCACCGGGTTTCCCTATGTGCAGCTTAAAATGGCCGCCTCGCTGGACGGACGAACGGCGATGGCCTCCGGCGAGAGCCAGTGGATCACCTCTGCGCAGGCGCGGCAGGATGTGCAGCGCTTTCGGGCGGAAAGCGCCGCGATACTGAGCAGCAGCGCGACGGTATTGGCGGACGATCCCTCGTTAACGGTGCGCTGGCAGGAACTGGATGCCGAGACGCGGCGGATTTATCCCGTCGAACATCTGCGCCAGCCGGTGCGCGTTATCGTCGATAGCCGACAGCGGGTGACCCCGCGACATCGGATCGTTGCGCAGCCGGGGCGAACCTGGCTGGCGCGCCCGCACGCGGATGAACAGGCGTGGCCTGAAAATGTCGAGCAGCTTGGGCTGCCGCTGCACAATGGCGGCATTGACCTGGTGGCGCTGATGATGGTGCTGGGCAAGCGGCAGATTAATTCCGTCTGGGTTGAGGCCGGCGCGAACCTGGCGGGCGCCCTGTTGCAGGCGGGCGTGGTGGACGAGCTTATCGTCTATCTGGCGCCGAAACTGTTGGGCGACGATGCGCGCGGGCTTTGCGTCCTGCCGGGATTGAGTCAATTGTCGCAGGCGCCTGAGTTTACGCTAACCGACGTACGCCAGGTCGGGTCAGATTTGCGGCTGCGCTTAAAACCGAATACGTAACCGGAAGAATATGATAGAATCCGCCCCCCTGCGGGGTATAAAGACCAGATAAAGGAAAGCTATGAACGTTATTGAAGGTGTTGTCGCTACTCCTGATGCCCGCGTGGCGATTGCAATTGCTCGTTTTAACCATTTTATCAACGACAGCCTGTTGGAAGGCGCGATTGATGCGCTGAAACGCATCGGTCAGGTTAAAGACGAGAATATTACCGTGGTTTGGGTTCCTGGAGCCTACGAGCTGCCGTTAGCCGTTCGCGCGCTGACCAAAAGCACGGCAAACGGCGGTTATGATGCGGTGGTTGCGCTGGGAACGGTTATCCGTGGTGGAACAGCCCATTTTGAATTTGTTGCCGGCGAATGCAGTTCCGGTTTGTCTCAGGTCGCAATGAGTAGCGATGTTCCTGTTGCCTTCGGCGTATTAACCACCGAAAGCATTGAACAGGCCATTGAGCGCGCCGGCACGAAAGCGGGTAATAAAGGCGCAGAAGCCGCCCTGACCGCGCTAGAAATGATTAATGTATTGAAAGCTATTAAGTAAGCCTGATTAAGTAAGGGGAATTCCGTGAAACCTGCTGCTCGTCGCCGCGCCCGTGAATGTGCGGTTCAAGCGCTTTATTCCTGGCAGTTGTCTAAAAATGATATTGCCGATATTGAACACCAATTCCTGAGCGAGCAGGATGTCAAAGACGTCGACATCACCTATTTCCGAGAGCTGCTGGCTGGCGTCGCCACTCAGGCTGAAAAGCTGGATCAACTGATGGCGCCTTTCCTGTCCCGCCAGCTTGACGAACTGGGTCAGGTTGAAAGAGCGATTCTGCGTTTGGCGATGTTTGAACTCAGCAAACGCGACGATGTTCCTTACAAAGTCGCCATCAATGAAGCCATCGAACTGGCGAAGGTGTTTGGCGCTGAGGATAGCCATAAGTTTGTGAACGGCGTGCTCGACAAGGCTGCGCCTTCCGTGCGGAAAGGTAAGAAGTAAATGAGTCAGGGCCGGATATCCGGCCCTGGTCTTTTGAATTAAACGCTGGCTGGAAAGGTTATGGTTGAAGGTGAGTTTGACCTTATTGCCCGCTATTTCAATCGGGTCAGAAATTCACGTCGGGATGTTGAGTTGGGCATCGGCGACGATTGCGCATTGCTGTCGGTGGCGGAGAAACAATTACTGGCGGTGAGCACCGATACATTGGTGTCCGGAATTCATTTTTTGCCGGATATCGATCCTGCCGATCTGGGTTACAAATCACTGGCGGTCAATTTAAGCGATTTAGCCGCCATGGGCGCCGATCCCGCCTGGTTATCCCTGGCGATTACCCTGCCTGAAACGAACAGCGACTGGTTGGCAAAATATAGCGACAGCCTGTTTGAACTGCTCGACTATTACGGCATGCAGCTGATCGGCGGCGATACCACTCGCGGCCCGCTGAGCCTGACGTTGACGATTTATGGTTTAGTCCCTGTCGGCAGAGCATTAACCCGCCGGGGCGCGCGAATCGGGGACTGGGTGTATGTGACCGGCTCGTTAGGCGACAGCGCCGCCGGGCTGGCGATCCTACAGAATCAACTGTCGCTCGATGATGGCGATGCCCGTCAGGCATTAGTTCAACGCCACCTGCGCCCGCAGCCCCGGATATTGCAAGGTCAGGCGTTGCGCGGTTTAGCCAGCTCGGCGATTGATATCTCAGACGGCCTGATTGCCGATTTACAGCACATTCTGAAAAGCAGCGAGTGCGGCGCCCGCATCAATCTGGATGCTATTCCGCGCTCTCACTGGCTGCGCGATCTGGTGGACGAAGAACAGGCGCTGCGCGGGGCGCTATCCGGCGGCGAAGATTATGAACTGTGCTTCACCGTACCTGAAATTAATCGCGGCGCGCTGGATATCGCCTTAGGCCATTTGGGCGCCGATTATACCTGTATCGGGCAAATCGCGCCTTCATCCGAAGGATTGCGTTTCTTCCGGAACGAGCAAGAGATCGAACTGAACTGGAAGGGATATGACCATTTTAGCCGGCAAAACTGAAGGGGCGCAGACGGCGAAAAGTCGGCTGAATTTGCGCAATCCGTGGCACCTGCTGGCGACGGGATTCGGCAGTGGTTTGGCGCCCTGGATGCCAGGCACGTTCGGCTCGCTGGCGGCGATCCCGCTGTGGTATGCGCTGTCGTTTCTCCCTACCGAACTTTATTCGCTGGTGGTGATGTTCAGCATCTGCATCGGCGTCTATCTGTGTCATCGAACGGCAAAGGATATGGGCGTTCACGATCACGGCAGTATCGTCTGGGACGAATTCGTCGGTATGTGGATTACCCTGATGGCGATACCGGTTAATGACTGGCCGTGGGTCGCCGCCGGATTTGTGGTGTTTCGCTGTCTGGATATCTGGAAGCCCTGGCCGATCCGCTGGTTCGATCGCAATGTGCATGGCGGAATGGGCATTATGATCGACGATATCATCGCCGGGGTGATTGGCGCAGGCATGATTTATTGGGTGGGCCACCACTGGCCGTTATTCTAAATCCTGTCCAGACTCCCTGCGCGGACAACCTATTCGTCACAGGAACAGCAAGCGCATCGCCCACTCTTCATACGTCAATCTTGACTTACCAGTCGTAGCCTGATTCCTGCCATTCCCGCTGGGCGGCCTTTTGCCGATCAACGGTGGCGCTGGCAATCTCATCCATCGATACCGCATTGAAAAAATTGCTGGAATAGCGTGTGCTGGGATCTTTGGCGACGTTTTTCTCATCGAACATATGTTGCGTCTCACCGCTGTCGTTGATCCAGTCGAGCAGCTCGACGCCGATCGGGGGAATGCCTTCTTCCTGCATAAACTGTGAAACTTCGGCGCTGGTGACGTGTTTGATGTGATGCAACGCCTGGGATCCTGGTAAAGGATCGGCATTTCTGGCAATTTGATATAGGGCGGGAAAATCAGGATTACGATTGTGCGCTTGCGCCAGCGTTACCGCCGTTGGGAATCGAACCCAGGGATCCACCACAACGGTGTGTTGATCGCCCCAGAACTGATCGCGCGGATCGCCAATCAATACATATTCGTGGTCCCAGTTTTTATCGGATACATATTGCACGGGCGCATTGACCCGTTGTCCGGCCAACAGTGTGTAGCTCAGTTCCGCCTGTTCCCCGCAATTTCCTGCCTGATGGCGGGCCACTTCTTTGGCATTGACCACAGGAAACGGCGAAGCGGCTCGTTCTCGCAGCATCAGCAGACGCATGGCGCTTTCTCCCTTGGTATAAATCACGTCCGCCTTTTGGTTTCCTGCGCCGTAGGGCAGCATTCTTTTCACCTTGCGCAGCGTTTCCTGCGCCAGCTTAAGATTTTCCATCGTCGATGCATCAACCCTGATATTCTTGCCTGTAAACCGGGTGATGCCGAGGTAATCCGCGCTCACCACGTCGTGTAATTTCACCACCGATTCCTGCCTGATATCAGCCAGAGGATCGACGGTACTCTCGCCGCTGAAATAACGGTTATGTACAGGGTTCATCATCAATGCATCCTTGTTGTCGCTGAACGTTTATTACGACGCCGTATCGTTGTTCATCGCGGGGAACCTGGGCGGTACGGTATCGTCGGCCATTTTCTTAGCGCCAGTCGAGCTGGTCATCTGCTGGTGTATCCAGACTTTGAGGGTTGATACCGTTTCAATGAATGTGCTAACCAACTTATGGGTTTCGCCTTCGTCCAGTTCAATGAGCGGTTGGCGAGATGAAAGCGTGACTTTCTTCTTGCGCGTATCAATAGCAAGCGTAAAAACGGGATGCCTGGCGTTCCAGTTATTCATGGACAAAAGGGATAACAGGACGTTGGCCGGCGGGACGACGTCGGGTTCCAGAGAGATAAAAGGGCTCATTATATTCAGATAACCCGGCTGATTGCCCATCAGGAAGATTGGCGTTTCATCGTCCAGCGTAATAATGTAAACGTCATGCCCTTTCTGTTCTGCTTTTGCCGTATCGATATGGTACGGCTTCATCAATCTGGATATGACGATGTGAAAAGCGCGGTTATGATTCATTTATCTCTTCTCGGTTTTTTCTTCTGAGTAGAGAAAACGGTCTGCGGGTTCCCTGTACTGCGTGAATTAAAAGTGAGATACCGCGGTTGTGGCGACAGGCGCTAAAGGCCGGGCGCTTTATCAGATGGAAATATGTTTGATATCAGCGGGGTTGCCGATGTGGGGAAGGCAAGGCAGGCCGGGCAAAACCCGACCTGCTTATTTTATTGCGCCAGCCATTGGCTGATGCTGAGTTCAATGCCCGCGGCGTCCAGTCCCATATCCGCGCGAATTTCTTCCTGTCCGCCCTGGGGTACGAATCTGTCCGGCAGGCCGAGGTTCAATACGGAAACGGCGATACGTTTCGCCATCAGTAATTCGTTCACGCCGCTGCCTGCGCCGCCCATAATCGCGTTTTCCTCCAGCGTCACCAGCACATTATGGCTGCCTGCCATTGCCAGAATCAGCGCGTCGTCCAGCGGTTTGACGAACCGCATATCCACCAGCGTGGCGTCCAGTTTATCCGCGACTTTTTGCGCTTCCGGCAACAGCGTGCCGAAATTAAGGATGGCGATCTCTTTACCCTGACGGCGAACCACGCCTTTGCCAATCGGCAATTCGTCCAGCGGCGCTAAAGCCGCGCCGGTGCCGCTTCCGCGCGGATAACGCACCGCCGCCGGCCCTTTATCATAGTGATAACCGGTATACAGCATCTGGCGACACTCGTTTTCGTCGCTTGGCGTCATAATCACCATGTTGGGAATACAGCGCAGGAACGACAGATCGAAAGCGCCCTGATGCGTCTGCCCGTCGGCGCCGACAATGCCGCCACGGTCGATGGCGAACAGCACGGGCAGGTTTTGAATGGCGACGTCGTGGATCACCTGGTCGTAGGCGCGCTGCAAGAACGTGGAATAAATCGCCACCACCGGACGGTAACCGCCCACGGCCAGGCCGGCGGCGAAGGTCACCGCGTGTTGTTCGGCAATCGCCACGTCAAAATATTGCTGCGGGTATTCACGCGAAAACGGCACCATGCCGGACCCTTCTCGCATGGCGGGGGTGATAGCCATCAGTTTGCTGTCTTTCGCCGCCGTTTCCTGTAGCCATTGGCCGAAGATCTTGGAGTAGGTCGGCAGATTGTCTTTGCTTTTCGGCAAGGTGCCGCTGGCGGGGTCGAATTTGGGCACCGCATGCCAGCTTATCGGATCCTGCTCCGCCGGCGCATAGCCTTTCCCTTTCTTGGTCATGATGTGCAGCAACTGCGGGCCTTTCATGCTACGCATATTTTTCAGCGTTTGCGCCAGCGCCTGCACATCGTGACCATCCACCGGACCGATATAATTAAAACCCAGTTCTTCAAATAGGGTGCCGGGAACCACCATGCCTTTCAGGTGCTCTTCCGTCCGCTTGACCAGTTCCTTGATGGGCGGCAGTCCGGACAGCACCTTTTTGCCCCCTTCGCGCAGGCTGGCGTAGAGTTTGCCTGACAGCAATTGAGCCAGATGGTTATTCAGCGCGCCGACGTTTTCTGAAATCGACATTTCGTTGTCATTCAGCACCACCAGCAGATCGGTGTTAATGTCGCCTGCGTGGTTCATGGCTTCAAAGGCCATGCCCGCGGTGATGGCGCCGTCGCCAATCACGCAAACGGTACGGCGGCCTTTTCCTTCACGCTCCGCGGCGACGGCCATACCCAGCCCGGCGCTGATTGACGTCGATGAATGGCCGACGCTCAATACGTCGTATTCGCTTTCTTCCCGCCACGGGAAAGGATGCAGGCCGCCTTTCTGGCGGATGGTCGCAATGCGGTCGCGGCGGCCGGTCAGAATTTTGTGCGGATAGGCCTGATGCCCGACATCCCAGATCAGGCGATCGAAAGGCGTGTTGTAGACGTAATGCAGCGCGACCGTGAGTTCGACGGTCCCTAACCCCGAGGCGAAATGACCGCTTGAACGGCTGACGCTGTCCAGCAGATATTGGCGAAGTTCGTCACACAGCTTCGGCAGGCTTTCTTTCGGTAGCAGACGCAGTTCATCAGGTGTTTCCACTAACGATAATGTAGGGTATTTCGCTGTATCAAAACTCATTAGAGACTCATTCAGAGATTTTATTTGTTGCGCTCGACGATGAAATTCGCCAAGGCTTGTAATGGCTCAATATTCAATGGGATCGGGCTGGACAGGGCTAAATCATCCAGCGACGCCAGTGATTCCCGGTAAAGCTCCCTGGCTTTTTCCCGCGCGCCTGCCAACCCCAGTAAAGCGGGGTAGGTGCTCTTACCCAACTGCTGATCGGCGCCCTGACGTTTTCCCGTCGTGGCGCTGTCGCCGACGACATCCAAAATATCGTCCTGCACCTGAAAGGCCAGGCCGATAGCGTCGGCATAGCGATCGAGATAGGGCATCGCGGCCCGGCCCGATTCACCGGCCGCCAGCGCCCCCAGTCTAACCGCGGCGCGGATCAGCGCGCCGGTTTTATGACGGTGAATTTGCTCCAGCGCCGCCAAATCGACCTGATGACCCTCCGCCGCCAAATCCAATGCCTGGCCGCCGCACATGCCGGCGACGCCGCTGGCCTGCGCCAGCTCGGACAGCATCGCCAGACGATTCTGCGCCGTGACGTGCGGCATCGGCGCATCGGCTAAAATCGAGAATGCTAAGGTTTGCAAGGCATCTCCGGCTAAAACGGCGCTGGCTTCGCCGAACTTGATATGACAGGTCGGCTGGCCGCGGCGCAGATCATCATCGTCCATCGCCGGGAGATCGTCGTGGATTAATGAATAGGCATGAATGCATTCCACCGCCGCGGCGGGCGCATCCAGACTTTCCAGCGGCATGCCGAACAGTTCGCCGGTAGTATAAACCAGGAATGGACGCAGCCGCTTGCCGCCTAACAATGAACCATACCCCATGGCATTAACCAGAGGACTACTCTGAAAGGGCAGCGCGGAAATAAAATGGCTTAAGATGCGATTCGTCCGCTGGCAGTGCGCGGTTAATTGTTCGGAGAAATCTGTCATAGCTATTCACTGTCCGGCGTAAACGGCGACAGCGCCGCATCCGGCTCATCACTCAGCAGAATCTGTACCCGTTGTTCCGCCTGTTGCAATTTTTGCTGCCCCTGACGCGCAAGCTGTATGCCATGCTCAAATTCATTCAGCGCCTCTTCCAACGGCAATTCGCCAGACTCAAGGCGGGTCACGATTTTTTCCAGTTCGTTCAGGGAGTTTTCAAAGCTCACTGGCTGCTCGGTTTTCTTGGGCATAGTATTTTCAGAATCCTGGTTTATACGCTGCTGCGTTGCGACCGCACAGCGCTATCTTACATTTGAATACCAACCAATGCCGATGGATTATACGGCTAAAGCGTGCGGTAATCTCTATACGTCGAGTATTTGTCGCCGCCGCGTTGTCGGCCGCAACGCCAATTACTTTGGGTATAGATAATGATATACTCCGCGCCCTGGATGCTATTGGTAAAATCATCCCGTTCGGATGAGTTTAGCGATAACGTGATTTTAGCGCTCAGGGTGAATTTATTTACACCTTATCTGATCAAGTAACGACAGCCACCATGAAGTTTATCATTAAATTGTTCCCGGAAATCACTATCAAGAGCCAATCTGTGCGGTTGCGCTTTATCAAGATCCTGACCGGGAACATCCGCAACGTCTTAAAATCTTATGATGAAACGCTGGCGGTTGTCCGTCACTGGGATCATATCGAAGTTCGCGCGCAGGACGAAAGCCGGCACGAGGCGATTCGCGATGCGCTGACGCGTATTCCCGGCATTCACCACATTCTGGATGTTGAAGAGCGCACCTATACCGATGTTCACGACATTTTTGAGCAGGCGCTGGCGCTGTATCGCGAGCAGGTGGAGGGCAAAACGTTCTGCGTACGGGTAAAACGCCGCGGCAAGCATGAATTTAGCTCGCAGGACGTGGAGCGATATGTCGGCGGCGGTTTGAATCAGCACATCGAAAACGCCCGGGTGAAGCTTACCGCGCCGCAGGTTACCGTCCATCTGGAAATCGATCAGGATCGGCTGTTGCTGGTTAACGGCCGCTATGAAGGGATCGGCGGTTTCCCCATCGGCACGCAGGAAGATGTTTTGTCGCTGATCTCCGGCGGCTTTGATTCCGGCGTCTCCAGCTATATGCTGATGCGCCGCGGTTGCCGGGTGCATTACTGTTTCTTCAATCTGGGCGGCGCGGCGCATGAAATCGGCGTTAAGCAGGTGGCGCATTATCTGTGGAATCGCTTCGGCAGCTCGCACCGGGTACGTTTCATCGCTATCGATTTTGAACCGGTGGTCGGCGAGATCCTGGAAAAGGTCGATGACGGTCAGATGGGCGTGGTGCTCAAGCGCATGATGGTGCGCGCGGCCTCCAAAATGGCCGAGCGCTACGGCGTACAAGCACTGGTGACCGGCGAAGCGTTAGGGCAGGTTTCCAGTCAGACGCTGACCAACCTGCGTCTGATTGATAATGCTTCCGATACGTTGATTCTGCGGCCGCTGATTTCCCATGACAAAGAGCACATCATCAAACAGGCGCGTGAGCTGGGAACCGAAGACTTCGCCAAAACGATGCCGGAATACTGCGGAGTGATCTCCAAAAGCCCGACGGTGAAAGCGGTGAAAGCCAAAATCGAGCATGAAGAGAGCCGGTTTGATTTCTCCATTCTGGAGCGGGTGGTTAGCGAAGCACGGAATATCGATATCCGCGAGATCGCCGAGCAAACCCGCGAAGAAGTGGCGGAAGTGGAAACCGTGGCGGCGTTTGCGCCGACGGATGTCCTGCTGGATATCCGCGCGCCGGACGAGCAGGAAGACAAACCGCTGGCGTTGGATAATGCCGAGATTAAATCGTTGCCGTTCTACAAACTGAGCACTCAGTTCGGCGATCTGGATCAGAGCAAAACCTATCTGCTCTACTGCGAACGCGGGGTGATGAGCCGCTTACAGGCGCTGTACCTGCGCGAGCAGGGGTTCAGCAATGTGAAGGTGTATCGTCCCTGATTGACTTGTCGATGCCGCCGATATCCGGCGGCATCGCGTATTGTCGGTTAAAACCGATAATCCTTTTTATCAATGCCGTATTTCTTCATTCTCAGATAGAGCTTCTTACGCGGCACCTGAAGGTATTCCGCCACATCGTTAATCCGCCCCTGATGAATATCCAGCGCCTCGGTAATGATCTGACACTCGTATTGTTCGATGCGATCGTCCAGCGGGGTGGGATTGGCGTTTTGACTCAGCCACGCCTTTTTTTCGCTGACGATAGGCATCACGCCGACGGCGAACAGTTCCGCCGCATTGCGCAACGCTTTGATATTCCCGCTCCAGTCGCGCCGACACAGGCTTTTGGCAAAGGCGTCGCTCAGCGTGGGATATTCCCGGTTGAGCCGTTGGCAGGCCAGCTTCAAATAGTGGCGGAACAGCGGTTCAATATCGCCCGGACGCTTGCATAACGGCACACACTCTATCTGGGTCATGGAAAACAGATAATAAAGCTCCGGTATGATTTTTTGCTGCGTCGCCAACAGGGTTGCGCAATACCGGCCGATCGCCAGCAGTCTGAAAGCGCTCTCCTCCGCGTTTTGTCTCTGAGCCAGAAAATATTGCTGCTTGTGGCTGAGTTGTTCAATATTACGTACGATCAGCGTGCCTTGTCGCACCTGCTCGCATTGTTCTTCCAGCGTTTCCGCCGGGTCGCTGGCGGCGTCAAAAATGATCAGCGGCAAATGACGGTTCATGCTGAGCTGGTGCAGATGGCGAGCCGCCAGCGCCCGGCCCGTACCCAGTTCGCCATAAAAGAAAGCGGACATCCGCGTTTCGGCCAATACGCGCAGCCGCTCGCGCAATTGCTTGCTCCATCCGCTCACGCCAATAAAATTTTCCGTCAACTGGTTGCGTTGCCAGTGGCGGCGTTTGATCAACTGGCGGCGTTCTTTCAGCGCCTGCTGCAAACAGTGCAGCAGTTTTTCCGGCATGACGGGTTTTTCGAGAAAATCGTACGCGCCTTTTTTAACGGCCTCGACGGCCATAGGCACATCCCCGTGACCGGTGATCAGCAATACGGGCAGCTGTTTATCCCGGTTTAATAAATGTTCCAGCAACGACAGGCCGGAAAGTTGCGGCATATAAACGTCGCTGATGACCACGCCCGGCCATTCATCCGGGATCATATCAGCGGCGAACTGGGGCGTGTTACAGGGAACGACCTGATAGCCCGCCTGCTTAAGCATCTGACAGTAGGCATCAAGCACATCGCTATCATCATCAATTAAAAGGACTTGTTGTTCTTCAGTTAACGTCATCTGATTTCCTGAACCGTAGAATGACCAGAGCATGCCGATCTAACGTTGAGGCCAGATACAGTTCTCCACCGCATTGTTGCATGATGGATTGACTGATGGATAGGCCGATACCCAGACCGATATCCTTACTGGTGGTAAAAGGTTTCAACAACCGGGGAGCCAATACCAGCGGCCAGCCGGGGCCGTTGTCTTCGATCAGCAACAGGCTTTCGTCACCTTGCGTGATTTGGTTGATGGTGATGCGCGGCGTGGTCTCGGTCACCGCTTCCAGCGCGTTGGTCAGCAGATTGACCAGGATCTGTTGCACCCGGATAGTTTCGCCAATCACCCGATCCAGCTTCTCCGGCAGGATTAACTGAGCGTTGAGCGGCCGATGACGCAGGGCCAAGAGTTCCCAGGAAGAGAGGATGTCTTGATGCAAATCGATGGGACCCAGCGGGGTATCGCTGTCGCTGCGGCGCGAAAACTGCCGCAGATGACGAATAATGCCGTCAATACGTTGCAATAAACTGCGCATTTTCGCGAGGTTAGCGGATACGGTGTCCCGATCGCGCCGTTTCACCGCCTGTTCGCTGGTAAACAGATACAGAGAAAGGGCATTGAGCGGCTGGTTGATTTCATGCGCCAGGGTGGTCATGGTTTGCCCGACCGTCGCCAGTTTGGCCGCCTGAATCAACTCGTCTTGGGCGGTACGCAGATTATTTTCAATGGCCTTACGCTCGGTAATTTCCTGTTCAAGTTGCGATCGCTGATGTTTGATCTGCGCCAGCGTGTTGCGCAATAAGCCGGCAATGCGCCCCAGTTCGTCTCGCCCATATACCGGGATCGCGGCATTCAGATCGCCATAGCCCAGGCGGCCGACCGCCTGATTAAGCAGAGTGAAGCGTTTAATCAGCTTCGAGCGGATATAGACATGGTTAAGGATAAAAGCGAACAGCAATGCCAGCAGCGTAGCTATCACTATCACCATGCCGCTGATATTCATAATCTGTTCAAGGCGCAGGTTAAAGGTCTGCAATTGCTGGTGGCTATTACCCAACTGCTGTTCAATCTGTTGGCGAAACTGGTTTAGCGCCACGTCCTTGCTGCCGGTCGTTTGCCGCAGAGCCGTCTGAATCTGGTTTCGTCCGTTCAAAATGGCCGGTAATTTGTTTTCACTCAGTCCCAGCGCAAAGAGTTCATCGATGGTTTGCCGCAGCGTGATGGTGCTGGGATGGCGGGATAATGATTGAATACGTTCATCGGCGGATTGCTTGAGATAATTCAGATAGCGGATATGGCTGTCTTTGTTTTCACTATTTTGATCGGCCAACTGTTCCCGCAAATCGTCGACGATCTGGTTTTCGATATGCGCTAATGCGTAAATCAGTTCCAGTTCATCCTGAATATTTTGTAACGTGGCCTGCAAACGCTGATTGTTATTTGCTTTCGGATTTTGGGTGAACTGATCCAGCAATGAGCTCTGCTGCCAACTGATATCCTGGGATAACGACGTTAATTCAAGATTAAAATCATCATGCAGCCAGTTAATGCGGGTGGTAATTTCATTCGCTTTTTCCCGGACGACAAAACTGGCCGCCAATATATCGTCAAGCCGGGTCAATAGACTGTACATTTGCTGGAGGGTCGCATCCAGAGAATGGCGATCGTCCAGGGTTAATTGCCGGCTGGCTTGGCGAATGATATCGAGTCGGGAAACAATTTGTTCCCGCCGCTGTAGTCTGAGGCTGGTGCTCTCCGCCGTCAGAAATTCGTTCAGCTCTTTAATCAGAATATTAAGATTATCCTCAAGCTGAAAAGAGGCCTGAATCTTGGGGAAATAATCGTTCAGCGCATAGCGAATCTGCGAGCTCTGTTCACGCCATGAATAAAGGCTGACGGCGCTGACGGCGAGCGTCAAAATGGCGCCAAAAGCAAACGCCCAGCGTAAGCTGCTGCTGATGGTCATGGTTTTAAAGAATTTAATCACTGCGCCGCCTCCAGTAGCTGAAGCGCCGACTGCTGTTGATGCTGAAAAAACTGCTGCCATTCTATTAAGCGTGATTCAAGCGGCGCGGTATTGTCCGTCGACGGGTTGAACTGCCGCAGGTATTCGGCATCGTCGGCTTGTTGCGCGCTGACGGGCATGGCGGTCAGTAGGGCGCGAATGTCGGGCAACGGGCGATGAAGACGCGCTTCCGCGTTATGCAGCGCTTTCCAGACATCCTGAGACTGATTCAGGCGGAAGGTAATGGCGGTATCGAACAGCCGCTGAACCAATTTCTGGCGTAGTAAAATGCGGCGGTAATCGGGCGGCGATGATTGCAGCAGAATATATTGTTGCTGGGCGCGCGGATTGGTTGTCGGCAGAGGAAAAACCGGGAATTTACCCGTATCGGTATCGGAGAGGATCTCCTGCCCCTGTTTGCCGAGTAAAAAGTGAATAAAACGTATCGCCTGCTCTTTATTCGCGCTATTACGGGCAACGGCGATAAACGTAGGAGCGGCGCCGGAGTGGGGAATATAACGAAATATCAGATAGGGATCTTTTAACAGCGGCGTGGCGTAATTATCAATTATCGGACCGGCCATGCCCAACCCGGTTTTTATTTTGCTGGCGACGCCAAAACTGCGTGAGGAAATGGTCGCCAGGTTGCCGGAAATTTCCATTAGCGTCGACCAGCCTTCTCGCCATCCTTGTTTTTGCAGCAACATTTCAATCATCAGATGGCTGGTATCCGAGCGGGAAGGGTTGCTCATCAGAATCAACGACTGATAGCGAGGATCTTTTAGCCGATCCCAGCTATCCGGCGGCGGCAGGTTTCTCTCTTGCAGCGCGGCGGCATTAGCCAGAATGCCGAACCCGGAGATGGCGATAGCGGCGGCGCTGCCGCGGATAGAGTCGGGAACCAGCCGCTGACTTTCCGGGGGAAGCGCCGGAAGCGGCGATAGCAGTTGCTGATCCTGTAAATGCTGCATCAGCATGGGGGATGACGTCAGGATCAGATCGACGCCGTCGTTTAATGGCGTATCCATCAAACGCTCCAGCGAAGAGCTGGTGCGGTTTAGCGCGCGAACAGGGATGGATGGCGATTGCCGTTGCCAGTGAGACAGAATATTCGCCGTTGCCTCGGGCGAGAAGGTGGTGGCGATAACCAATTCATTCGCCCACAGCGGCGACAACATCAGAAAGTTTATAAGCCAGAGCGTTACCAGCCGGAACGAACGCATTTTTACACCTGTTTTGTGTGACTCGCATCAAAAAAATAAAAAATAGAGAATAAAGGATTTAACGCGTATTTGTTCCATTTTTTACCATTTTAACCGGGGTGATGTGAAATAAAAAAATTGAATTGAGATAATATCGACGCGTGATTTTTTATTTTTGAGTCAAATTTGACTCAATATCGGGCGGTTGCATCCGCGCCGCAATCTATTCATGCTGTGCGCATGCCGTAGTGGAGTCGAATGAAACCTCAGTTTATGTGATTTTTATCTAGCTTCGTTTATTCCATTCATATTTCACCCAAGCGTTTTACTTGGGTTGATGGCTATTTGTCTTTATTATTAGTCGTACCAGGGGAAATTATGTTTTCATTTATTAAACCCAAAGTCGCAACGCATAAAGTTCCTGATAGTAAAATTATGGCAGTTTATCAGCGTAATCGAATTCAGGCGCTTTTGGGCGTTTTTCTTGGTTATTTATCTTATTATATTGTTCGTAATAACTTCACGCTTTCCACGCCGTATTTAAAAGAACACTTACATTTAAGTGCGACGGAGATTGGCTTGCTTAGCAGCTGTATGCTGATTACCTATGGCATCAGTAAAGGCGTGATGAGCAGCCTGGCGGATAAAGCGAATCCGAAAGCGTATATGGCTATCGGGCTGTTGCTGTGCGCATTGGTCAATATCGGCATGGGCTTCAGCGGCGCGTTCTGGCTCTTCAGCCTGCTGGTGATATTTAATGGCGTTTTCCAGGGTATGGGCGTCGGGCCGTCCTTTATCACCATTGCGAACTGGTTCCCCCGGCGCGAGCGGGGACGCGTCGGCGCGATGTGGAATATTTCTCATAATGTGGGCGGCGGGGTGGTCGCGCCGATAGTCGGCACCGCATTCGCTTTTCTGGGCAGCGAACACTGGCAGACCGCCAGCTATATCGTACCCGCCCTGATTGCGATGTTAATGGCGGGCGTGGTGCTGCTGATTGGCAAAGGTTCGCCCGTTAGTGAAGGCTTGCCTCCGCTGCCCGAGATCATCAAGGACGAAGTTGTCATTGATGGCGCGAAACAGGTTCATGCCGCGCCGGAAAATATGACCACCTGGCAGATCTTCTGTACCTATGTGTTGAAAAACAAACACGCCTGGTACATCTCTTTTGTCGATGTCTTTGTCTATATGGTGCGCTTTGGCGTCATTAGCTGGTTGCCCATCTATCTGTTAAGCGAAAAACATTTCAGCAAAAGTGAAATGGGCGTCGCGTTTCTGTTTTTTGAATGGGCGGCGATCCCGTCAACCTTATTCGCCGGATGGCTGTCGGATAAATTATTCCGTGGACGTCGTATGCCGCTGGCGATGATTTGTATGGCGTTGATATTCATTTGTCTGTTCGGATACTGGAAATCGGATTCATTGCTGGTGGTCACTTTCTTCGCCGCGGTTGTGGGCTGCCTGATTTATGTGCCGCAATTTCTGGCTTCCGTGCAAACCATGGAGATTGTTCCCAGTTTTGCCGTGGGGTCTGCGGTCGGCCTGCGCGGATTTATGAGCTATATCCTGGGGGCCAGCCTTGGCACCAGTCTGTTTGGTTTTATCGTCGATAAGTCAGGCTGGCATGGCGGTTTTTATCTGCTGATGGGCGGCGTCATTTGCTGCATTATTTTCTGCTATCTGTCTCACCGGGGCGCGCTGGAATTGGAACGGCAACGCGCCCGATAAAACAGCATGATGATTGATCAATGCCGCCTCGCCCGTGGGGCGGCATTGTCGTCCCTGGCGAGTCAATCTGCAAAGTTATAGATACCGGGCGGCAGAATCAGCTGCGCCGCTACCTCGGCCGCTTTCGCTTTGCCCAGCAGCAGGTCAATCAGCTTCAGGGCGAAATCCATGCTGGTACCCGGCCCTTGCGAGGTCAGCAGGCTGACGCGCGGATCGTAGACCACCCGTTTATCCATCCATTTCTCCGGCGCGATTTTATCCTGCAACGCCGGGTAACCGGTCATGTTTCCGACAGGAAACAGCTGGTGATGTTCCAGCACCAGCGCCGGGCTGGCGCATATCGCGGCGACGATTTTTCCTTCCTGATGCATCTGACGAATGCACTCCACCAGTAGCGGACTATCGCGAAAACATTCGGCGCCCTGTAGCCCGCCGGGTAAAACCAGCGCGTCGAAATGGCGATCGGCAACAGCGACCAGCGGGGCATCGGCCAACAGTCTGACGCCGCGGGAACAGGTTATTTCAAGGTCGCCGTCGCTGGCCACGCTGGCGGTGGTGACCTGAATACCCGCCCTGACCAGCAGATCTATCGTCGTGACCGCCTCGGTTTCTTCGCTACCAGGAGCCAGACACACCAGTGCTGATGCGCTCATATTCATTTTCCTTACGCTTGATGGTTTCAAACAGGCGGCTATTTTCAGGCAGCGTCAGGCCGTGAATACGCGCCCGCCGCAGCAGATAACCGGTGATATAGTCAATTTCGGTATGCCGCTGCGCCAGGATGTCCTGTAGCATGGACGACGTATTGGCCGCAGTGTTCTGAAGGATCTGATTAATGTAGATCAGCAGACTCTCCGTTGAGGTATGAAAGCCTTCCCGCTCCATCACTTCCACAATTTCCTGACAAAGCGACGCCAATTGCGGCTGGCGATCCCGCAGGTCGCCGTTTTTGCAATGATAGAGGACGGTGAGCGGGTTGATGACGCAGTTAGCCGCCAGCTTCAACCAGCAGGTCACGGTAATGCTGTTATGCCAGGCGACGTCGGGTAAGGCCTGATGCAGAATCTCCGCCAGGCCGCTTTGCGCATCGGCATTGTTAAGCGAATTAACCGAACCGATGTGGGTGGTGCCTGCGGCGACATGAACGACGGTCGTGGCATCCCGGCGAGCGGCATGCGTCGTTACCCCTAAAATGACCGGTTGACTGAGCGGCGGCAGTTCTTCATACGTCCCCATCCCGTTGTGTAATAACAAAATAGTGCAATGCGGATTCAACTGCGGCAGTAATGAGATAATGGCATCGGAAACCTGCCAGGCTTTTAGCGTAACCAATAACAGCTCGCTGTGCGCCAGATGATCGGGATCGTTCGCGGTCAGATTCAGATTACAGTGCTGTCCATTCAGTTGGACCACATTAACCGGGCAAAAAGGTTGTGGAATACGCAGCCACCCCTGAACATCATGACCCTGTTGATGCAAGGCCGCCAGCCATAGCTGCCCGATCGCACCGCAACCAAGAACGGTTATTTTCATGTGATTCTCCCTTAATTGACTCGGGAACAAGCGTTCTTAATATAGGCTACTATCCGTTTATAACCTTCACCTTTCAAGCTGCGGGTGTCTTGGCTCCCCGAATGTCCGGCATCAGGGATATGCGCATTTGACGCAGTCTCGCATCATGAAATCTGTTGGGTATAGAGAAAAGGAGCGGTTATTATGCTTGCCGGTCAAAATTGTCAGGAGATTGATTATGCCATCTTTCGATATTGTTTCGGAAATTGATATGCAGGAAGTCCGTAATGCGGTGGATAACGCCACGCGTGAGCTGAGCACCCGTTGGGATTTCCGCAATGTGCCGGCCAGCTTTGAACTGAACGAAAAATCACAAAGCATCAAAGCCGCCAGCGAATCGGATTTTCAGGTTCAGCAACTGGTTGATATTTTGCGTGAAAAGCTGTTGAAACGCGGCATTGAGGGCAGCGCGCTGGAGGTCCCTGAAGAGATGGATCATAGCGGCAAAACCTATAGCGTCGACGCCAAATTGAAACAGGGCATAGAAAGCGCGCTGGCGAAAAAAATCGTTAAGCTGATTAAAGACAGCAAACTGAAGGTGCAGGCGCAGATTCAGGGCGAGCAGGTGCGGGTGACCGGGAAATCGCGCGACGATTTGCAAAGCGTGATGGCGTTGGTGCGCGGCGCCGATCTGGGGCAACCTTTCCAGTTTACCAATTTCCGTGATTGAGTCTTTATTGGCCGCTATCATCGCGCGCGGACGGTTGCGAAACCACGCCGCGCAAGCAGAACGGTGAGGACGGGGGGAAGCGTACAGAGAGATAAGGCGCTGAACGTTAGCTGCGCCGTCCTGCAAGGGAGAATCCCAGGGATGAGATGGCAGTCGGCGTAAGGGGTGATTCAACGCGTCGGGCGAACCATCACGGTTGGCCCGACGCCTGGGGTTTGAATCATTCGCTCATAGCGTCATCAGACGGGTGTTTCCTCCCGCCGCGGCCGTGTTCACACAGGTGGCGCGTTCGATAAGAAGACGTTCAAGACGGATAGCCGTTTCGCCGCTATTCAGCCCTTGCACCGACACAATCGCGCCCTTGCGTTCGGCGACCTTGATGCAGACATCTTGCCGCGATGCCGCGTCGCCGTGGTGTATCACCGAGTCAAAGTCGTGTGTGAAAAGCGTTGCCTCAGGCACAATATCAACAATCTCTTTAACCGCATCAGGCAATGAGTTATAGGCCGCCTTATTCTGTGCGCTATCCGGCCACAGCACCCGGCAACCCACGCTGGTTACCGCAGCCAACTGCGTCAGCAGGTCTTGCTGGTTTGCCGCCAGACATAACACCCGTTTTCTGGGCAACAGTTTATAGGTGTTTTCTTCTCCGGTTGGACCGGGTAAATGGCTATTGGTGTAGCTCGCGCTGTTTTCTTTGAACGCCTGGCATAACTGATGGATTTTACCGTCGTGTTGCTGCGACCATGCCAAGAGCGCGGTATGCGCGCGGCGTTGCGCGTATCCGGCGTCCAGTTTTTCCGGCTCGGCTACGGCGGTATAGCGCAATCCTTGTATTTGCGCGTCGGCAGGACACTGCGCCAGTAAGCGATAAACGTAGAGCGGCCCGCCCGCTTTCGGCCCGGTTCCGGATAAACCTTCGCCGCCGAAAGGCTGAACGCCGACCACGGCGCCCACCACATTACGGTTAATATATAAATTACCGACGTTGATCCGTTTGGCCACGCCGCCGATGGTGTCGTCAATCCGCGAATGAATGCCGAAGGTCAGGCCGTAACCTAAGCCGTTAATTTTTTCAACCAGTTCGGGAAGCTGCCGACTGTCATAACGCAGAAGGTGAAGTACCGGGCCGAATATCTCTTTATTGAGGTCTTCGATGGTTTTTATTTCAATTAATGTCGGCGTGATAAAATAGCCCTGTTTTTTCTCCGCATTATTCCGCTCGGCGTTATGGCTGGCCTGATAAACATAAAAACCTTTATTTTTCATCTGGTCGATATAGGACTCAATATTGCGCATGGCGTCCGCATCGATGACCGGCCCGATATCGGTGGCGATTTGTTCCGGATTCCCCATCCGGTATTCAATCATGGCGCCGCGTAATGCGGTTAACATCTGGTCGGCAACGTCGTTTTGTACGCAAAGCAAACGCAGTGCCGAACAGCGCTGACCGGCGCTGTCGAATGCTGAAATGATGCAGTCATTGATGACTTGCTCCGGCAGCGCCGAAGAATCAACAATCATGGCGTTAATGCCGCCCGTTTCCGCGATAAGCGGTATCGGTTTTCCCTGTGCGTCTGAGCGAGTGGCGATCTTTCTTTGAATAATGGCGGCGACGTCGGTAGAGCCGGTAAACATAACCCCGTTCACGCTTGCAGCCGTAATCAGTTTTTCACCAACCGTTTCACCCTGACCGGGCAACAGTTGCAGCACATCAATCGGAATGCCGGCCTCGTGCAGAATTTTTACCGCCAGATAAGCGATAAGCGGCGTTTGCTCGGCGGGTTTGGCGATAACGGTATTCCCGGTCGCCAGCGCGGCTGCTATTTGCCCGGTAAAAATGGCTAAGGGGAAATTCCAGGGGCTGATGCAAACAATCACCCCCAGTGGGATATGCGTATCATTGGAAAATGCGCTTTTCACCTGTTCGGCATAGTAATGCAGGAAATCCACCGCCTCGCGGATTTCGGCGATGGCATTAGTGACTGTTTTTCCTGCTTCCCTGATCAGCACGCCGATCAGTTCGCACATGCGCTGTTCCATCATGTCGGCGGCTTTACCCAACATTTCCGCCCGTTGCGCGGGAGCGACGTTTGCCCAACCGGCGCAGGCCCTTGCCGCCGCCGTCAGCGATGTTGAGATATCGGTATCGGTCGCTTCGCTCACGAAGCCAATTATGTCTCGCGATTCCGCGGGATTGATAACCGGCGTTCGCGGCGCGAGCGCGGATTTTTCCGCGGCGATCGGTTCCGCGTTAACCGGCGTCTGAGCGCTTTTTAGCAATATCGCGGCTAAATGACGCAGGCATTTTTCGCTATATAAATTCAAACCGGAAGAATTCTTTCTGCCCGCGCCATAAATATCTTTGGGCAATGGAATCCTGGGATGCGGCAAGCCAATGGCGTTCTCGTGCCTGGCTAAATTTTCAACTTCCGCCACCGGGTCGGCAACCAAATCATCAATTGAGATCGCAGGGTCGGCGATTTTGTTGACGAAGGAACTGTTCGAACCATTTTCCAGTAAGCGCCGAACTAAATAAGGCAGCAGGGTTTCGTGTGAGCCGACAGGCGCATAAATACGGCAAGGACGGTTCAGTTTTTCACTGCCGACCACTTCCTGATAAAGCGGTACGCCCATGCCATGTAAACATTGAAATTCATATTGCCGGGGATGATAGGTCTCTCCGGCCAGATAATAGACGGCGGCAAGCGTGTGGGCGTTATGCGTGGCGAACTGCGGATAAAACCATTCGGGCGCCGACAGTAACGAGGCGGCGCACGCCAGATAGGAAACATCGGAGTAGACCTTGCGCGTAAACACCGGATAGGTGTCGAGCCCGGCAATCTGCGCCCGTTTTATTTCGCTGTCCCAATAGGCGCCCTTAACCAGACGCACGCGCAGTCGCCGCCGGCTTTTTTGCGCCAGGTCTTTCAGAAATTCAATGACGTAAGCGCAGCGTTTTTGATAGGCCTGAACGACAAAACCAATTCCGTCCCAGGACTGAAGTTCGGGTTCGTTGCACAGGCGAGTCAATAAATCCAATGAAATATCTAAGCGATCGGCTTCCTCGGCATCAATCGTGATGGCGACATCATAGGATTTGGCCAGCAGGACTAACGACTTCAACGTTGGATAGATTTCATCAAACAGCCGGTCATATTGATGGCGGCTATAGCGCGGATGCAGCGCCGATAGCTTGAGTGAAAATTCGGCGCCGGAATAGATATCTTTTCCGGCGGAATATTGACCGATCTCGTGTAACGCGTTCTGGCAGCGCTGAATATAATTTTCCGCGTCGCTTTGCGTTAACGCCGCTTCACCCAGCATGTCATAGGTGTAGGTGAATCCCTGGCGCTCTATGCTGGATGCGCACTGCAACGCTTGCGATATCGTTTCTCCGGTAACAAAATGTCCGCTCATGATATGCATGGCGGCGTCCATCGCCTTGCGGATAAGCAGGGATGAACCATTGGCGACGATTTTTTTTAAACTGCCCGACATCGCTTTGGGGTCATTGTAACGCACCAGCGAGCCGGTAATTAATAATCCCCATGTCGCGGCATTAATAAAAAGAGATCGGTTTTTGCCGAAGTGGGCTTTCCAGTTTCGTCCCATGATTTTGTCGCGGATTAATAAATCACGGGTATAGTCATCGGGGATCCTGAGTAAGGCTTCGGCCAGGCACATCAGAGCCACGCCCTCTTTTGAAGAGAGCGAATATTCCTGTAATAAATTCTGGATTATTGACGCGCGATCCGTGCTGACTTTTTTATTGCGTAATGATGAGGCAAGCGAATGCGCAAGATGATGCGTTTTTGTATTTTGATCATCAGACATTTTAGCCTGATGAAAAAGACGCGTGACGACGTCCTGTTCCGGCAGTTCCCATGCCTGCGTGATGGCTTCTCTTTTCTCATCCTGCTCAGTCAGTTGCAGCGCGAATGCATTGAACGGCGCATATTTTTCCACGCCCTTATCCGGAACGTCCGTTTTATCCGTACTGATAATCATAAAAAACCTCATTCTATTTATTAATCAATTCGTGAAATTAATAGTCAGACGCGGTAAATATGTTTTTAGCCTGATTCCGGCAATAGCGGCGCTCGCTTACCTTGTTATCTTGATAAGTATATCCCAGGCATATCCACTCGCCATTTGACGCTGTTTTTAAATGAATTATCGCGATGACGCGCTAATCAAAGATTAAGATGATTAAGAGCATGCTTTTGACTATGAAGAAATTTTTCTAGTCTTACATCCCTGGAATGATGAATTTCATTCGGCGTGCCAATAGCGAGAATATTGCCATCTTCCATAAAGACGATGCGATCGGAGATTTTGAAAGCAAAAGACATCTCGTGAGTGACGATAACCATGGTCATGCCCTCTTGCGCCAGATCCTCGATAACTTTCAGCACTTCGCCGACCAGTTCCGGATCTAAAGCCGATGTCGGTTCGTCAAACAACATGATCGACGGTTTCATGGCCAGCGCGCGGGCCATGGCAACGCGTTGTTGTTGCCCTCCCGATAACTGATGCGGATATTTGTGCGCATGTTCAAGCAGGCCCACCTTTTTCAACAATATTAACCCTTGCATCTGGATGTCTTCTTTGGCGCCCAGGTGATGGTATAGAGGGGCGAACGTCACGTTGTCCAACGCCGTTTTATGCGGGAAGAGGTAAAACCCCTGAAAAACCATGCCGATTTTATCGGCTTGCTGATAGTAGTTTTTATCCGGCCGGCCATTGGCGGTAGGCTGAAGGAAAAGTTTATCATCAAGCATAATCAGGCCTTCATCGAGAGGCTCCAAGCCATTCATAGCCCGGATTAAGGTCGTTTTTCCTGAACCTGACGGACCGATAATCGAGATAACTTCGCCTTTTTTAACATCGAGATTGATATTCTTCAGGACGGTTTTATTGCCATAGCGTTTGCTTACATCGTTAAGTTGCATGGTGACGCGATGCTTGCTGCTATCAAATTTCCTCGCCTCCTGAAGGACGGGCGCCGTCGGCTGCGCTTCAACCAGCGCCAGCTCCCCGGCGCTGAGGGACTTGTGGCTTTTTTGGCTGGTATCCATCCATTTTTCAAGCAGATAGACGATGCGGTCAAAAACAGTAACGATAAGAATGTAGTAACACGAAACCGCGAGTAATGTTTCAATCACTTTGAAGTTCTGCGTGTAAAGCCGTTGCCCCACAAGCAGTATTTCGCCTAATGAAATAACGGAAACTAATGAGGTCAGCTTGACGATAACAATGAATTCATTAGCCAGCGAAGGCAGCGCGATGCGTATGGCCTGGGGAATGATGATGCATCTTTGGATCCCGAGGTAGTTAATATTGAGCGATTTCGCCGCTTCAATTTGTCCTTTATGCACCGACATCAGCCCGCCGCGATAAATTTCGGCGATAAAGGCGGATTCACATAAGATTAATGATATTAATCCGGCGATGAACGGTGATGAAAGCAAGTCCGACGTCGAGGTGAAGAACTGAGGCAAGTTGTAGATGAGGATGATTAAGACCAGCAGCGGCAGACTGCGGAAGAACCAGATATATAATTTTGCTATGGCGCTGATTACGGTGAAATGGGACTGTTTTGCCAGCGCAAGAATAAGTCCTAATAGGTTGCCGCCGATCCACGAGGAGATGCTTAATGCAATGACGACCAGCGTCGCTTGCCAAAAGTCATAATAAGAAAATAGCTCTATGAAATAATGAGTATCAAAATCCATAATTCATCCTGTTCTGAAATAACGCCAATCATCATTCGGCGGCGCAGGGCATCTGATTGGGATTAAATATCGCCCAAGAAGATTTAACAGCGCTTATCTGCTGATAAATATCGCCATGGCTCTTATTACGGCGTCAGGAAACACCGTTGTTGTGGCCAGTCGTTATCCGGAACAGACTCATATAGGGTAAAAATTGGATAAATTCACCCAGTGAGAATGTCCGTATCGTTATGGTTTAAAAAAATACTCCCGAGGCGTCATTACCGTCCCGACAGGATTTATTAATTAAATGCCGGCGGCTAATAAGCCCTGTTAACCGGCATGTTCTCCTTTACTGAAGCGTGCCGTTGAGTGCGGCTTCAACCTCGCTCGGCGAGGAAGCCGTGAGATTATAATTGGTCAGCAATGTTTTATATTCTGGCGACTGGACGACTTTTTTTACCGCCGCATCAAGCGTTTTATAGGTCTCTTCGTTACCTTTTTTCACGCCCAGTCCAATGAGGATAGGATAAATAATGCCGCTGCTTACGGTCAGCCGCTGCGTTTTTTTGGCGACATCGAATGCCACCGCCGAATCGTCAAACTGCACATCGACAGCCCGGGACATGACGGCCTGACTTGCTTCCGGGGCCGTTGGAAACTCTCTGATATCAATCGGTTTCAGCCCCTTATCGACACACAGGGTTTTAGATTCCCGGGCCATTTTAAACACCCACGCGGCGCCTTTGATTGAGCTGACTTTTTTCCCGCATAGCATGCCGAGCTCCGTCGGCTGAAAGGCATCGCCTTTTCTGGCGATTAATACACCGCCGGTTTTTACATAGGGAATAAAGTCGATCTGTTTTGCTCGCTCTGGCGTCATATATAATGAAGAGGCGATAACGTCAAATTTTCCGTTGTTCACTCCCATAATAAGATTAGCGAAGCGCGTGTCGATAAATTCCGGCGTTACGTTAAGTTCTTTTACCACCATGCTGATAAATTCCGCATCAAAACCAGCCGCTTTATGATTTTCAATATAATTATAAGGCGGGTAGGTGAGGTCTGCGCCCACCTTCAGCGATTCCGCGAATACGGGTTTTATTAGTGCGGATAACAGCGCGGCACACACGGGAATCGTATATTTTTTCATAAAATATGTTTTTTTCTCGGATAAATTTTCGTCCATGTCATTCCCCTTGATAGGCTGGCGGTTTAAGTTATTCCTTTGTTGAAAAGCATATATCATGCCACCTTATAAAATAAGAAATTATTATCTATGTAAACCCGGACATAAACTTAACTTATTTCACTGTCTCTATGCGCAATATATCGGGGGCGATAGCCAATAATAATGGCTGATTTTATTTTTATGGCGCAGCCGATAACCGGTGAATTTTCGTCTGACTGCGGGGGTTTTGTCGATTGACGGGATTGATAAGGGCTTTTAATGTTCGATACCGGAGCAGTTGCACAATGACGGTGCGGACGACCGTTAATCCCTATTTTAAATAGGGATACGGCGGTCATTAAGCTGATTTATCAGATGATTGATTTAGCCCTTGCGCGCTTCCGTGAATAGGATATTGCCAGATGAAACAAGGATATAGGCGTTTAATGCGAACTCAGGGTCAGCAGCCACTGTTCTAACTGTTGTCGGTTGATTTTCTTATTATCGATCTTGACGTAAGCGCTGCGCTCATCCGGCACGATAATCACCTCCGCCACGCCGGGCTGGGTACGCATTTGTTGTTCGAGATCGCGGTGATGCAAAGCCAAATCGGAGAGGGTAATTCTCAGACTGCTGAGGTAGGGCGGCTCCTGCATGGTGAAGCCGATAAGCAGCCACAATACGGCGATGCCTGCGCCGGCCGCGAAGACGACCGCCGCGCCATAGAGTTCAAACAGGGCGCCGCCCAGACTGCCGCCGATAGCCACGCCAAGAAACTGTGTCGTGGAATACACGCCCATCGCGGTGCCTTTATAGCCGGCTGGCGATTCTTTGCTGATCAACGACGGCAATAGCGCTTCCATCACGTTAAACGCCAGAAAGAACAACTGCACGCCGGCGATAATCTGCCAGAGCTGATTACCCGCGCCCCACAGCGCCAGCTCGGCGGCGATAAGCACCGCAATGCAGCCGACGAATACCTGCTTCATACGTCGTTTCAACTCGGCGTAGATAATGAACGGTACGACGCCGGCGAAGGAAACCAGCATGGTGACCAGATAGACTTTCCAGTGATCCTGCGGCGCAAGTCCGGCCTGTTCCATCACGCGCGGCAACGCCACAAAACTCGACATCAGCAGAATATGCAAACTCATAATGCCGAAGTTCAGTTTCAGCAGGCGGCTATTGGCTAAAACCTTATGAAAGCTGCCGCGTACGATGGCCGATTCCCGATTCAGCACGTGAGCCGGAGGGACGGGGATCAGAGTCATGGTGATCGCAATGCCCATCAGCGCCAGCGCGGCAATCCCCCAGAATAAGGCCTGCAAGCCAAAAGCATGGGTGACGATAGGGCCTGCCACCATGGCGATGGCAAAAGTGACGCCGAAGCTGACGCCGATAAAGGCCATCGCTTTGGTTCGATTTTGCTCGCGGGTAAGATCGGACAGCAAAGCCATCACCGCGGCGGAAATCGCCCCGGAACCCTGTAGCGCGCGGCCAAGAATGATTCCCCAGATGGAGTCGCTGAGCGCGGCGATGACGCTGCCCAGGGTAAAGACCAGCAGGCCAACGACAATCAAAGGCTTGCGGCCGATACGATCCGACATCAGACCAAAGGGAATTTGAAAAATCGCCTGCATCAGGCCATAAATGCCGATAGCAACGCCGATAAGCGATTCGCTGGCGCCCTGCAATGCCATGCCGTAGGTGGTCAGAACGGGCAGTACCATAAACATGCCGAGCATACGCAGCGAAAATACCGTACCTAGCCCCCACGTTGCGCGCAGCTCGCCGGGAGTCATTTTATTGTCGTTCATTAATACCTCTGGAAAACAGTCGGCGTTATTCTAGTGCGTTATTCGTCTTTGCGTAAACGACAGGTTTGTTACGGTATTTGCCATTGACGCCCTCCCCAGCGAAGGGGAGGGGCGGGGGGAAAGCCGGAAGGGTTGCTTGAGCGGCGTGCCGATGATTAACGTAAATAAGTCAGTAACACTTCCTGCGTCGGCGCGATGGAGTCAACGGACATCATCACGCTCAGCGAGGTAATGGCGACAATCGAGAAGATAAACAGTTTTTTCGCCCATACCCGGTCATCATTGGCGTTTTTATAGCCTGACAACGCCATGCCTAACCACCACACGCTGACGGCGGCGGCAACCACCAGGTATTTGTAACCCGCATAACCGCCCAGAGACAGCATCAGGGTGGCAATCATAAACGCCAGGATATACAGCGTGATATGGTTTTTCGCCACGGAAATGCCTTTCACCACCGGCAATACCGGAATATTGGCGGCCTGGTAATCCTTAAAGCGGAAAATGGCGATCGCGTAGGAGTGCGGCATCTGCCACAGGCTGAAGATCAGCAGCAGAATCAGCGCGCCTGCGTCGAATTGGTTGCTGACGGCGCAATAACCGATAACCGGCGGCGCGGCGCCGGACAGGCTGCCAATCAGCGTGCCGTAAACCGAATGACGCTTCATATACAGGCTGTAAACGCCGACATAAACCACGAAGCCCATCACCGCCAGCCACATGGCCAGCGGATTGGCGGCGATATACAGCAGCGCAAAACCGGCAATACCCAGCAGCGAAGCGTAAACCAGGGTTACCTTCAGCGAAATCAGACCCTTCACCAGAACCCTGTTTTTGGTTCTCTCCATTTTTTTATCGATATCGCGGTCGATAACGTTGTTAAACACACAACCCGACGCAACGACCAGCGATACTCCAAACAGCGTGGAAAGGAACAGGGGGTAATCAATGCTGCCTTGCGCGGCGAGGAGAAATCCGCCGATAACAGAAATCAGATTACCGAAAATAATGCCTGGTTTAGTGACTTGCAGGTATTTAATCATCTTTTACGGCTCGGTTACTGGATCATCATATTGGCGTGCGTGTTCCACATAATCCATATGGAACCGACGACGACAATGGCGATAATCAGGACGGTAAACACAAGGGCCACCACGTTCCAGCGCTCTTCCGAGGCGGAACTCAGATGCAGGAAGTACACCAGATGAACCAGAATCTGGATAACCGCACATCCGACAACGGCCAGGATGATGACGTTATGTGAGGCTGAACCGGCCATGACCATCGCAAAAGGGATCACGGTCAGGATAACGGACAGAACAAACCCTATCAGATAGGATTTGGCGCTACCGTGGCTGGCGCCTGCATGATCGGTGGTTGAATGACTCATTACATCGCCCCCATCAGATAAACAACGGTGAACACGCAAATCCAGACCACGTCCAGGAAGTGCCAGAACAGGCTAAGGCACATCAGGCGGGTTCTGTTGACGGCGGTCAGCCCACGGCTGGAAACCTGCGCCATCAAGATGGCGAGCCAGATCAGACCGGCGGTCACGTGGATGCCGTGGGTGCCGACCAACGCAAAGAACGCCGACAGGAAAGCGCTGCGATCCGGGCCGAAACCTTCGGCGATCAGGTGGTGGAATTCATAGATTTCCATGGCGATAAACGCCAGCCCGAACAGGAACGTCAGTCCCAGCCAGAGATTAACCTGCGATTTATTCCCCTTGTGCATGGCGATCATCGCCATGCCGTAGGTAATGCTGCTGAACAGCAGAACGAAGGTTTCCACCAGTACGAAAGGCAGTTCGAAAATGTCCTTTCCCGTCGGGCCGCCCGCGGTACCGTTAACCAGCACGGCATAGGTCGCGAACAGAGACGCAAACAGGATGCAGTCGCTCATCAGGTAGATCCAGAAGCCGAATACCTTGGTGGCCCCCGCATCGTGGTGCCCATGCTCGGCATGGGCTGCGCTATGGTTAGTCAGAGTTTCAGTTGACATGTTTCAGACCTGCTTTGCTGATTTGATCAAAATTCTGATTCTCAATTTGCTCGATGTCTTTAACCGGCACGTAGTAGTCAACGTCCTGATTAAAGCTATGCACGATCCAGGTCACGACCATACCGGCGAAGCCGATAATCGCCAGCCACCAGATATGCCAGATCATGGCGAAACCGAACACCAGGCTGAATGCAGAGATGATCACGCCCGCGCCGGTGTTTTTCGGCATATGGATCTCTTCATAACCCGCCGGGCGCTTATAAGCCTGGCCTTTCTCTTTGTCGTCCCAGAACGCATCGCGATCGTTGACGTGCGGCACGGTGGCGAAGTTATAGAACGGCGCCGGAGAAGAGGTTGACCATTCCAGCGTACGTCCGTCCCACGGGTCGCCCGTCAGGTCGCGGTTCTGATGGCGATCGCGAATACTGACGTAGAACTGCATCACCTGGCACAGAATACCGATGCCGATAAGCACGACGCCCGCGGAAGCCACCAGCAGCAGAGGATGGAATTCCGGGTTGATTTGCTGACTTAGACGACGGGTCATGCCCATAAAGCCCAGTACGTACAGCGGCATAAAGGCAACGAAGAAGCCGATGATCCAGAACCAGAACGCGCGTTTACCCCAGGTTTCGTTCAGGGTGAAGCCGAACGCTTTCGGGAACCAGTAAGTGATGCCGGCAAAGCAGCCGAACACCACGCCGCCGATGATCACGTTGTGGAAGTGAGCGATCAGGAACAGGCTGTTGTGCAGCACGAAGTTGGCGCCCGGCACCGCCAGCAATACGCCGGTCATCCCGCCGATGGAGAAGGTGATGATGAAACCGGTGGTCCACAGCATCGCGGAGTGCGACTGAATGCGACCCTGATACATGGTGAACAGCCAGTTAAAGATTTTCACCCCGGTCGGGATGGAAATAATCATCGTGGCGATGCCGAAGAAGGCGTTGACGTTGGCGCCGGAACCCATGGTGAAGAAGTGGTGCAGCCAGACGACGAACGACAGTACGGTAATCGCGATGGTCGCCCACACCAGCGAGGTGTAGCCGAACAGCCGTTTTTTACAGAACGTAGCCACGACTTCGGAATAGATACCGAATACCGGCAGCACCAGAATGTAAACTTCCGGATGACCCCAGGCCCAGATGAGGTTGATATACATCATCATGTTGCCGCCCATATCATTGGTAAAGAAATGGGTGCCGAGGTAACGATCCAGCGTCAGCAGCGCGATGGTCACGGTTAAAATCGGGAAGGCGGCGATAATCAGCACGTTGGTACACAGCGCCGTCCAGGTAAATACCGGCATTTTCATCAATGACATGCCGGGCGCGCGCATTTTCATGATGGTGGCGAAGAAGTTAACGCCGGTCAGCGTGGTGCCTAAACCGGATATCTGTAGACTCCATATCCAGTAATCGACCCCGACGCCGGGACTGTACTCCTTACCCGAAAGCGGCGGATAGGCCACCCAACCGGTCTGGGCGAATTCGCCGACCCCCAGAGAGATGTTGATCAGAATGACGCCGGCGACGAATAACCAGAAACTCAGCGAGTTCAGGAAAGGGAACGCCACGTCGCGGGCGCCGATTTGCAGCGGCACCGCCAGGTTCATCAACCCCACAACGAACGGCGTCGCCACAAAGAAAATCATGATCACGCCGTGCGCGGTAAAGATCTGATCGTAGTGGTGGGCGTTGAGGAAGCCGGCTTCGCCGGCGGAGGCAAGCGCCTGCTGACCGCGCATCATGATGGCGTCGGCGAAACCACGTATCATCATCACCAGCGCGACGATGACATACATGATGCCGATCTTTTTATGGTCTACGGAGGTAAACCATTCCGTCCATAACCATTTCCACTTGCCGAAATAGGTTAATGCCGCCAGCAGCGCCAGGCCGCCGACGATGATCGCCACCACGGTAACCATGATGATGGGTTCATGATACGGAATTGCATCGAGTGTAAGTTTTCCGAACATCTTATTATCCCTCGGCTCCTTGATGTGAGGCATGCTCACTCATGTTCACACCCTCACTGTGCGGCATGTTTTCGTCGTGCTTCATGCCGTCACCATGATGTTGCATGTTCATGTCGTTGCCTGTGAATTTGCGAATAATATTTCTGAACAAATCCGGTTGAACGCTGGAGAAGTATTCCACGGGATGGTATTCACTTGGCTGAGCCAGCTTATTGAACTCATCCATGCTGTCGAGCGTTTTGGTCGATGCACGGACGTTCGCCACCCATTGGTCGAATTCCTGCTGGGTGGGGGTGGCAATGGCGGTGAACTTCATGCCGGAGAAGCCTTTTCCGCTATAGCCGCCGGAAATCCCGTCATATTTTCCAGGTTCATTCGCGATCAAATGAAGCTTGGTTTGCATACCGGCCATGGCGTATATCTGGCCCCCGAGACGCGGAATGAAGAAGGAATTCATGACCGAGTCAGAGGTGATTTTGAATGCGACAGGAACGTTTGCCGGGAACGCCAGTTCATTAACGCTGGCAATGCCCAGGTCCGGGTAAACAAACAGCCATTTCCAGTCAAGGGAAACCACTTCGACGTTAATTGGCTTAACGTCTGATTCCAAAGGCTTATAGGGATCAAGCGAATGGGTTGTCTTCCAGGTGATAGCGGCAAGGATCGCCACGATAATAATCGGCACGGTCCAGACAACGGCTTCAATCTTGTTGGAGTGCGACCAGTTGGGGGTATACTTTGCCTTTTCATTGGAAGCTCTGAACTTCCAGGCAAAGGCGATCGTCATAATGATGACGGGAACAACAACGATCAACATCAGCCCGATGGCCGTCAGTATTAACGATCTTTGTTCTAACCCGACTTGTCCTTTGGGATTCATCAGTGCCATATCGCAGCCGCTGAGTAGTACGGTAGCTGCAAATAAAGACAACATCCCAAAAATTTTATTGTAGTTCCTGAGTCTCATCTAGCGACCTCAATTACAAGGGCTCTATTGTCATTTCACGCGAGCGGGCATTTTACGGGAAGGTTACTGTACTGTAAACATGATTAAGGTTATGTCAGCCAGTTGTTGCCGCTTTTTGCACGGATTGTCACAAAGTCAGCGGTGAATAAAAATGGTATTTAAAAACAGGGAATTATCTCGTTACCCAAGCAAAAGTATGGATTGATAATAAAAAATTACAACCGCTAGCCGCTTTTATTTTCAAAGCGGCGAAAATTCCCGTCACAGCGAGACTTTTCGCCGTAGAAAATTTGTTTCGGCGAAATGTTTGGCGCGATGAAATAAATCTTTTCATTACGACATTATTCAGAATAAAAATAATTTAATAAGGGGAAAACAGCACAATAAGGCGCTTTTATCCCCTTAAAGCGTTCAACCGGAACGCGTTAAGGGCGCTCGCAACGCGAGATAATCCAGCAGGCTGCCCAGAATAATGCCCAGCAGCGCCAATCCGCCGCCCGTCATCAGCAAGTAATCAGCCAGCCGCGGCAGGATGGTCCAGCCGATGGCGTTGGTAATCAGCAATGCCAACCATAACCCCAGCAAGCCTGCGCCGATAGCCAGCGTGCGTAACGCCCCGGCATAATAACGGGAAAAAGCGTTGCGCGGCAGAAAATCGTCGGTTTGTTGCGTGTATTCCAGCGTTCCCCGACACACCATCAACAGCGCCAGCCCCGGCAGGGCGGCGAAGATGGAAAACAGATAAAACCACGCCCAGCCGTAGGACTCAACAAACCAGCCGGCAATCGGGCCGACATAGACCCGCCCCACGGCGGAAAGGGCCGACAGCAGGGCGAATTGCGTGGCGGAAAACGATTTGTTGCACAGCGTCATCAACAACGCCACGAACGCCGAGGTACCCATCCCGCCGCACAGGTTCTCCAGAAAGACGGCGCTGGCCATGGTGAACATGTTTTTATCGGTGACGGATAACAGCCAGTAACCCGCATTGGAAACCGCCTGCAAAATCCCGAACAGCATTAACGCCCTGAACAACGTTAGCCGCTGCATCAGCAGTCCGCCATAAACGGCGCCGACAATAGTGGCGAACAACCCGAGCGTTTTGTTGATCAGACCGACATCGCCGGCATTGAAGCCGACGCCGCGAATAAGGAAGGTGGTGGTCAGGGTGATGGCGAAGGCGTCGCCCAATTTATACAGCACGATTAACAGCAATATCAGCCAGGCATTGTTGCGTCCGAAGAAGTCACGCAACGGCGCGACGATCGCCTGCTCAATGGTGCGGGGCGCGGGTTGGCTGTTATGCGGTTCCGGCGCCAGCAGGGTGGCGAGCGCGCCGATGAGCATCAACCCGCCCATCAGCCAGTAAGTGGCCTGCCAGCCTAATACCCGGTCTGCAATCCATAGCGCCAGTCCGCCGGAAACCAGCATGGCCAGGCGATAACCCAATACCGAAACCGCCGCGCCGGTTCCCCGTTCTTCCGGCGGCAGCAGGTCCGTTTTGTAGGCGTCGAAAACAATATCCTGCGAGGCCGAGCAGAAAGCCACCAGCACCGCCAGCGCGGCCAGCCACCACAGGTGGTCCGCCGGATTCATAAACCCCATGGCGATAATCGCGCCAACCAGAGAGAGCTGGCTGAGCACCAACCATCCCCGGCGTCTGCCAAGGAACGGCGGAGTATAGCGATCCATCAGCGGCGACCACAAAAATTTGAACACGTAGGCTTGCCCGACCAGGGAAAAAAAGCCGATGGTTCTCAGATCGACGTTTTCCACCGTCATCCAGGCTTGCAGCGTGCCGGACGTCAACGCCAGAGGCAGACCGGAAGCAAAACCCAGCAGCAGAAGGAAAAGTGAATTACGCTGACTAAACAGATTAACGATACGACTAAGCATGAAAAGTCCTTTCCCTTGCTCCGCAGGGAAGGTTGCGGAGCAAAGGAAGCGGAATGGAAAGATTAACGGGCGTTTTCTTTAATGAAGGCGCTGACGCTGGTGTCCTGCGCCATGTCATTGATGACATCGGCCAACACCGTATTGACCGCATCGGTGATTTTATCGTTGGTCGCCGTGAAAGCGCCCTGAACATTATAGGTTGAACGGTAGTTCTTAACCTGTTTGTTGCCGTTGGCGGCCTGGGAGATGATGGAAATGTCGGCTTTGGTCGTGATGTTGTAACGCAGATTCCCTTCGGAGACGTCGGCATACAGATTGTTTACCACGATCTGTACAGCGACCGGGCCGCCGGTACCGATCATATAGCCCCGGGCGGTCATTTGTTTCTCCAGCGCTTCCTGCAACAGGAAACGCAGATCGCGCGACGGGGTCAGGGTAACCAGTTGTCCCTCGCGGTTTACTTTCGCCAGGGCCTGGTCGGCGCGTTGATCTGCGCCATTGATACTGATCGTCACGCCCATCAGCGTCGGATCCTGTGAAGGAAGCGTAATCTTCGGCGTCACGTTAAGCGTGTTGCTTTTACTTGCGCAGCCGGCAAGCATCAGTACAGCCAAAAGCGGGAAAAATAATTTTTTTAACATGCGTAATTTCTCAGTAATGATTAGGGTGGTTAGCTGACAAAAATTGCTGGTATCATATCATTGCCGCCGACGGGGGAAAGAGCGGAGTCGGGGTAAATTTTTCTGAAATTTATCTTTATTCCCGTCATCGTTGTCGTTATCACGTCAGCGTCGGTGAAGATACGCCATTTAGCTGCTATTTATTATCTGCCGGCAGCGAGGCGTCAGCGATCATAACGGCTTGAAAAATAGCTAAGATTGAAGCGGACGGCCAGTCTGTCAACGACAGAGACGCCGGGCTGATACCGAACTTTTCAGCGTCGAAGGGGAAGCCGTATGATGCGTCAGGTTATAGAGGAAAAATTGCGGGCGGAATTCGAACCGCTTCACCTGGAAGTGATTGATGAAAGCTATCGTCATAATGTACCCGCCGGTTCTGAAAGCCATTTCAAAGTCGTTATCGTCAGCGACCGTTTTGCAGGGGAGCGGGTGTTGGGACGTCATCGGGCTATTTATGCGGTGCTGGCCGCGGAACTGGCGAGTTCGCTGCATGCGTTGGCATTACATACCTACACGGCCAAAGAGTGGGATAGCCTGCAAAATGCCGTCCCTTCGTCACCGCCCTGCGGCGGCGCGGGCATCATGTCCTAGATTTCGGATCCAACCCGTTTACGGACGGGTTGGATGAAAAAGAGCGCTAGTCCCGTTGAATAGTCTATCCGCCGTCCTCGACTCATCCTATCTATACCGCTATAATGCGGCGTCTATTTTTCCGGAATGTATTCGGGACGCTTCTGACTACAGGGAACAAGGGTCTGGTAACAACATGGTAGCCGTCCCGGTTCTGTAAGGTTTTTTTCCGTCGAGCGCTGCTGGCGCCTCGTTTGGAATTGAGCTTTGCTGTTGTGAGAATAGTTTTGGGGTTGACCGAGCACTGTGATTTTTTGAGGTAACAAGATGCAAGTTTCTGTTGAAACCACTCAAGGCCTTGGGCGCCGTGTAACGATTACCGTTGCTGCTGACAGCATTGAGAGTGCAGTTAAGAGCGAGCTGGTCAACGCGGCCAAAAAAGTACGTATTGACGGCTTTCGCAAAGGCAAAGTGCCGATGAATATTGTTGCTCAGCGTTATGGTGCATCCGTGCGTCAGGACGTGCTGAGCGATTTGATGCAGCGTAATTTCGTTGATGCCATCATCAAGGAAAAGATTAACCCAGTTGGTGCGCCGAACTATGTTCCGGGTGAATATCAAGTGGGCGGCGACTTCACTTACTCCGTTGAATTCGAAGTGTATCCAGAAGTTGAACTGAAAGATCTGGAATCAATCGAAGTCGAAAAACCGGTTGTTGAAGTGACGGAAGCCGATGTCGATACCATGCTGGAAACGCTGCGTAAACAGCAGGCGACCTGGAAGGAAAGCGACGGTGCGGCGACTGCTGAAGATCGCGTGACCCTCGATTTCACCGGTTCTATCGATGGCGAAGAGTTTGAAGGCGGTAAAGCTTCCGACTTCGTACTGGCGATGGGCCAGGGTCGTATGATCCCTGGTTTTGAAGATGGCGTTGTCGGTCACAAAGCCGGCGAAGAATTCACGATTGATGTGAACTTCCCTGAAGACTACCACGCGGAAAACCTGAAAGGTAAGGCGGCTAAATTCGCCATCGTGCTGAAAAAGGTCGAAGAGCGTGAATTGCCTGAACTGACTGAAGAATTCATCAAACGTTTCGGCGTGGAAGATGGTTCTCAGGAAGGTCTGCGTGCCGAAGTTCGCAAAAATATGGAACGCGAGCTGAAAGGCGCGGTACGTAACCGTGTGAAAACCCAGGTTCTGGATGGTCTGATCAAAGCGAACGACATCGACGTTCCGGCTGCGCTGATCGACGGCGAAATCGACGTTCTGCGTCGTCAGGCTGCGCAGCGTTTCGGCGGCAACGAAAAACAGGCGCTGGAACTGCCGCGCGAACTGTTTGAAGAGCAAGCCAAACGCCGCGTTGTTATTGGTCTGCTGCTGGGTGAAGTCATCAGCGCCAATGAGCTGAAAGCTGACGAAGAGCGCGTTAAAGCGTTGATCGACGAAATGGCTTCCGCGTATGAAGATCCGCAGGAAGTTGTCGAGTTCTACAGCAAAAACAAAGAACTGATGAACAACATGCGCAACGTTGCCCTGGAAGAACAAGCGGTTGAAACGCTGCTTGCCAAGGCAAAAGTGGTTGAAAAATCCGTCGGCTTTAACGAGCTGATGAATCAGACTACGACAGCATAAGCATCATTATCTTTGTTTTTCAGGGGATTTTTTCCCCTGTCAAAAAAGCCCGTAGCCCTATGGCGCGGGTTTTTTCTATTTAAATGATAGCCTGATCATCGGTTGGTTTTTCAACGGAATGCCTTAAAGTACACTACTATAAAAAGAGTATGTCGCGCCGGCTGGTTGGACGTTGACGTTATCGCCGATAACACTTTAATGTAAAACAAGGGATAGTGTAAGCTTGAAAAAACGGTGCGGATACCCCAAATAACTGAAGAGAAAAAGAGGCATCATTAGGGATCTCCGGCCAATCGTGTTTGTCCCTTGGATGAATGAAGCGCATGCATCGGCATGGTCATCATCATTTATCTAAAGTAGAATCGGACAAGAATGATGCCGGACGTATTTTATTTAGGAGACGTGAATGTCATACAGTGGCGAACAAGAAAGACAAGCACCGCACATGGCCCTGGTGCCGATGGTGGTTGAGCAAACCTCTCGTGGGGAACGTTCTTACGATATTTATTCCCGTCTGCTTAAAGAACGGATCATCTTCCTGACCGGTCAGGTCGAAGATCATATGGCGAACCTGATCGTCGCCCAGATGCTGTTTCTGGAAGCTGAAAATCCGGAAAAAGACATTTTCCTGTACATCAACTCCCCTGGGGGCGTCATTACCGCCGGCATGTCCATCTACGATACCATGCAGTTTATCAAGCCGGACGTCAGCACCATCTGTATGGGACAGGCTTGTTCCATGGGGTCGTTCCTGCTGGCCGCGGGCGCGAAGGGCAAACGTATCTGCCTGCCCAATTCCCGGGTAATGATTCACCAGCCGCTGGGCGGATTCCAGGGGCAGGCAACGGATATTGAAATCCATGCCAAAGAAATATTGAAAGTGAAGGCCAGAATGAATGAATTGATGGCCAAACATACGGGTCAGCCTCTTGAAGTGATAGAAAGAGACACTGAGCGCGACCGTTTCCTCTCCGCCAATGAGGCGGTAGACTACGGTCTGGTAGATTCTGTATTCACTAATCGTCATTGATGTTTTGCGATGTGAGCAGTTTATAGTGGCTGAAAAATCAGTGTTCGACCGATAGTCTGTTGTGCAGTGTATGCTTGCGCGTATTGGCTATAAATGTCGGCGTTCGCTGTAGCGATATCGCTGTGGTTGGCCTGCGGGCAAAAGACTAAGAAGAGGTTTACTGATGACAGATAAGCGCAAAGACGGTTCAGGAAAGTTGCTGTACTGCTCTTTCTGCGGCAAAAGCCAGCATGAAGTACGCAAGCTGATTGCCGGGCCGTCAGTGTATATCTGCGATGAATGTGTTGACTTGTGTAACGACATTATTCGCGAAGAAATTAAAGAAGTGTCTCCGCATCGTGAGCGCAGTGCGCTACCGACGCCGCATGAAATCCGTCACCATCTTGACGATTACGTCATCGGTCAGGAACAGGCCAAGAAGGTGCTGTCGGTCGCGGTATATAACCACTATAAACGGTTACGCAACGGCGACAGCAGTAACGGCATCGAATTGGGCAAAAGTAACATTTTGCTGATCGGCCCGACCGGTAGCGGTAAAACATTGCTGGCGGAAACGCTGGCGCGTTTTCTGGACGTACCGTTCACCATGGCCGACGCCACTACGCTGACCGAAGCCGGTTATGTGGGCGAGGACGTGGAGAACATCATTCAGAAGCTGCTGCAAAAATGTGACTACGATGTGCAGAAAGCGCAGCGCGGGATTGTCTATATTGATGAAATCGACAAGATTTCACGTAAATCCGACAACCCGTCGATTACGCGCGATGTGTCCGGCGAAGGGGTTCAGCAAGCGCTGCTGAAACTGATCGAAGGGACCATCGCCGCGGTGCCGCCGCAGGGCGGGCGCAAGCATCCGCAGCAGGAGTTTTTGCAGGTTGATACCTCCAAGATCCTCTTTATTTGCGGCGGCGCGTTTGCCGGTCTGGACAAGGTTATCGAGCAGCGTACCGACACCGGACGCGGCATCGGTTTTGGCGCGACGGTAAAAGGGACGTCGGAAAAGGCGACGGAAGGCGAGCTGTTAGGCCAGGTCGAACCCGGCGATTTGATCAAGTTTGGATTGATCCCTGAATTTATCGGTCGTTTGCCGGTGGTCGCCACGCTGAAAGAACTGAGCGAAGATGCGCTGATCCAGATTCTGCGTGAACCGAAAAATGCGCTGACCAAGCAGTATCAGGCGTTGTTCAACCTGGAAGGCGTTGAGCTGGAGTTTCGTGATGAAGCGCTGACGGCGATCGCCAAGAAAGCGATGGCGCGTAAAACCGGCGCGCGTGGTTTGCGCTCAATCGTGGAAGCCGCATTGCTGGATACCATGTACGACCTGCCGTCACTGGAAAGCGTTGATAAAGTGGTGATTGATGAGTCAGTCATCGCTGGTCAGTCCGAGCCTTTGTTGATCTACGGTAAGCCCGAAGCTCAGCAGGCATCCGGCGAATAGTTAACCAAAAAAACGTCTTGCAAGGCAAAAATGGGGGATTTTATCCCCCATTCGCTTTTACACGGATTCTGATCGTTGAATGTAAGATATTTATCCCCATATACTCAATTACCTATTTGGTGAAACCCGTGAAGATCGTGTTTCACGAGATTCCCTTAACCTGGCGGAAACGAAACTAAGAGAGAGCTCTATGAACCCTGAGCGTTCCGAACGCATAGAAATCCCCGTATTGCCGCTGCGCGATGTGGTGGTTTATCCGCACATGGTGATTCCGTTGTTTGTTGGTCGGGAAAAGTCAATTCGGTGCCTTGAAGCCGCGATGGATCATGATAAAAAGATCATGCTGGTGGCGCAGAAAGAAGCTTCAACGGATGAGCCAAGTATTAACGATCTTTTCTCGGTAGGGACGGTAGCCTCGATTCTTCAAATGCTGAAACTGCCGGACGGCACGGTGAAAGTACTGGTTGAAGGGTTGCAGCGTGCGCGTATTACGACACTGTCTGACAGCGGCGAACATTTCACCGCGCAGGCGGAATATCTTGATTCCCCGGCGATTGACGAGCGTGAGCAGGAAGTTCTGATGCGCACGGCAATCAATCAGTTCGAAGGCTATATCAAGCTGAATAAAAAGATCCCGCCGGAAGTGCTGACATCGTTGAACAGCATTGACGATGCCGCGCGTCTGGCCGATACCATCGCCGCCCATATGCCGCTGAAGCTGACGGATAAGCAGTCGGTGCTTGAAATGTCCGATATAACGGAACGTTTAGAGTATCTGATGGCGATGATGGAATCCGAAATCGACCTGTTGCAGGTTGAAAAGCGGATCCGCAGCCGCGTCAAGAAGCAGATGGAGAAGAGCCAGCGCGAGTATTATCTGAATGAGCAAATGAAAGCGATTCAGAAAGAACTCGGCGAAATGGATGATGCGCCGGACGAACATGAAGCGCTGAAGCGCAAGATTGAAGCGGCGAAAATGCCGAAGGAAGCGCGCGAAAAAACCGAAGCGGAACTGCAAAAGCTGAAGATGATGTCGCCGATGTCTGCTGAGGCGACGGTGGTACGCGGTTATATCGACTGGATGGTGCAGGTTCCCTGGAATGCCCGCAGCAAAGTGAAGAAAGATTTGCGCAAGGCGCAGGAGATGCTGGATACCGACCATTATGGCCTTGAGCGCGTCAAAGAACGCATTCTGGAATACCTTGCGGTGCAGAGTCGCGTCAGCAAGATCAAAGGGCCGATCCTGTGTCTGGTCGGGCCGCCGGGGGTGGGTAAAACCTCGTTGGGGCAGTCTATCGCCAAAGCGACCGGTCGTCAGTACGTGCGGATGGCGCTGGGCGGGGTGCGTGATGAAGCGGAAATCCGTGGTCACCGTCGTACCTATATCGGTTCCATGCCGGGTAAATTGATCCAGAAGATGGCGAAAGTCGGGGTGAAAAACCCGCTGTTCCTGTTGGATGAGATAGACAAAATGTCTTCCGACATGCGCGGCGATCCCGCTTCGGCATTGCTGGAAGTGCTGGATCCGGAACAGAACGTGGCGTTTAACGACCACTATCTGGAAGTGGATTACGATCTGTCGGATGTGATGTTTGTCGCAACATCCAACTCGATGAACATTCCTGCGCCGCTGCTTGATCGTATGGAAGTGATCCGCCTTTCCGGCTATACCGAAGACGAAAAGCTGAACATTGCCAAACAGCATCTGCTGCCGAAACAGATTGAACGCAATGCGCTGAAGAAAAACGAGCTGGTGGTTGATGATAGCGCGATTGTCGGCATTATCCGCTACTACACGCGTGAAGCAGGCGTGCGTAGTCTGGAACGGGAAATTTCCAAACTATGCCGCAAAGCGGTGAAAACGCTGTTGATGGATAAATCGGTTAAGCATATCGAGATCACCGGCGACAACCTCAAGGATTTCCTTGGCGTACAGCGCTTCGATTATGGTCGGGCGGATGATGAAAACCGTGTCGGTCAGGTTACCGGATTGGCGTGGACGGAGGTGGGCGGCGACCTGTTGACCATTGAAACCGCCTGTGTTCCTGGTAAAGGCAAGCTGACGTATACCGGGTCATTGGGCGAGGTCATGCAGGAGTCGATTCAGGCCGCGCTCACCGTGGTGCGCGCCAGAGCCGATAAGCTGGGCATCAATGCGGATTTCTATGAAAAACGCGATATCCACGTGCATGTTCCCGAAGGCGCGACGCCGAAAGACGGCCCGAGCGCCGGGATTGCGATGTGTACCGCGCTGGTCTCCTGTCTGACCGGGAATCCGGTGCGGGCTGATGTCGCCATGACGGGGGAGATTACCTTGCGTGGTCTGGTGCTGCCCATCGGCGGTTTGAAAGAGAAACTGCTGGCAGCCCATCGCGGCGGTATCAAAACGGTATTGATCCCGGATGATAACAAGCGCGATCTTGAAGAGATTCCGCAAAACGTCATCGCCGATCTGGACATCCATCCGGTGAAACGGATCGAGGAAGTTCTGTCGCTGGCATTGCAGAATGCGCCGTATGGTATGCAGGTTGTTACCTCTACGGCCAAGGCGAAATAGTGATATATCGCAAAAACCCTTGAGAAAATCAGAGCTGGTAAGTGAAATCGTGCTTGCCAGCTTTTTTTTGTACCGCTAAGTTAGAGCACTGTTGGTTTTAGCGGTAACTTGCTAAGGTCTGACAGGATTGTTATAAATTTGGTGTCGTGTTTTGGGAATTTCAGCGCGACCATAGAATTCCAAAGGGGATGAAAGAGTGAACAAGTCACAATTGATCGACAAAATTGCCGCAGATGCTGACATTTCCAAGGCAGCGGCAGGGCGTGTGTTGGATGCAATTATTGGTTCCGTAACTGAATCTCTGAAAGAAGGAGATGATGTTGCTCTTGTTGGTTTCGGTACTTTCTCCGTACGTGAACGCGCTGCTCGTACCGGTCGTAACCCGCAGACTGGTAAAGAAATCAGTATCCCGGCAGCAAAAGTACCAGGCTTCCGTGCCGGTAAGACGCTGAAAGACGCCGTTAACTGATTATTACGTCACAGGTTTGGCGGGTAGCCAAACATTACCTGACGCAAAGATAATGGTAGGGTAAGATACGAGGCGCATCATTTTATGATGTGCCTTTTATTATGACGGGCCGTTTTGCCCACCGCCTCTGGGGCTGCCGCACGCGATGTTCAACATTGCTCCCGGCGATCTTTTATGCCGGTTATTCGCGGCGGCCTGCTTTAGTGGTCATTGTGGTGCAATGTTAAAGAACATTCCTGATGTTTTTTAGCGGGTAATTCAGGTTACTATTGTCAGATAAAGATTAAACTCGCCCTAGCCTTGTTTGTGGAGGATGCATGGTTTTACCAGCGCAGGGAGTGTTATTCATTCTACAGCGGAGTGTTGTCACATTATGATGGACAATTTACGCGCGGCCGCTAATAACGTCGTGCTCAAAATTATTCTTGCCTTAATCATTGCATCGTTCGTTTTAACCGGCGTCGGCGATTATCTTATCGGCGGCTCCGGAAACTATGCCGCGAAGGTTAATGGGCAGGAAATTTCCAGTGCTCAGCTTGAGCAAGCCGTACAGAACGAGCGTAACCGCCAGCAAAACGCGTTAGGTGAAAACTTTTCCATTCTGGCGGGCAACGAGGGCTATATGCAGCAACTGCGCCAGCAGGCGCTCTCTCAGCTGATTGATGAAGTCCTGTTGGATCAATATGCCGACACCTTAGGGCTGAACATCAGCGATGAACAGATCAAGCAGGCGATTTTCGCTGTTCCGGCATTCCAGACGAATAACCGTTTTGATAATGAAAAATATCTGGCTCAGGTTCGTCGTCTGGGTTTGACGCCCGATGGCTATGCCGAACTGCTGCGCAAGCAATTGACTTCCCAGCAGCTGATTCGCGGGTTTGGCGATACGGCGTTCATCCTGCCGCAGGAAATCGACAATCTGGTCAAGCTTGCCGCCCAGGATAGGGTAGTTCGTCTGGCGACCATCGATATTGACGCCGGCGCTAAAGCTCAAACCGCTTCTGATGAGGAAATTCAAAGCTATTACGACCAGAATAAGATCCGTTTCATTGCGCCGGAAGCGTTCAAGGTCAGCTATATCACGCTGGACGCCGCGAGCCTGATGGATAAAACCGTGGTCGATGATGCGGCTATCGCTGATTTTTATGAAAAAAATAAAAACGACTATACCCAGCCCGAACGCAAGAAATTCAGCATCATTCAGGTAAAAACCGATGCGGAGGCGCAGTCTGCGCTGGATGCGCTTAAACAAGGCGCAGACTTTGCGACCCTGGCGAAAGAAAAGTCGACGGACCCGATTTCTCGTCGCAACGGCGGGGATTTGGGATGGATGGATGAAAACGCCATCGTTGACGATCTTAAGCAAGCGAATCTGACGGAGAAAGGGCAGCTCTCTGCGGCAATCAAATCCTCGGTGGGATATTTGGTCGTGCGTCTGGATGATATCCAGCCGTCTCAGGTTAAACCGCTTGGCGAAGTGCGTGACGAGATTGCCGCCAAGGTTAAGCATGAAAAAGCGCTCGATGAATATTTTGCCTTACAGCAAAAAGTCAGCGAGGCCGCCAGCAACGACAATGAGTCTTTGGCTTCCGCCGAAGAAGCCGCCGGCGTGAAGGCGACGCAGACTGACTGGTTTACTCGCGAGCAGGTACCCGCCGCCTTGAATTTCCAGCCTGTGACTCAGGCCATTTTTGATGGCGGACTGATTGGCGAAAGCGGCAGCCCCGGAAGCAATTCCGACGTGATCAGCGTTGACGGCGATCGTGCCTTTGTCATCCGGGTTACCGATCATAAAGCGGAAAGCACGCGTCCGCTGGATCAGGTGCGCGATCAGGTCATTCAGACGGTTAAACGTCAGAAGGCGGAACAGCAAGCCCGCGTGGACGCTGAAAAAATTCTGGCCGACCTGAAACAGGGCAAGGATGATGCGCTAAAAGCGGCGAAACTGAGTTTCGGCGAGCCGAAAACCCTGTCTTCGCTTTCTCAGGGGGACGTGATGGCCGAGTCTGTTTTTGCTCTGCCTCATCCTGCCAAAGATCAATCATCTTACGGCATTACCCAGGATCAGGCGGGTAATGTGGTGTTGGTGGCGCTCGACAGCGTGAATCCGCACCCATTGACCGATCAGCAGAAAGAGCAGTTCGCCGGTCAGATACAGCAAAGTACGGTAGGATCGCTATTTGATGCCTTACTGATTAGCTTGCGCAGCGAAGCGAAAATTAAGCAGGGTTCCGCCGCTCAGGAACAGCAATAAGCTCCGCATAAATTTGCAAACCGTTGCAACGCCAAAAGGCCGCTTTCGCGGCCTTTTCCACATTCAGACAAGGCCATTTGCGGTGCGACAAGGCTTGCGGCAAGGTAGCCGGGCTGTCAAACACATGGAGGAAACAGCATGAAAAAGTCTGGAGTAAGAGCGCTTTGTCTGATCGTCGGCATGAGTTTGTCGGGGTTGCCGCTATTGGCGCAGGCGGCGCCAAAAAACGAAAATGCCGGTATTGAAGCGAAGTCAGCCCCGGCCTCTCAAAAGACGGAAAAGGCATTACTTCCCGCCGCTGAAGAGGATGAAGTAAGCATTAACACGGGGACGGCGGAAGATCTGGCGGGCGTGATGAACGGCGTCGGTCTTAAAAAAGCGGAAGCAATCGTGAGTTACCGTGAACAAAACGGCCCTTTCACGCAGATAGAGCAGTTGCAGGAAGTTCCGGGGATCGGCGCCGCGTTGGTTAAGCGTAATTTGTCGCGTTTAAAACTGTGATGCTTTTCGCAACCGGTGGAAGTTCTACCGGTTGCGAACTGCTCTGCGGCGCATAGCCAGGACAGGTCACCGAGATGGACACGTCGTTCCAACGTGATGGCGGGCAAGCGTGTGATAGGGGCCGTCGATCTTGCCTGATTTTTATTGACGATGGTTATCGTAACCCGGTTTTCTGCTTCAGCGTCGCCATTATTGCGGCCGGATCGCGCTGATACGCCTGCAAGCCGTTGGCCCGTAGATGACAGGCGGCGCAATGACCGCAGCCATCGCCTTTAATACCGTTATAGCAGGTCAGGGTGTGATGACGGATGGTATCCAACTGCTGATAATAGTCCGCCAGCGCCCAGGTTTCCGCCTTATTGAGCCACATCAAGGGCGTGACGAAGCGAATGTCGCGCGCAATACCCAATACCACAGCCTGATTCAATGCCTTGACGAATTCGTCCCGGCAGTCCGGATAACCGGAGAAGTCCGTTTCGCACACGCCGGTAATAACGGCTTCGGCGCCAACCTGATAGGCATAGATAGACGCCAGCGTCAGGAAAAGGATATTCCGCCCTGGGACAAATGTACTGGGAAGTCCTTGCGCATCGCTGTCATAGTCGGGTACGGGAATGTTGTCGCGCGTCAGACTGCTGGCGGCCAGTTCATTCAGTAAACCGACATCCAAAACTTTATGCGCGGTTGCGCCAAGTTGCCGTGAGAGCTCACTGGCTATCTCGATTTCCGCACGGTGACGTTGTCCGTAATCGAAGGTAATACAGTGAACTTCATCATAGTGCTTCAGAGCCTGAATCAGGCAGGTTGTGGAATCTTGTCCACCGCTGAAAACGACAACCGCGCGCTTCATTTTTCATTTACCTTGATGCAATTGGGGCCGCAACGTGGGTAGCATGCGTTGGGGCATAAAGTCGGTATGTTACCTGAAAATTTGTCGTCATTCAGCGATCCGCTGGCATCGCGGCAAGCGACGGGCATCGTGACGAGCTTTGATTATCCGCTTTCTACCGGCGTTGGATTGATTTTTGCCGAAAAAAGTTGCCTTTTTATCTTTAATGCGGGGAAATTGGAGAAAACTTTCCTACGGAATGGCGCCATGTTAGATAAAATAGATCGCACCTTGTTGAGTTTACTGCAACAGGACTGCACGCTTTCACTGCAAACGCTGGCTGAGTCGGTCAATCTCACGTCCACCCCTTGCTGGAAAAGATTGAAGCGGCTGGAAGAGGAAGGCTATATCCGCGGGCGCGTCGCGTTGCTGGATAATGAGCGGCTGGGTCTGGGATTAACGGCGTTTGTATTATTGAAAACCCAGCAACATAACAGCGTCTGGTATCAAACGTTCACCCGCGTCGTGTCGGAAATGCCTGAAGTATTGTCTTTCTATCGGATGGCCGGAGAGTATGATTATCTGATGCAAGTACAGGTTGCTGATATGAAAAGCTATGATGATTTTTATAAGCGGTTGGTGAATGGTATTCCGGGACTGGTGGATGTGACGTCCAGTTTCGCGATGGAGCGCATCAAGTACACGACGGCGCTGCCGTTATCTCTCTAATTCATCGGTCATAAGCTTTCTGTATAATCATTTTCCCGGGTTGATACCCGCACTTCTGAATATTGGAATCAAAACTGCGTGAGACTGTTTGCTCAACTAAGCTGGTATTTTCGCCGGGAATGGCGACGCTATGTAGGCGCGGTGCTGTTGTTAATGGTGATCGCCATCCTGCAATTATTACCGCCGAAACTGGTCGGGGTGGTGGTGGACGGCGTGACGCAACACACTATGACAACAGCCGGGGTGATGCAGTGGATCGGCCTGATGTTGCTTACCGCCGTGATGGTGTATCTACTGAGGTGCGTATGGCGCGTCTTGCTGTTTGGGGCCTCTTACCAACTGGCTGTTGAACTGCGTGAGGATTTTTATCGTCAACTCAGCCGCCAGCATCCCGCCTTTTATTTACGTCATCGTACCGGCGATTTGATGGCGCTTGCCACCAACGACGTTGACCGGGTGGTCTTCGCCGCTGGCGAAGGGGTGCTGACGCTGGTGGATTCCATGGTCATGGGCTGCGCCGTTCTGGTTATTATGTGTACCCAGATTAGCTGGCAGCTGACGTTGCTGGCATTGTTGCCGATGCCCATCATGGCGCTGATCATCAAACATTACGGCACGCAGTTGCATCATCGCTTTAAATCGGCTCAGGCGGCGTTTTCCTCGCTTAACGATCAGGCTCAGGAGAGTTTGACCAGCATTCGAATGATTAAATCGTTTGGTCTGGAAGACTATCAATCAGAGCGTTTTGCTCAGGTTGCAGAAGACGCCGGCGCCAAAAACATGTATGTCGCACGGGTTGATGCGCGTTTTAATCCCACCATTTATATCGCTATCGGATTGTCGCACCTCCTGGCTATCGGCTGGGGCAGTTGGATGGTGGTCCATGGCTCGCTGACGCTGGGCATGTTAACCAGCTTTGTTATGTACCTTGGCCTGATGATATGGCCGATGCTGGCATTGGCATGGATGTTCAATATCGTTGAGCGCGGAAGCGCGGCATATGGGCGAATTCGCAAGCTGTTGTCGGAGGAGGCGGTCGTTATGGACGGTACGCAATCCCTGCCTGACGAACGTGGCGCTCTGGTCGTGAATATTCATGATTTCCATTATCCCGAAAGTTCCGGCAGCGCGTTAAAAGAGGTCGGTTTTACGCTAAAACCGGGGCAAATGCTGGGACTGTGTGGTCCCACGGGATCGGGTAAAAGCACCTTACTGGCGCTGATCCTGCGCCATTTTGACATTCAGTCGGGGGATATTCGCTACCACAATCTTTCTTTGTCTGACATCCGCCTCAATGAGTTGCGCCATCGCTTTGCCGTCGTGGGCCAAACGCCTTTTCTTTTTTCCGATACGGTCGCGAACAACATTTCTCTGGGACGACCGGATGCGACCCAACGGCAGATTGAACAAGCGGCTCGCCTTGCCAGCGTGCATGATGACATTTTGCGGCTGCCGCAAGGCTATGATACCGAAGTCGGCGAGCGCGGCGTTATGTTGTCCGGCGGCCAGAAGCAGCGCATCGCCATCGCGCGCGCGCTATTGCTGGATGCGGAAATTTTGATTCTGGATGACGCATTATCCGCCGTTGACGGTCGAACGGAACACCGGATCCTACAGAATCTTCAACAGTGGGGAGAGCAACGGACGCTGATTATCAGCGCTCATCGTCTTTCAGCCCTGACCGAAGCCAACGAGATTCTGGTACTACAGCATGGGTGCACCGTTCAACGAGGCAACCATCGGGATCTGGTCGCTGAAGCCGGCTGGTATCGGGATATGTATCGTTATCAACAATTAGAAGCCGCGCTGGATGATGTGCCGTTGGCGGAGGGGGAAGAGCGTTAATGAATAACCCTAAACAGCTTTGGCCCACATTAAAACGGTTATTGTCCTACGCCTCACCGTGGAGAAAGCCGCTGACGCTGGGAATGCTGATGCTATGGATAGCCGCGGCGGCCGAGGTTTCCGGGCCCGTACTGGTGAGTTACTTTCTTGATAACCTGGTTGCGAAAGGCGAGTTTCCTTTGGCATTGGCGGCAGGATTGGCCAGCGCCTATCTTCTGTTGCAGATTTTGGCGGCGACGCTGCACTATTTTCAGGCGTTGTTATTTAATCGAGTGGCGGTCGGCGTGGTGCAGCAATTACGTATCGATGTGATGGACGCCGCGCTGCGGCAACCGCTCAGCACCTTTGACACTCAGCCGGTAGGGCAACTGATCTCGCGCGTCACCAACGACACGGAGGTGGTGAAGGATCTGTATGTCATGGTGGTATCGACCGCACTACGCAGTGCGGCGTTGATCGGCGCCATGCTGGTGGCGATGTTCAGCCTGGACTGGCGGATGGCGCTGGTCGCGCTGACGATTTTCCCGGCGGTATTGATCGTCATGTTGATTTATCAGCGCTACAGCACGCCGATTGTTCGTCGGGTGCGCGGTTATCTGGCCGACATCAACGATGGCTTTAATGAAGTCATCAACGGGATGGGGGTCATTCAGCAATTCCGTCAGCAGGCCCGATTCGGTGAGCGATTGAGCGCCGCGAGTTGGGCGCATTATCGGGCGCGGATGGAAACGCTGCGTCTTGATGGTTTTCTCTTACGTCCATTGCTCAGTCTGTTTTCGACCATGGTGCTGTGCGGGTTGCTGATGCAATTTGGTTTCGGCTCCGTCGGTTCGGTCGGCGTCGGGGTGCTGTATGCGTTTATTAATTATCTTGGGCGTTTGAATGAGCCGCTGATTGAGATGACGACTCAGCAATCCATGTTGCAGCAAGCCGTCGTCGCCGGTGAGCGCATTTTTGAACTGATGGATGGCGCGAAGCAGGATTATGGCGCCGACGAGCGAACGCTTCCCCACGGACGCGTCGAGATTGATGATGTGTCCTTCTCTTATGGTTCGGGAAAAAGGGTTCTGCAACATATTTCACTGACGATTCCGGCGCGGGGATTTGTCGCGCTGGTCGGTCATACCGGCAGCGGCAAGAGTACGTTGGCTAACTTGCTGATGGGGTATTACGCGCCCGATGAAGGCGAGATCCGGTTGGATGGCCGTCCGCTGCCTACGTTATCGCATCAGGCATTACGCCATAATGTCGCCATGGTGCAGCAGGATCCGGTGGTGCTGGCCGAATCAATGTATACCAACGTCACCTTGGGGCGCGACATCAGTGAAGAGGAAGTATGGCGCGTGCTTGACATTGTTCAGCTATCTGAGTTGGTGCATGGGTTTCCTGATGGTTTACATACCCCGATTGGCGAGCAGGGGAATAATCTATCAACCGGGCAGAAACAGCTGTTGGCGATTGCCCGGGTATTGGTGCAAACCCCTAAAATTCTGATATTGGATGAAGCGACGGCGAACATTGACTCCGGTACGGAGCAGGCGGTGCAAAAGGCGCTGAATATTGTTCGGGCTGAGACGACGTTAATCGTTATTGCTCATCGATTGTCGACGATTGTTGATGCCGATACGATTATGGTGCTCCATCATGGACAAGCCGTTGAGCAGGGGACTCACGGGCAACTATTGCGCCGGCAGGGACGTTATTATCAGATGTATCAATTGCAGTTGGCGGGAGAAGAGCTGGCGGCGGCGGGGACGCCTGAATCTGTTTCCGCATCGTAAGCGGTTTGCACTCTCAAATACAATCGCCGGCGGACGGCGGTTGTTTGCTACGCACCATCACTAAGCATATTCATTCTGTTTTTAGCCTCGATGCACCAAATTTACCCGATGCGCACCAATGTGGTGCGTCTGATGCCCGCTTTTTTAAGTTTTTCTTTTCCTGACAGCATGTTCCCTACCGTTAACAGACCTTAACCGCGTTCTTCTGGCTGATATCTTTCAGATAAATCATTTATGGCACACCCTTTGCTTTATCCATTGCGTGAAGATAATTCGAAATGATGGAAATCCGAGATAGCAGCGGGCGCAAGTCTGAACTTAACGGTTAGGGGGATGATGAATGAAACTGGTTACTGTGGTTATAAAGCCATTCAAGCTGGAAGATGTGCGTGAAGCATTATCTTCCGTTGGCATTCAGGGACTAACTGTCACTGAAGTTAAAGGGTTCGGACGCCAGAAAGGGCATGCTGAACTGTATCGCGGCGCAGAGTACAGCGTTAACTTTTTACCTAAAGTAAAAATTGACATCGCAATAGCTGATGATCAACTGGATGAAGTCATTGATGTAATCAGTAAAGCGGCCTATACCGGAAAAATTGGTGACGGAAAGATTTTTGTCGCTGAATTACAAAGGGTTATTCGCATTCGTACTGGCGAAACCGACGAAGCCGCACTTTAACACCTGACTTAGATGCGTAAATAGGGATGGATGAAAATGAAAAAACTTGTCTCCTCATTGGGTCTTGGTGTGGCTGCTTTGCTCCCGTCCTGGGCTATGGCTGCCGCACCAACGATCGATAAAGCAGATAATGCTTTTATTATGATTTGTACCGCTTTGGTACTTTTTATGACTATACCTGGGATTGCGTTGTTTTATGGCGGTTTGATTCGTTCTAAGAACGTACTTTCCATGTTGTCGCAGGTGTTTGTTTCTTTCGCGCTGGTTTGCATCTTATGGGTTGTTTATGGCTATAGCCTGGCCTTTAGCGAGGGTAACGCTTTTTTCGGCGGCTTTTCCAACTTCCTGCTGAAGGGCATTGCCATTGATGCGATCAGCGGTACGTTCTATCAGTATGTTCACGTTGCTTATCAGGCCTCTTTCGCCTGTATCACCGTAGGGCTGATTGTCGGCGCCATTGCCGAGCGTGTTCGCTTCTCCGCGGTACTGATTTTCGTCGCGCTGTGGCTGACTTTCTCTTACCTGCCGATGACTCACATGGTATGGGGCGGCGGTTATCTGGCTGCTGACGGCGCTCTGGACTTCGCCGGTGGTACGGTGGTGCATATTAACGCCGCTGTTGCCGGTCTGGTCGGCGCTTACCTGCTGGGCAAACGCGCCGGTTTCGGTAAAGAAGCGCTTAAACCACACAATCTGCCGATGGTGTTTATTGGTACGGCGGTGCTGTATATCGGCTGGTTTGGCTTTAACGCCGGCTCTGCCGGTGCAGCAAACGAAATCGCGGGTCTGGCTTTCCTGAATACGGTTGTCGCTACTGCGGCCGCTATCCTGGCATGGGTTGCCGGCGAGTGGATGGTGCGTGGCAAACCTTCGCTGTTAGGCGCCTGTTCGGGCTGTATCGCCGGTCTGGTCGCCATTACGCCGGCGGCGGGTTTGGTGGGCGTCGGCGGCGCGCTGATCATCGGTATCGCCGGCGGCATCGCTGGCCTGTGGGGCGTAACCGTTCTGAAAAGATGGCTGCGTGTTGATGACCCTTGTGACGTGTTCGGCGTGCATGGCGTCTGTGGTATCGTAGGTTGTATCCTGACCGGCGTATTCACCTCCGCCTCTCTCGGCGGCGTGGGTTATGCGGAAGGCGTGACTATGGCTCACCAGGTTTGGGTGCAGTTGTTCAGCGTGATTGTCTGCTTCGTGTGGACCGGCGTTGTGTCTTTCATCGCTTTCAAAATTGCTGATATGGTGGTTGGTCTGCGTGTACCGGAAGAACAGGAACGCGAAGGTCTGGACGTCAACAGCCATGGCGAGAATGCTTACAACCAGTAAGTGTGTGAACCTGAATTGATAAACAGGGCGTCGGATAACTCCACGCCCTGTTTTTTTATAGCTGTTACGCGGAACGTCGCAACGATGTTAAAAATCGTCCAGACGAGTTTCGTCCGCTCGCTGGTTTGGAGTATTGCAAACGGCGCTTAAACGCGCTCTCGGCGTTTTTAATGGGGGGCGCGACGTATCACCCCTTCCTGCACGCTGGATGCAACCAGCACGCCTTCCCGGGTATAAAATTGCCCGCGCACGAAGCCTCTGGCGCCTGAAGCGGAGGTGCTTTCTACGACATACAGCAACCAATCATCCAGACGGAAATTCCGATGGAACCACATGGAGTGATCGATGGTAGCGACTTGCATGCCGGGTTCCAGAAAACCAACCCCGTGCGGTTGTAATGCCGTTAACAGAAAATTGCAGTCGGAGGTATAGCCAAGCAGATACTGATGGAGCCGTTCATCATCCGGCAATGGCCCGTCGGCGCGACACCAGACATGCCGTACCGGTTCTTCCACTTTTCCTTTTAGCGGGTTATGAAACTTTACCGGACGAAACTCAATGGGCTTGGGGCGAGTGAATTTGTCACGCAGCTGCGGCGGCAATGAATGCGCGATGCTTTGCGCGATCTCCATCTCGGACTTAAGCGCTTCAGGTGGCGTCACTACGGGCATGACATTTTGATGTTCAAACCCTGCTTCGTGACTTTGAAACGAGGCCATCATATAAAATATCGGTTTACCATTCTGAATGGCGTTGACGCGACGGGCGCTAAAGCTATTGCCATCGCGCAGGTTTTCCACATCGTAAATAATCGGTTTTCGGCTATCTCCGGGCAGGAGAAAGTAGCTGTGAAATGAGTGGATACGACGATCTGCGGGTACGGTTTGTTTTGCCGCCGACATCGCCTGGCCGACCACTTGCCCGCCAAATACCTGCCGTAGCCCTAAATCATCACTTTGCCCTCGGAATAATCCTTCCTCGATTTTTTCCAGGTTAAGCAGATCGAGAAGATTTTGTAACGCCTGGCTCATGGTGTCGGCCTCATTGGTTGAGCCTCTTTAAATTAAGGGCTAACGAGTTGAACTCAGTAATTTAAATTATTGAACAGGAAAATATCAGAATTTTGTACCATCATTATTCTATAGGGTGACTCATACTACTTATACCCCTTGTTTTTAAGTCGCAGGGGGGATGACCTACTGGACCTTGAAGTGAGTTGGGTATCTGAATGCCGGTTTTCTGATGCCGGTAGTCTGACAATAATAAAAGGAGACTGACCGAATGAAATTATGGCATATCTTAGGCAGTATCACGTTATCAATGGTTCTGGCAGCCTGCGCGGACCGGAGTGGACCGGGTGTTTCCCCAGAAGCCGGCGCGCCGCCGGTCAGCGGCAATGCCGCTCAGGCGTCTGCAATATCCCAGCCCGCCGTCACCGGGACCGTGAATATTCGTCAGCGCATTGCTTTACCACCGAATGCGGCGTTGACGGTTACGGTATCCGATGCCTCATTGGCCGATGCGCCGTCAAAAGTGATTACTCAGCGCGTCACGCGTACCGGGGGAAAACAGGCGCCTTTTACATTCGTGTTGCCGTATAACCCGGCTGATATTCAACCCCACGCCCGTATTCTGCTTAGTGCGGCTATCGCGATAGATAACAGGGTGGTGATGGTGACGGAAAATGTCTTACCGGTTATCACCAATGGTGTGAATAGCGCCGATCTTATTTTGACGCCGGTGACCTCCGTACCCTTGCCCGCGCAAGGACAAACAACCGGCGCGCCGATTTCCGCGCCCTTGACCACGCAACCGTCACAGCCCGCTTGGTAACGTAGCTTGCAGCAGCGTGCGTCATGGTGTCATGGCGCATGCTGCCAGCGGAACACGGCAAGATCGATTTTCCCCTGTTTGTTAAAGATGACTCCCTCAGCCTGTAATGCTGATTTCTGGCGTTGGCGATCGTCACCGATAAGCGATATTTCACCTTTTCGATTTATCACCCGGTGCCAGGGGAGTTTACTGCCTTTGGGTAAACGCCTCAGTACGCCGCCAACTTGCCTAGAGGCCCGGGGGGATCCAGCCATCAGCGCTACATCTCCATAGGTCGCTATTTTTCCATAAGGGATTGCGGCCACAATCTGAAAAACACGTTGTTGAAACGTGTCTATTTCTCCTGTCATCAACGGAACCTTGTATGTCAATCGGTTGAAGTATAGTGGTATCGCATGCTGGATAAGAAAACAACGGTTGGCGTATGTTAGCTTGCAATTGAACTACCCATCACCCATAATGCCCACCGCTCTATATTAATGAGTAGTTAGTTAGAGCTGTCAATGGGGGCCCTGTCGGTTCTCCCGCAATGCTAACCTGTGAACTCGGTCAGGTCCGGAAGGAAGCAGCCGCAGCAGGAGACGCGTGTGCCGGGATGTAGCTGGCGGGGCCTCCACCAATTTCCCCCATTGATATTCTTTCTCTCGTTTGAAAACCGCTCAAAACAGTTTCGTGACGCCGATGGCTTACGTCCGTCGCTCCCTTTATCCATGCTGTAATGTCGCGCTTCCCGGTTGGCTTTCGATGGTTTGATTTTCCTGAAATTCCACTGGCGTTAGTTGCGTGCGTAACGCCCGCAAGAGAACGCGACGTAGCCATTTGCCGGGTACAATATGTTTGTGAAACGCGATACGGCATAACCGTAATTATTGTAATAGGTTTTGCAATGATATTGTGGAGGGGCGACAGATCGCGGTTTTATAAAACTCAGTGTTCTAATTATTTACATTATATGAAATACAATTTGTTACAATCAGGGTTTTATTAAAGCGTTAAAAAGACAATAAAAACAAAGGCCGATAATGCTATCGGCACAGTGTATTAATTTATATCAGTGTTTGTATACGTTGCGTCTAGGAATTAACGGACGTATTTCCATACGGCAGTGGGAACTTTGTCATAAAGTTTGTTCATCGTCAGTTCTGCCAGACGATGATCAGCAGCGGAATAGAACATCTCCAGTTCATCGTTGGAGAGTTCATACTTGTTTTTCTCAATAACGCGTTCCAGCGTGTCTATGGTTGTGCATTTACGTAAACGCATCAAATAATCGATTTTTTTCATGTTGGCCTTTATGCTAACAGTACCTGGTGGTTAATAAATATAAGATAAATTATTGCTTAAGTTTTAGCAGGCGTACAGATACCCGGTTCTGAGAACATTCCGAATAATCTTTCTTTAGATTTCTTCCATCCTCGCAATTCAGCATCATTGATGCCGTAGTTGCTAAACAGGACATAGGTGTCATCTAAATACTTTTCAACCCGCTGAGAAAGTTCGCTTTCGTCAGGATATTTTATTTTAAATGTGAGAATAAATGTAGCGATATGCTCAATAAGTTCATTTAACTGGAGATTGATCGCAGATGTCGGGTCATTGACCCAGCCATGACTGCTATCGCCTAACGTTGCTATGCTTTCGTCGCATAGATTCTCACATAAGAATCTGAGTTGGGCAATATCATAATGTTTAGGAGTGTACTCATCCATATCAATCCCTCCGTTAAGCCGTTATTCAGTGTTACCGAGGTTAACACCGGGTAAACAGGCAGACTGACAAACTCGTAAAGAATAGCCTTAACCATGCTTCTACAATCATGATGCCTACATGCAAGCGTTCAACGTCTGGGATTTAGACAACCACAATCAGCCCACAATGGTTTTACACCTCCCGCTGGCGACAGCGTATCTTTTCATTTTAATGCAAACAGGAGACGTCTACATTATGCCATTTTGATACGTATCGGTCGTTCTGTATATAACTATAGCAAAAGAGTCGGTAAGATTCGCGGACATTAGATGAGGTTTTCAATGCTATTTATCAGGATTAAATCACAAAACTTCAGATAGCGGAATAGTTTCGGAATAACCATGATATTAGTCTATCAAATTAATTTGCGGACCGGCTATGATTTCATAACTTAAGAAAGCAAGCGTTACGGGGTAGTGTAAAGACGTGTATCAATAAGGGTTTTTTATCCTATTGTTTTTACTGTTTTTATTTGGACAATAAAAAAGCTCTGTTACATATATCACAGAGCTGTAGGGAATTGTTACGGAAAAGAATTAACCCTTTTTCTTTTTTCTGCCCTGTACGGCTTTAAAGCGGGGGTTGGTTTTGCATATCACATAGATACGTCCGCGACGGCGGACCACTATGCAGTCTTTATGACGGTTTTTGGCTGAGCGTAGGGAGCTAAGTACCTGCATTTGAATATTCCTCTTTACCTATCATCTGTCCGGTTACAGCGATATGACTCTCTTCATTGACTCGTTTCCTGGTCGACGTTATTTGCCTGAAGTGCCGGCGTCATGCCAGTTTCTGAGCTATTCAGGCGTCGTTTATTTGAAAAAATTGCCAAAACGCTGCTGGAAGCGCGCCGTGCTGCCCTCTTTGGCGTACTCTTTTTGTTTCCCGGTATAGTAAGGATGGGAAGCGGAAGAAACATCAATGGTGACGTAGGGGTAACTGACGCCATCCAATTCAATGGTGCGCTCAGTTTTGATGGTTGAACCGATTCTATAGTATGTATCGGCGCTGGTATCATGAAACACCACCGTCCGATAATCCGGGTGAATGCCTGCTTTCATATTTCCTCAATTTGTTATGTTATAACATAACTTAATGTTGCGCTTTTTTGTTGTCGAGATCAACCCTGTAATTTATAGGGATATGACGGGTTCAGGGCATGGATTGCGCGAGGTAGGGGCAAAGGGGAAGGGGAGTATCGGTCATAACAATCGTTATAAAAAAGGCCGCAGTCGCGGCCTTTTGAAATCAGATAGAGGATTAGTGATGCTCTATATGCTGATTAGGCTTTTCCGCCTCTTCGTTTTTCTTACCAAAGCGGCGGCGGACCACCACAAAGAATACCGGAACGAAGAAGATGGCCAGCACGGTTGCGGTAATCATCCCGCCCATTACGCCGGTACCAACGGCGTTCTGCGCGCCGGAACCTGCGCCAGAACTGATAACCAGCGGCACAACCCCGAGGATAAAGGCCAGGGAAGTCATCAGGATGGGGCGCAAACGCATGCGCACCGCATCCAGCGTCGCCTCGATCAGGCCTTTCCCTTCTTTTTCCATCAGATCTTTGGCGAATTCGACGATCAGTATGGCGTTCTTCGCCGATAGCCCAATGGTTGTCAGCATGCCCACCTTGAAGTAGACGTCGTTTTCCAGTCCGCGCATGGAGGCGGCAACCACCGCGCCCAGAATCCCCAGCGGCACGACCAGCATGACCGAGAAGGGAATCGACCAGCTTTCATACAGGGCGGCCAGACACAGGAACACCACAATCAGCGAAATGGTGTACAGCGCCGGAGCCTGGTTGCCGGACAGTCGTTCCTGATAGGACATGCCGGTCCATTCATAGCCAATGCCCTGCGGCAGCTTGGTGACGAACTCTTCCATCAGCGCCATGGCTTCACCGGTACTTTTACCCGGCGCGGCCGCCCCCTGAATCTGCATGGATGGCTGGCCGTTATAGCGTTCCAGACGCGGCGAGCCGAATTCCCAGTGGCTTGTCGAGAACGAGGAGAACGGCACCATCTGCCCATTGCTGCCGCGCACATACCAGTTTTTGATATCGTCCGGCAGCATGCGGAACGGCGCATCACCCTGAACGTAAACTTTCTTCACGCGGCCGCGGTCGGTAAAGTCATTCACATAGGTACCGCCTAATGCCGTTGCCAGCGTGGCGTTGATATCCGACAGGGCAACGCCCAGCGCCTGCGCTTTTTCCTGATCGATATTAAGCCGGAACTGTGGCGTATCTTCCATGCCGTTAGGACGTACCTGCACCAGCGTATCCGACCGCTGCGCGGCCATACCCAACAGTTGGTTACGCGCCTCGGTGAGCTTTTCATGTCCCAGGTTGGCCTGGTCGATCAACTGGAAGTCAAAGCCTGTCGCCGTCCCCAGTTCGACAATCGCCGGGATGTTGGTGGCAATAACGATACTTTCCTTGATCTGGCTGAATGCGGCGTTGGCCCGGGCTGCGATAGCGGCAACCTTATTCTCCGAACCGCTACGCTCGTCCCAGTCTTTCAGACTGACAAACGCCAGACCGGCGTTCTGACCGCGTCCGGCGAAACCGAAGCCATTGACGGAAAACACCGATTTGACCGTGTCTTTCTCATTTTCCAGATAGTGCTTAGTTACCTTATCCAGCACTTTCTGGGTGTTTTCCTGCGTTCCCCCGGCCGGCAATTGCACGATGTTAAGCAGCACGCCCTGATCTTCTTCCGGCAGGAAGGAGCTGGGCAGGCGCATAAACAGCAAGGCCAGACCGATAACAATCAGCAGATAGAGCAACAGATAGCGGCCGGTGCTGCGCAGAATATTGCCGATGCTGTCGGTATAGTGATTAGTACTTTTCTCGAACAGGTTGTTAAACCAGCCGAAGAAGCCCGTTTTGGCGCCGTGATCGCCTTTGGCGACCGGTTTTAACAGTGTGGCGCACAGCGCCGGCGTTAGAATCAACGCCACCAGCACCGACAGCGCCATCGCGGAAACAATGGTAATGGAGAACTGGCGGTAGATGGCGCCGGTTGAACCGCCGGTGAACGCCATCGGCACAAATACCGCCGACAGAACCAGCGCGATACCGACCAGCGCGCCCTGTATCTGCCCCATCGATTTTCTGGTGGCCTCCCTGGGCGGCAGGCCTTCCTCCACCATCACACGCTCGACGTTTTCCACCACCACAATGGCGTCATCCACCAGCAGGCCGATCGCCAGGACCATCGCAAACATGGTTAGCGTGTTGATGGAATAGCCGAATGCCGACAGGATGGCGAACGTCCCCAACAGTACGACAGGCACCGCGATGGTTGGAATCAGGGTGGCGCGGAAGTTTTGCAGGAACAGATACATCACCAGGAACACCAGCACGATGGCTTCCACCAGCGTTTTCACCACTTCGTTAATGGAGATTTTAACGAAAGGCGTAGTGTCATAGGGGTAAACCACGTTCAGTCCGCTTGGGAAGAACTCCTGCAAACGAGAGAACTCTTCCTTTACCGCCGATGCGGTATTCAGCGCGTTGGCGCCGGTCGCCAGTTTAATCCCGATACCGGCGGCAGGCTGGCCGTTGTAGCGCGCAATCAGGTCGTAGCTTTCACCGCCAAGCTCAACGCGCGCCACGTCTTTCAGGCGTACCTGCGAGCCGTCGGCGTTAACCTTCAGTAAGATATTGGAGAACTCTTCCGGCGATTTCAGCCGTGTTTGCGCGATGATCGAGGCATTCAACTGCTGGCCGGCGACCGGCGGCGAACCGCCTAACTGGCCGGCGGCAATCTGGTTGTTTTGCACGGTAATGGCTGAAGTGACATCGCCGGTCGTCAGTTGATAGTTGTTCAGTTTGTTCGGATCCAGCCAGATACGCATGGCGTACTGGGCGCCGAACAGTTGAGCGTCGCCGACGCCGTTGGTACGGCTGATGGGATCCAGCACGTTGGCGGCCGCATAGTCGGCAATATCCTGCTGGGTCATTGTGCCGTCCTCGTTGATGAAGGCGGCGATCAGCAGAAAGCTGCTGCTGGACTTCTGAACGTTGACGCCCTGTTGCTGAACTTCCTGCGGCAACAACGGCATTGCCAACTGGAGTTTGTTCTGCACCTGGACCTGTGCGATATCAGGGTCGGTTCCCGCTTCAAAGGTCAGCGTAATCTGAACCGTACCTGATGAGTCGCTGCTGGAAGCCATATACATCAGGTTATCGATGCCGTTCATATTCTGTTCGATAACCTGGGTTACCGAGTCTTGCAGCGTTGAGGCGTCCGCCCCTGGATAGTTTGCTGTAATTTCAATCGCCGGAGGCGCGATTGTCGGGTATTGGGCGACGGGCAAATTCACAATCGCCAGCGCACCGGCCAACATCACCACGATGGCGATTACCCATGCAAAAATGGGTCGATCTATAAAAAAATTAGCCATTAATTACCGGCTCCTGTTAAGACTTCGCGGGTTCAGCCTGGGACGGCTGCGGCTGTTCGTTATCTTGAGCGACTTCTTTTCCTGTTACCTGAAGGCCGTCTTGGATCTTTTGCAATCCGGTCACAATGATACGATCGCCCGCTTTTAAACCGTCGGTGACGAGCCATTTATTACCCACCGCTTTAGAGGTGGTCACGTTGCGAGTCTCAACCTTATCATCTTTGCCGATCACCATGGCGGTCGCCTCGCCGCGCGCATTACGGGTAATACCCATCTGCGGAGCCAGCAATGCGTCGTCTTTCACGCCGGAATCCAGGCGAGCGCGGACAAACATGCCGGGTAAGAGATCGTGCTGCGGATTAGGGAAGATGGCCCGCAAAGTAATCGAGCCTGTCGTTTCGTCAACGGTAACGTCGGAAAACTCCAGCGTGCCGGGATGCGCATATTCAGAACCATTTTCCAGCAGCAGGCGCACGTTGGCTTTGCCTTCGCTTTGTTTCAGCGTACCGTCTTCCAATTCTTTTTTCAGACGCAGGAAGTCATTGCTTGATTGGGTTACATCGACATAAATCGGATCAAGTTGTTGCACGGTGGTTAAGGCGGTGGTCTGGCCTGTGGAAACCAGCGCGCCTTCCGTCACCGTGGATTTCCCCACCCGGCCGGATATCGGCGCGTTGACTTTAGTATAGGCGAGATTGATTTGCGCATTATCCACCGCGGCCTGGGCAGCCTGTACGCTGGCATTGGCCTGACGCGACGTGGCGACGGCCTGATCGTAATCCTGCTTGCTGATGTAATTGGTTCCCAGCAGCGGTTTATAGCGGTTAACCGTCAGGCGGGCGATTTCAGCGCTTGCCTGAGCCTGGGCCAATGAACCTTTGGCGCTATTGTAATCGGCCTGATAAGGCGCGGGATCGATTTGATACAGCGATGAGCCGGCCTGGACATCGCTCCCCTCGATAAAATTACGTTTGAGAATAATACCGCCGACCTGAGGGCGGACTTCCGCGATACGATAGGCGTTGGTGCGGCCAGGCAAATCAGTCGTTACATTAAATGGCTGAGTTTTCAATGTTACAATACCGACTTCAGGTGCTGCTTGTTGCGCTCCAGCCTGTTGTTTATCACTATTATCACATCCCGCGAGAATTAAGCCGCCAGAAAGCATCAGAACTGCCGCCAGAGGCGTTAGCCCTCTGTTTTTGTTCATAGATAAACCTCAAGTGTCCGATTTTAAATTGACCAATGGATCACGCGCTTTAAAACCCATTGCTGCGATAATCTTATGTTGATGCTATGTTACATACATACTCGAATGTATGTAAATCATCCTTTGTTTCAAATACAACGATATGGCACGAAAAACCAAACAGCAGGCTCAGGAAACCCGACAACAGATACTGGACTCTGCCTTGAGAGTGTTCTCAGAGCATGGCGTGTCCGCAACATCGCTGGCTGACATCGCCGCCGCCTCTGGGGTAACCCGGGGTGCTATTTACTGGCATTTTAAAAATAAAGCCGAACTGTTTGATGAAATATGGGGTCAGGCCGAATCAAAACTCAATCAGTTTGAATTAGAGTATCAAACAAAATTTCCTGATAATCCACTGCATGTGATGCGTGAGCTGTTGATTTATATGCTTCGTTTAACGGTGAATGACCATCAGTGGCGATCGATGATGGAGATTATATTTCATAAGTGCGAGTTTGTCGGTGAGATGTTACCTTCTTTCAACGCCCGCAGGGAGCTTTATCTCGGCTGTTACTCGGATATTGAAAGCCATTTAATGCGCTGTATCCGCATGGGGTTGCTGCCGGGGAATATTCAACCTCGGCGAGCCGCCGTCGCGCTGCGCGCTTATTTTTCCGGTCTGATGGAGAACTGGCTGTTCATGCCGGAAAGCTTCGATCTTGATCGCGATGCGCCCGAACTGGTTGACGGCTTTATCGATATGCTGCGCTATAGCGAATCGTTACGTCACTAACAGCATGCTGATTCTGCACGTTGGCGCTATTTGGCGTTGGCGCTCGCATCGGCCTCGTTTTCTTTCTGCGCTTTTTTCAGGAAGTCCTGACGAACGATTTCCAACGCGGCCAGCACCACGTGCGGTTCGATGTCGTTCTCTTCCAGTAGCATAATAAGGTCGACCGCCAGTTTGATTTCTGGCGCGGCATTTTCTAGTGACATGGCTTTCCACCTTCCGCAACTCGAATTATTTAGTGTACAGCAGAGAATCTGGGAACGTCGCCACAACTTAAAAGCCTTGTTCTCTGCGCTCAATCGCGCGCTCCAGCCGCGTCAGCGCCTGACGACAGCGCGCCAACCGTCCTTCAAGCGCCGCCAGCTCTTTTTGCAGCCGTTGTTGTTCGCTGAACTTTGTTTGATAGTTCAGCAGACTTTCTCGGTCATGGATCATGGATAGCAGACGTCTCTCATAATCCTGATGTTCCGCCAGCTTGTGATAAAGATCCTGCGGCGCGCTTGCCGACGCCGGTTCCTGGCGTCGTAAAGATTGGGTCGCCAGTTCACGTTGCAGCGCCGTGATTTGCCGCACCAGTTTTTCCGCCATGAACGCAACCTGGTCGGTGCGTTGCTCGGAGACTAGCTGGCGGATGGATTGCAGATTCAGGGTCACTTCATTGAAATAGTCTTTTAGCCGCGTGCCGTAGCTGCTGAATAGCTGCCGATCGAAGCGCGACTGCGCAACGGGTTTATCCGCCAGCGGTTCGATCTCTTTTGCCAGAGAATCGATTTGTTGTTCAAGCGCGAGCAGCAGTTTGTGAGTATTCACACTGTTCCTTATTACCGATGAGTGCGCCGATTTATCTTTCGGGGCCAAGGTTGCGCATATTAAAACATGATTCGCGTTTTATCGCGTGATGCCGTTCGCTTCAGCGCGCACAGGTCGGTGCGGGGACGCTGATAACGCTTCTTGTCGGACTCTCTCGATGTTTAAACCAGCCGGGTGAATGCAACGAGGAAAATAGCTTGCCATAGGCTAATGATGTCCGCCATTAACAAGCACTCAGTGTTGATGATAGAGTATTCGAGCCGGGGTGCGCTTTATTTGCCCAATCAAGGGTGGATTGACTAAAGGTGAATATGTATCGGGCATTGCTGATTGTCATGGGGTGGACGGCCGTCGTTCTGGCAACCTTGGGCGTTGTATTGCCTTTATTGCCGACCACGCCTTTTTTGTTGTTGGCGGCCTGGTGCTTTGCCCGTTCATCGCCGCGTTTCCACCATTGGCTGCTCTACCGCTCCTGGTTCGGCGGATACCTGCGCCACTGGCAGCGACACCGGGCTTTGCCGCCCGGGGCGAAATGGAAAGCCGTTGTCGTGATTTTACTGACGTTTGCCATCTCGCTCTGGCTGATTAAGATGATCTGGGTAAGGGTTTTATTATTGGTCATTATGGCGATTTTACTGACCTTTATGCTTCGTTTGCCGGTCGTCGATCCGGAGCGATAAACACGCGCTGAATCATAGGGAGCGGTTGCAATTATTAGCCAGTTTGACTAGATTTGAGCGTTTTCGTGCGCGGACCGCCGCTTTCCTGTTGCAGAAGCCGGCATTCCATCTGGGGAATGTCGGGCGTAATAGGCTGGCCGCGGCCAGCATTTGTACTATATCAGAACGTTTTATCAGGCACAGATATGATGACCTCAACTGCGCAGCAGTCAGAATTGATTAAAAACAGTATCAAAAGCATTCCCGATTATCCGAAACCGGGCATACTGTTCCGCGATGTTACAAGCCTGCTGGTTGATCCGACAGCCTACGCGACCAGTATTGAGATGCTGGCAAACCGTTATCGCGATAGCGGCATTAACAAAGTGGTGGGTACCGAAGCACGCGGCTTTCTGTTCGGCGCGCCGGTCGCTCTGGCGTTGGGCGTTGGATTCGTGCCGGTACGCAAACCGGGCAAATTGCCGCCGCCGACCATCAGCGAAAGTTATGAGCTGGAATATGGCACTGATTGCCTGGAAATTCACTCGGATGCGATCGGCCCGAATGATAACGTTCTGGTGATTGACGACTTGCTGGCAACCGGCGGAACGGTCGAAGCCACGGTAAAACTGATTCGTCGTTTAGGCGGAACGACGACCGACGCCGCATTTGTGATCAATCTGTTCGATCTGGGCGGCGCCGAGCGTCTGAAAGCCATCGGCGTGAATTGCTATAGTCTGGTTGACTTCCCCGGTCATTAATCATAACAGTCTCGCGGACACCCGCGCGGCTGTGTTAGCATGGCCTCCTCAATAACTCGACTATTGCGGTATTGATGAGCTATCAGGTTCTTGCCCGTAAGTGGCGTCCCCAAACCTTTGCTGATGTCGTCGGTCAGGAGCATGTCCTGACCGCATTAGCCAATGGCCTTTCTCTAGGCAGAATCCATCACGCCTATTTGTTTTCCGGCACGCGCGGCGTCGGGAAAACCACCATCGCCCGTTTGCTGGCGAAAGGGCTTAACTGCGAACAAGGCGTGACGGCGACGCCCTGCGGGCAGTGCGATAATTGTCGTGAAATCGAGCAGGGCCGCTTTGTCGATTTGATCGAAATCGATGCGGCTTCGCGCACCAAGGTCGAGGATACCCGCGACCTGCTGGATAACGTGCAGTATGCCCCGGCGCGCGGGCGTTTCAAGGTGTATCTGATCGATGAAGTTCACATGTTGTCGCGCCACAGCTTTAATGCGTTGCTGAAAACGCTGGAAGAGCCGCCGCCGCATGTGAAATTTCTGCTGGCGACCACCGATCCGCAAAAGCTGCCGGTGACGATTCTGTCGCGCTGCCTGCAATTCCATCTTAAGGCGCTGGATGTCGAGCAAATCCGGGCGCACCTGGAGAAGGTGTTGCAGGCCGAAAATCTGGCGAGCGAGCCGAGAGCGCTGCAACTGCTGGCCCGGGCCGCCGATGGCAGCCTGCGCGATGCGCTGAGCCTCACCGATCAGGCGATCGCCATGGGGCAAGGCCAGGTGACGACCGACTCGGTCAGCCAGATGCTGGGAACCCTGGATGATGAACAACCGCTGGCGATTATTGAAGCGCTGGTGAAAGCCGACGGCGCGAAAGTTATGTCCTTGCTCGATCAGGCGGCGGCGCGCGGCGTTGACTGGGAATCTCTGCTGGTTGAAACCCTGACGCTGTTGCATCGTATTGCGATGGTTCAACTGCTGCCGACCGCGCTGAGTAATGATTATGCGGCGGTGGAAGCCCGTTTGCGGGATCTGGCCCGGGTATTGCCGCCTGCGGATGTGCAACTTTATTACCAGACATTGCTGATCGGCCGTAAAGAGCTCTCTTACGCGCCGGATCGTCGTATGGGCGTTGAGATGACGCTGCTGCGCGCGCTGGCTTTCCATCCTAAACAGGTTATCGCCGCGCCGGCGCCCATCTTGCCGCAATCCGCGCCGGCCGCCATCTCTTCATCAAAATCGGCTCCGCCATTAACAACCGCGCCGCCGCAGGCCATGCGCGAAGAACATGCGGGCGCGCCGTCTTACCCGGACGAGCAAGGGGGCGCATTCGATGGCGCGGCCGCTTTTGAGCAACATACACCGCAGTTTACGGAATCGCCGCCCGATAGCGGGCTTTCCGATACCACCTCGCAGCTTTTACAGGCGCGTAGTCAGCTGTTGCGAAAACAGGGAGCAACCCCGCCAAAAAAAGCTGAACCGGCGGCGTTCAATAAAACGCGGCCGGCAAACTCGGCGCTTGAACGGTTAGCCTCGGTGGCTGAGCGCGGCGCTCAGCGGAAAAGCGCGAAAGACAGCGCGGCGGCTACGACAAAAAAACCGGAAGCCTATCGCTGGCGGGCGCAGAATAAAGTGGAGGAGGTTAAAGCCGACGTCACTACGCCAAAGGCGCTGCGTTCCGCGCTGGAGCATGAAAAAACGCCTGAGCTGGCGGCTCGCTTAGCGGAAGAGTCGCTGGAACGCGATGAGTGGGCGGCGGAAATTAATCGCCTGACGTTACCAAAACTGGTACAACAGCTGGCGTTAAACGCATTCAGGGAGTGTCCGGAAGCCGGTAAAATACATCTGCATTTGCGTTCTGCTCAGCGTCACCTTAATTCGCCGGCGGCGCAGAAAACACTGGCGGAAGCCCTGGCGACGCACTACGGACGGCCTATTGAACTGCTGGTGACGGAAGATGACAACCCGGCGGTGCTGACGCCGCTGGAGTGGCGGCAGGCGATTTATGAAGAAAAGCTGGCGCAGGCGCGCCAGTCGATTATGACGGATAATACGATTCAAACGCTGCGGCGTTTCTTTGATGCGGAACTGGACGAAGAAAGTATCCGCCCTGTTTAACCGCTGCGAGTGCGCAGCCGAAGCGATAGAGAGAAAATTATGTTTGGTAAAGGTGGAATTGGCAATCTGATGAAGCAAGCCCAGCAGATGCAGGAAAAAATGCAGCAGATGCAGGAAGAGATTGCAAATCTGGAAGTTACAGGTGAATCGGGCGCGGGCCTGGTCAAAGTCACCATTAACGGTTCTCATAACTGCCGCCGGGTGGAAATCGATCCCAGCCTGATGGAAGACGACAAAGACATGCTGGAAGATCTGATTGCCGCCGCATTCAACGACGCCGCGCGTCGTATTGCTGAAACGCAGAAAGAAAAAATGGCGTCGGTTTCCAGCGGCATGCAGTTGCCGCCAGGCTTTAAGATGCCGTTCTGATGCAAACCAGTCCGCTTCTTGAGTCATTGATGGAGGCCCTGCGCTGTTTACCGGGCGTCGGGCCGAAATCAGCCCAGCGTATGGTTTTTCACCTGTTGCAGCGCGATCGCAGCGGAGGAATGCGTCTGGCGCAGGCGTTGACCCGGGCGATGTCCGAAATTGGTCACTGCGCCGACTGTCGCACGTTTACCGAGCAGGATATTTGCTCCATCTGCGCGAATCCCCGTCGTCGGCAAACGGGGCAAATCTGCGTGGTGGAAAGCCCGGCGGACATTCATGCGATAGAGCAGACCGGGCAGTTCTCCGGGCGTTATTTTGTGCTGATGGGACACCTGTCGCCGCTGGACGGCATCGGTCCGGATGATATCGGTTTGGGGCGGCTGGAAGAACGCCTGCAAAGCGAAACCATCAGCGAAGTCATTCTGGCCACCAATCCGACGGTGGAAGGCGAAGCCACCGCCAACTATATCGCTGAACTGTGCGGGCAGTACGGCGTGATGGCCAGTCGTATCGCGCACGGCGTACCCGTCGGCGGCGAGCTGGAAATGGTGGACGGCACCACCTTGTCTCATTCGCTGGCGGGGCGACAGCCGTTCAAGTTTTAATGCTTCCGGCTGTTGGGCCTGCTGACCGACAGCCTTTTTATTGCTTCATTTTCTGGTGATTTTTCTCCGTTCCGTCTTTTATTGCCCCTTGAAATCATCTTTATCTATCCCCATCTCTTGCTCATCGTCAGTTTAATCAGCCTGAATAATATTAGGATTGAGGTAAGCAACAATGAGTATGAAAGGCCAAGAAACCCGCGGATTCCAGTCTGAAGTAAAGCAACTGCTGCACTTGATGATCCATTCACTCTATTCCAATAAAGAAATCTTTCTGCGTGAACTGATCTCCAATGCCTCCGATGCGGCGGACAAATTACGTTTTCGCGCGCTCTCCTCGCCTGAATTATACGAGGGCGACGGCGAGCTGCGCGTGCGCGTTTCCACCGATAAGGAAAAACGCACGCTGACGATCTCCGACAATGGCATCGGGATGAGCCGCGATGAGGTGATCGATAACCTCGGCACCATCGCCAAATCCGGCACCAAGTCATTTCTGGAATCGCTGGGCTCCGATCAGGTAAAAGACAGCCAACTGATTGGCCAGTTCGGCGTCGGTTTCTACTCGGCGTTTATCGTCGCCGATAAAGTGACCGTGCGCACCCGCGCCGCAGGCGCCGCCGCCGATCAGGGCGTGTTCTGGGAGTCCGCCGGCGAAGGCGATTACACCATTGCGGACATCACCAAAGAAGATCGCGGTACTGAAATCACCCTGCACCTGCGTGAAGGCGAAGATGAGTTCCTTGACGAATGGCGGGTACGTTCCATCATCAGCAAATATTCCGACCACATTGCGCTGCCGGTAGAAATCGAAACCCATCATGAAAGTGAAGAAGAGGGCGGCGAAGCCACGGTAACCTGGGAAAAAATCAACAAAGCCCAGGCGCTGTGGACGCGCAGCAAATCCGACATCAGTGATGAAGAATACACCGAGTTCTATAAACACATCGCACACGACTTTACCGACCCGTTGGCCTGGAGCCACAACCGCGTAGAAGGGAAACAGGAATATACCAGCCTGCTGTACATTCCCGCCCAGGCGCCGTGGGATATGTGGAACCGCGATCATAAGCACGGCCTGAAGCTGTATGTTCAGCGCGTATTCATCATGGACGACGCCGAACAGTTTATGCCGAACTACCTGCGTTTCGTGCGCGGACTGATTGATTCCAACGATCTGCCGCTGAATGTCTCCCGTGAAATTCTGCAAGACAGCCGCGTGACTCAGAATCTGCGTAACGCGCTGACCAAACGCGTATTGCAGATGCTGGAGAAACTGGCGAAAGACGAGCCGGAAAAATATCAGACATTCTGGCAACAGTTTGGTCTGGTGCTGAAAGAAGGCCCGGCCGAGGATACCGCCAACCGTGAAGCAATCGCCAAACTGCTGCGTTTCGCCAGCACGCATAATGACAGCGCCGCGCAGACCGTATCGCTGGAAGAGTATGTCGGCCGGATGGTGGAAGGGCAGGAGAAAATCTATTACATCACTGCGGACAGCTATGCCGCGGCGAAGAGCAGTCCGCATCTGGAGCTGTTCCGTAAAAAAGGTATCGAGGTGCTGTTGCTCTCCGATCGCATTGACGAATGGATGATGAGCTACCTGACGGAGTTTGACGGCAAGCAATTCCAGTCCGTCAGCAAGGCGGATGAAGCGCTGGATAAACTGGTCGATGAAGAAAATGACGCGCAGAAAGAAGCCGAGAAAGCGCTGGAGCCTTTTGTTGAACGCGTGAAAACGCTGCTGGGCGATCGCGTGAAGGAAGTTCGTCTGACGCACCGTTTGACCGATACGCCGGCGATCGTGACGACCGACGCCAATGAAATGAGCACCCAGATGGCGAAGCTATTCGCCGCCGCCGGGCAGCAGGCGCCGGAAGTGAAGTATATTTTCGAACTGAATCCGGAACATGCGCTGGTTAAACGCGCGTCCGACGTCAGCGACGATGCCCAGTTTGCCGAGTGGGTTGAACTGCTGCTGGATCAGGCTTTACTGGCTGAACGCGGCACGCTGGACGATCCAAACCAGTTTATCCGTCGTATGAATCAGTTGCTGAGCGCCTGATGCATATTCAACCCCGGTTGATGCCGGGGTTGATTTTCCCCTGTTTTTTCCTTCATCCCCGTGACCTTGATGCTTGATTATTCGTCTGTCGCCAGGCGCTTATCGCCGCTGCCCGATGCCCGTGAAGCACTTTTTCTTTTGCCGCCGCCAGGCTGAAACGAGCCCGTTCCTTGAGGATAGCGGCCCGGAATGGTATGGTTTAGCGCTTTCAAATTTATTTTATAAATACTCTATAGCAAGGGGATTTACGCAATGCGTATTATTCTGCTGGGCGCTCCGGGCGCAGGCAAGGGGACTCAAGCTCAATTCATCATGGAAAAATACGGTATTCCGCAGATTTCCACCGGCGACATGCTGCGTGCGGCGGTAAAAGCCGGTACTGAATTGGGAAAACAGGCTAAAGAAATCATGGATGCCGGTAAACTGGTCACCGATGAACTGGTTATCGCTTTGGTAAAAGAGCGTATCACCCAGGAAGACTGCCGCAACGGTTTCCTGCTGGATGGTTTTCCGCGCACGATTCCCCAGGCTGACGCCATGAAAGAAGCCGGCATCAATGTGGATTATGTTATCGAGTTTGCGGTGCCTGATGAGCTGATCGTCGATCGTATCGTCGGCCGTCGCGTGCATCCGGCTTCCGGCCGCGTCTATCATGTGAAATTCAATCCGCCGCAGGTCGCGGACAAAGACGATGTGACCGGTGAAGATTTGGTTACCCGTAAGGACGATCAGGAAGAAACGGTGCGTAAACGTCTGGTGGAATACCATCAGCAGACCGCGCCGCTGGTCTCCTACTACCAGAAAGAAGCGGACGCCGGCAGTACTCGCTACGTTAAAGTCGACGGAACGCGCAAGGTTGCGGAAATTCGTGCCGAGTTGGAAACGATTCTGGGTTAATTTCTCCAGCCGCGTGTGCCAGCGAGTATTGTCGGGATATTTTACGGCAATACTCGCTGATACTTTATCTATATAAATCAATTTATTATCTTGCGTTTAAACTTCAATCTCCGCCATTTTTCCGCTCTGTTCGTCAGAATGTTCGCTTTCTCCTATTAATAATATCGATTTCAACGTCGTTATCTTTCAATCGTTGCCGGACGTTTTTCGCTACAATAGAAAACCTAATGGTACAGATAGGCGCGGGATAACCGGCTTGTCCACAAGAGGAAAGCAGTGATGACGCAAGAGAAGTATGGTGTGTTGATGGTGAATCTTGGTACGCCCGATGCACCCACCCCGCGAGCGGTGAAACGCTATCTGGCCGAGTTTCTCAGCGATCGGCGCGTGGTGGATACCTCTCGCTTGCTGTGGTGGCCGCTGTTGCGTGGCGTGATTCTGCCTCTGCGCGCGCCGCGTGTGGCAAAACTATATCAATCCATCTGGATGGATGGCGGTTCGCCGTTGCTGGTTATCAGTCGCCGTCAGCAACAGGCGCTGGCAAGCCGTATGCCCGGTATTCCGGTGGAGCTGGGGATGAGCTATGGATCTCCCAGCCTGGGTTCGGCGCTGGACAAGCTGTTGGCGCAGGGCGTCACGCAGCTGGCGGTGTTGCCGATGTATCCCCAATATTCCTGTTCCACCACGGCTTCCGTCTGGGATGGGCTGGCCAGAGCGTTGCGCCGTTATCGTCAACTGCCCGCCATTCGTTTTATTCGCGATTATGCCGAACATCCGGCCTATATCGCTGCGTTGAAAGTCCGGGTGGAGCAGTCATTCGCCGAGCATGGCGAGCCAGATCGGTTGGTGCTCTCTTTTCACGGCATTCCGGTACGGTATGCCAGCGAAGGCGATGATTATCCGCAGCGCTGTATGGCGACGAGCAGAGCGCTGATTACGGCCCTGGGATTACCGAAAGAAAAGGTGCTGGTGACCTTCCAGTCGCGTTTTGGCCGCGAGCCGTGGCTGACGCCCTATACGGATGAAACGCTGAAAGGTTTGCCGGGGCAGGGCGTGAAGCATATTCAGATTATGTGTCCCGGTTTTGCCGCGGATTGTCTGGAAACGCTGGAGGAAATTCAGGAGCAGAATCAGGCGATCTTCCGGCATGCGGGGGGGGAAACTTATACCTATATTCCGGCATTAAATGACGATCCCTTGCATATTGATCTGCTGAGACAATTGGTTGAGAAAGTAAAATAAGCGGTCAAAGAGAGGAATATTAGCGTTTGATGGCAGGATATTATTTCGGATAGCGATTTCCGCTTTTCTTCATTTCTTATTGCACAGGCTTCCCGTCTCTCCCGCCCAGGCCTCTCAAGGGGGCCGCCAGCGGCATTTTTATCAAGCGAAAATATGGCGACGAGGTTTTTACCAGCAGACTTCGCGTCATGTTTTCCTGATGATCATTGATCGATATTAAGAAGAAACCGATTTTGATGATCAAAAAAACCTGTTATTGACTATGCTTATATTCGGTGAATTTCAGGATGCAGGCGACCGGCAGGCGACCTTTTGATTTATATTTTTTGTCAGGGCTGAAAAAATATAAAATCAGGAAAATATAAAGGCCTGGCATATCCTCTCCATACATACGGCATTAGTGATAATTTATATATGCTTATTTGGATGGTATATGAATAAATATGACGATATTAAGCAGTTCAAAGAAAAGCTGGGTTTGGAACATATTGATTATAAAGACACATCGGAAAATAATGTACATCTGCCGTCGCAAGAGTGGGCGATTCTAAAACAGGTCGCCGGTGAGAATGGCAACGCCGCCGATAATGCGGCGCCGCCGGGAAAAGGCCGCCTCCCGGCGAGCCCGGTGCCGGTGAGTAAAGAAGAATTTCGTTCGCCCTCCCTGCTGCAAGCGGTCAGCCGGCAACTCCCCGCCGGCCGGGAATCGACCACCGACCGTGCAACGGGGACGCCGCAGCCCGAAACGGTCTCAACATCGGCAAGCGCCGACCCTGCCCCTGACTACCCTGATGACCAGCCGCGTTTTCGGCGCTTGTTCAGACATAAAAATGTTTCCGTTGAGGACAATGACAAACGACGCAATACGCCGCTTAAACCACTGTTAGAGAGCATTGCCTTATGCCGTTAGTTTGCGTGTGCTCTCCCAAAGGGGGCGTAGGGAAAACCACGGTCGCCGCCAATCTGGCATGGACGCTGGCCAGCAGCGGACTCAAAGTCCTGGCCGTGGATTTCGACGTACAGAACGCCCTGCGTCTGCATTTCGGCGTGCCGATTTCGGACGGCCGCGGATATGTGGCGCAGGCCGCCTCGGTTTCCGACTGGGGACAGTTTATCCTGAAAGCGCATTCCAACCTGTTCGTTTTGCCCTATGGAGAAACCACGCAAGAACAGCGGACGGTCTTTGAACAGGCGATTGGCAGCGACGAACATTTTATCCAACGCGGTTTAAACAGCGTGTTGAACTACCCCGATATGGTGGTGATCGCCGATTTTCCTCCCGGCCCGACGCCGGCGCTGAAAGCGACCCGCGAACTGGCCGATATGCACATCGTGGTCATGCTGGCGGATACCGCCTCGCTCTCTTTACTGCCGCAAATGGAGAACCATCAGTTCCTCGGTTCGCCCCTCAATACCAAAGAGCGGGAATATTACATCGTGAACCAGAGCGATATGCGTCGCCCGCTCAATCGCGATGTCACCCTGTTTTTCGAACAGCGGCTGGGCGACAAATTGCTTGGCGCTATTCATCGCGATGAATGCGTACTGGAAGCCAATGCGTCGCAGCAATCCATTCACCAATTTAGTCCGGTATCCGCCGCCGCTTTCGATATTGATCTGATTAGCAAGAAAGTCGCGGCTATTCTGGACGTTAATGTCGGGGGTGGGGAATTCTATTCTGCGCCACAACACAGCCTTTACTAATCATTTTATCAGGCAAGCCAAAAAATGAATAAGTTCCTTTTTTCATTGCTGATACTGCTGCTGTCGCCGCTTATTCTGGTTATCGTCATCACGCCAATGGATAGCGATAAACAGTTTCTTTTCGGTTTGATCTCTATGCTCGCCGTCTTTTTACTTGGGCGAACGCGCAGCCGAAAAACCACCATCATTATCATGGTGATGTGTTTTTTAATGTCTTCGCGTTATCTCTACTGGCGCGCCACCGAGACGCTTTATTTCAACTCCGCGGTCGAAACGGTTCTGGGCATCGGGCTATTTCTCGCCGAGCTCTATGCCTGGATCATGATGCTGCTCAGCTACATACAAACCAGCTGGCCTTTGCAGCGCACTATCGAACCGCTGCCGAAGAACGTCAGCCTGTGGCCGACGGTCGATGTGTATATCCCCACCTACAATGAGAGCCTGAGCGTGGTGCGCGATACGGTGCTGGCCGCTCAATGTATTGATTACCCGAAGGATAAAATCAAGGTCTATCTGCTGGACGACGGCAAACGCAGCGAGTTCGCGGTATTCGCCGCCGACGCCGGCGTCGGCTACATTACCCGCAACGATAACAAACATGCCAAAGCGGGTAACCTGAATCACGCCATGACGCTGACCCAGGGCGAATTGATCTGTATTTTCGACTGCGACCACGTGGCGACCCGCGCGTTTCTACAGGCGACGGTCGGCGCTTTTCTGACCGATCCGAAACTGGCGTTGATTCAGACGCCGCACTATTTCTACTCGCCCGATCCGTTTGAGCGCAATCTATCCGTCGCCCGCCACGTTCCCGGTGAAAACGATCTGTTCTATGGCCCGATTCAGCAGGGCAATGATAACTGGGACGCCACTTCATTCAGCGGCTCGTGCGCGGTCATTCGCCGCAGCGCGCTGGAAGAAATCGGCGGATTCGCCGTCGAAACGGTCACCGAAGATGCCCACACGTCGCTAAAACTACAGCGGCGCGGCTGGCACGCCGCGTTTCTGGCCATTCCGCTCGCCGCCGGGCTGGCGACGGAGCGCCTGGCGCTGCATATCATTCAACGCACCCGCTGGGCGCGCGGCATGACGCAAATCTTCCGGCTGGACAATCCGCTGCTGGGACGCGGATTGAAATGGCAGCAGCGCATCTGTTATCTCAACTCGATGCTCTATTTTCTGTACGGTTTGCCGAGGCTGGTGTTCGTTACCGCTCCGCTGGCCTATCTGCTGTTTAACCAGAATATTATCGCTTCATCCGCGTCGATGATTTTCGCCTATGTTCTGCCGCATCTGGCGTTATCGATCTACGCCAATTCGCGCATCAATGGGCGCCATCGTTACTCGTTCTGGGGTGAAATATACGACACGGTGATTATGTTCCATATCATCATCCCGACGCTGGTTACGCTGTTTTCCCCCAAACGCGGCAAATTCAACGTCACCGATAAAGGGCGGCTGCTGGAAGAGGGCTACTTCGACTTCAATATCGTCCGGCCGCACATTATCGTCACCATCTTGTTGATTCTGGGGATTTGCTGGGGCAGCGTCCGCACGCTGACGGACCATTATATCGGCATGAATCCTCAGGTTATTTTTCTCAACGTATTCTGGGCCGGTTTCAATGTGCTGATCCTGTTGGCCGCGATCGCCGTTGCGCGCGAAACCCGCCAGGTGCGGCAGACCATCCGTATCGATGCCCAAATCCCGGCCATTATTCATTTCGCCAGCGGCATCTCGCTGCGCACGCGCACGCTGGACCTTTCCATGGGCGGCGTGCAATTGGCGACGCCGGACGGACGCTATAAGCACGACGTCATTGAAGAGGTCGAGCTGCTGCTACAGGCCGGCGCCGTCTGTATCCCGGTGCAGGTCATCGACGCGAGTGACGAGATCCTGCGGCTGGAATTTGAGGATATGCCGCTGTCGAAACGGCGGGAGCTGGTGCGCGTGGTGTTGACCCGCGCCGATGCCTGGCTTAATCCCCCTTATCCGCCGGATAACCCGTTCAAATCGCTGGCGGGGATTATTCGCTGCGTGCTGGCGCTATTTTGGTACGCGCTGCGCGGCAACAAACATCCCAAGACGTTGGCCGGCCAGGCGGCGAAAAGCGACGTACCGGGTGATGCGGTATGATGGGGTATCGGTCGCTATTCGCCTTACGCCGCGTATTGTTCGCCACGGCGCTGTTGCCGGCGTTGACGTTGGCGGCTTTGCCGCCTGATTTTCCGCCGTTGCCGCCGTTTGACTACTCTCCGGCCGGTTCGCCAACGGACGGCGCGCCGGAAAACGCCGATTCGGCCGCGCCGCCGCGCTTGCCGATCGCGCCGGGCAGCGAGCGCGCAAGCGAACAGTTAAGCCAGATTGATAACTACACCATCAGCGTGGCCGATATGGGTCAACGCGACGGACTGACCCTGAGCGGCGGGCAGATGCAGTCCGGGGTCCGCTTCACCTTGCCTTACGGTCAGGTGGTAACCCAGGCGAAACTCTACCTGGCGTTCAGGGCCTCTTCCACGCTGGCGGAGGAGGGCGATCGGTTGTCGCTGATGCTCAACGGCCAACCGCTGGGCGACATCCCGCTGGCGGAATCTTCGTTAACGGCGAATACCTACGAACTGGATATTCCGGCGGCGCTGGTGGTCAGCAATAACAATCTCAGCTTCAGCATTTATCGGCAGAACGATTTGCTCTGTGAAAACAGCGACGACAATCGTCGCCAGGTCAGCATTCTGCCGGAAACCCGTATCGAGATGGTTAACCAGCGGCTGAATATCGATAAGGATCTGGGGTATTTCCCGCGCCCGTTCTTCGATCTGATGGTGATGGGCAAAAGCGCCGTTCCGGTGGTGTTCGGCAGCGACCCTTCCGCGCCGACGATTACCGCGGCGACGATCGTCGCTTCTTATCTCGGCATCCGCGCCAACTATCGCGATATCTACTTCCCGGTTTATCAGGATACGTTGCCGGAAAATAACGCCATCATCTTCGCCATGCCGGGGGAAAAAGTTGCCGGCATGACCATACCGGCCGGCGACGGACCGGCGATCGAGATAATCGATAACCCGCTTAACCCGATATATAAGCTTCTGCTGGTTACCGGACGCAACGAGGAAGAACTGCGGCAGGCGGCTTACCGGTTGACCAGCGCGCCGCTGCCCGCCGGGCAGGATCGCCTGCTGGTGCAAAGCCAGGCCATCCCGCCGCGCCGGCCCTACGACGCGCCGCGCTGGATCAATACCGATCGGCCCGTCACCTTTCGCGAGCTGGTCAGCCGGCCGGACGATCTGATCGCCGAGGGGATATACCATGACAGCATTCACATCAATTTCCGCGCCGCGCCCGATCTGTTTATGTGGGACGGACAAAATATTCCGGTGCGCATCAATTACCGTTTCCCTACCGAAAGCTGGATCGACGAAGATTCATCGCTGCTGAACGTTTCGCTGAACGGCACTTTTTTGCACAATCTGCCGGTCAATAAAATCGGCCTGCTGGAGTCGGCCTGGCGCCGGTTGGGCGGCGATATCCGGCAGGAAAGTTACCGGCTGGAACTGGCGCCGTACCTGATTTATGGCGACAACCAGATGGAGCTGTACCATAGCATCAAGCCGAAACCCGGCACGCCTTGTGCAATGCTGCGCAGCGATAACATTAAAAGCACGATAGACGGCAATTCCTCGATAGATCTGAGCGCTTCCCACCATTTCTCCATGTTGCCCAACCTGTCGTACTACGTCGGGGCGGCTTTTCCATTCAGCAAAATGGCCGATTTTTCCCGCACCTGGATCGTGTTGGCTGAGAAACCGGCTACGGCGGAGATCGGCACGTTGCTTAATTTAGCCGCGCGCGCGGGCAATGCCACCGGCGTGCCGCTCAGCCGCGCACGGGTCGGCCTGGGATTGACCAATGTGTCCGCGCTGGCCGATAGCGATGTGCTGATCGTCGCCTCATTAGCCCAGACGGCGCTGATGCGCCAACTACTGCACAGTTCCCCCTATCATATTGATAACGAAAGGCTCTCCCTGAAAACGCCCTCAGTCGGGGACAGATTCCGGCGCTATGTATCCGGCCAGTGGTCGCAGCAATATCTGGCCGCCGATCGTTATTTGTCTTCGATCGGCGCCTGGCGCGGTTTTCTTAGTTTTCCTTCCCCCTGGGCGGAGAATCGTCTGGCGGTGGTGGTTACCGGCAGCAGCGATGAGCAGATCGAACGGCTCGATAACGATTTGAATGCGAAAAATATCAACGCCGGTATCCGCGGAGATATGGCCGTGATCACCTCCGACGGCGGCGTGAAGAGTTTCAACGTCAGTCCGCGCTACCCTGACGGGCAGATGCCCTGGTATCTCATGATTATCTGGTATGCCAATCAGCATGTGCTGCTGCTGTCATTGCTGGCCGTATTGCTCTCTGTGGCGCTTGGCATCCCGTTGTACCGACTGCTGAGCCGTCATGCGCAACAGCGCCTTGCCCGGCCAAATCAAAACAATAAGCCAGACCGGCCTGTTTAATCAGCCTACGCTCAGGTAATCGCAATGATGAAAGTAAAACGAAAAATGAGGTGGAAAACGCGCTATCTGACGGTGGCGAGCCTGTTGATGCTGCCGATCGCGGCCGCGGCGGAGAACTCTCCGGCGATTAAGGCATTGCTGGATCAGGCTGCGTACTGGCATGAAAAGGCGCACAGCGATCTGACCAATGAGGCGTTAAACAAGATACTGGAAGTCGAGCCGAATAACGTCGATGCGTTGTACCTGTTGGCTTTATATGCGCAGCAAAACGGCGACGCCGCCGCCGCGCAGTCCTGGCGTCAGAAGCTCGCCGCCTCGTCGCCGGGCGATAGCCGGCTGGACGAGTTGGATAAGGCGCGCGCCTTGACGTCGGTGCCGCCCGCGCAATTGGCCAGAGCCCGCCAACTGGCGGCGCAGGGTAATTTTGCCCGTGCTATTGAAAGCTATCGCGCCCTGTTTAAAGGGGAGCGGCCGCTGGATAGTCTGGCGGTCGAATATTATCAGACGATGGCCGGCCTGCCGGCGTTGCGTCCGGAGGCCGTCAGCGGTCTGCAACGCCGGCTGACCACGCATCCCGGCGACGCTTCGGCCCAGCTTGCGCTGGCGCGTATTCTGACTTACGACGAAACGACCCGGCGCGTCGGGGTTGACCGTTTAGCCGCGCTGGCGGCGCAGAACGTCTCCGGAGCCGATCCCGCGTTGAAGCAAGCCCTGCTGTGGATGACGCCGCAGTCCGGCGATGAAGCCCTTTATCGCGATTATCAGCGGCGCAATCCCGCCGACCAGGAGGTTCTGGCGCATTATGAGAGCAATTTGGCGGGCATCGGCCTTGGTCAAGGGTACGCCGCATTGCAGCGTGGCGATCTGAACACGGCGAAAAGCCAGTTCGAGACGCTGCTGGCGCAGAAGCCGCAGGATGCCGATGCGTTGGCCGGACTGGGCTATATCGCACTACGTAACGAAGATTTCATCGGGGCGGAGAATTACCTCAACCAGGCGATCAACATCGGCGGACCGAACCGCGAACGCTGGGAGGCGCTGGCGCAGGACGCGCGTTTTTATGCCGAGCTCAACAAGGCGAAACAGACCGCGGCCAGCGGCGCGTTGGATGAGGCGCTGGCGCTGAGCGCGCCTCTCAGCCGGCAAAGCGGCGAACGCGGCATCGCCGCCCAGCTATTTCGGGCCGATCTGCTGCGACGCAAGGGCGATGCGACCGCGGCTGAACAGGCCTATCGCAATATTCTTGCCGGCGCGTCGGAGAACAACGATGCGCGTCTCGGTTTGTATTACAGCTTGCAGGCGCAGCAGAAAACGACCGAGGCGCAGCAGGTGCTGCAAAGCCTGCCCGCCAGTCTGCGGCCGCAGAGCGCCGGAGGCGTCGCCAGCGTCGAACCGCTGCGGCGCGACGCGGCGCTGGCGCTGCAAGCCGGCAACGTCGAACGCGCGCTGGCGCTGCTGCGACAGGCGCAGCAAAGGCAGCCCGGGAACGCCTGGGTGCGGCTGGATATGGCCCGCATTCTGCAACAGCAGGGCAACGACGCGCAGGCCGAGGCGATTATCTCGCCGCTCGCGCAGCCGGGCGCCGCCAGCGAAAACCTGTACGTGGCCGCGCTGTTTGCCGCCGATAATGAACGCTGGGCGGAATCCGATGCGCTGATGGCGCGCATCGCGCCCGCCCGACGAACCAGAGAAATGACCGCGTTGGCCAGACGCGCGCAGTTCAATCAGAACATCGCCCAGGCGCGCGGTTATTTGCAGCAGGGCAACCGAGCGGCCGCCGCCATGCTGCTGAATGAGCTGGCGAAAACGCCGCCTGATGCGCCGGCGAGCCTCGGCAATCTGGCTTTGGCGCTGCAACAGGCCGGCGATAACGCCAATGCGGTACGTCTGGTGCGGCAAAATATGCAGAAGGGCGCGCAGGGCAACGCCGGCGATTATGCCGACCAGATCAACGTCCTGAATCAGGCCGGTCTGACGGAGGAGGCTAACGCCTGGCTGAACAATCCCGCCATCCAGAGCCGCAGCTCGCCGGTGGATATCAGCCGATTGCGTACCGGCTCAATAATCAACGAGGCGGATACGCTGCGCGAGCAGGGACAATATGCTCTTGCGTACGATAAATTGATTGTCGCTCTCCAGCAGGATCCGCAAAACGATGATCTCATGCTGGCGATGGGGCGGTTATATCAGTCCGGTAAAATGAATCGGGAGGCCGGTCAGGTCTACGATTATCTGTTGCAGCGCGACGCGCAAAATCAGCAAGCGCGGGAAGGCGCGGTGAATGTCGCGCTGGCCAATAGCGATGTCGCGCGCGCGAAAACCCTGATGGCCGGCATGAGCGGGCCGCGCACGCCGGAACGCCTGCTGCTGGCGGCGCGCGTGGCGCAGGCGGAAGGCGATCGTCAGCAGGCGCTGGCGTTGCTGCGTTCGGCCAAAGGGAAGATGATGGGGTTGCAGGGCGCCGACGGCAACGCGACCATCGCCGGGTTGCCGATCACCGACAACCCGTTTATCAACCGGCAGACCCGTACCAGCCGTAGTCCGTCGGCCTATGGCATGGTGCTGCCCTGGCAACTCTCTCCGCGCCAGGCGGATAATCGTTACGATCTGAATAGCGGTACCGGACAGGTCGCGGCCAGTCGCGCGGAGAACTCGACGCTGAGTCAGGTCGATCGCCTGCTGGATGAGGTGCAGGGACAGGAAGCCAACTGGGCGCAGGGAAATGTCAGCGTGCGCGGACGCGACGGGGAAAGCGGACTGAGCGAACTGACGGAAGCGAAAGCGCCGCTTAGCCTGTCCGGCGTGCCTTTCGATACCTCGCGTCTGAGTTTTACCGTCACGCCGGTGACGCTGAATGCCGGCACGCCGACCGGCACCGCCAGCAATCGTTTCGGTACCGGCGCGCTACAGCAAGCGCAACTGGCGCAAGCGGCAACCGCCGCCTCCGCGCAGGCGGCGACGGAATCGGCGCAGGCCGCCGTCGCCGCGGATACCCACTACCAGACGCTAAAGAGCAATCAGGATTCGATTTGCGCGGCCAACTCCACATCCGCCGAGTGTGTGGCGGCGACAAGCGCGGCGAGTGAGGCCTATATCGCTAAACAGCTGGCCGACAGCAATGTCACCACGGCGCAAACGTTCGGCCCCAACGATTTCAACGCCGCCTCGCCCGGATCGCAAAAAGCCAACGGCGTTGAGTTGAATCTGGCGCTGGCCGGCGACGGTTATAAAGCGGACATCGGCACTACGCCGCTGGGTCAGGATCTCAGCTCGCTGGTGGGCGGCGTGCAATGGTCGCCGAAACTGAGCGACTACACTACGCTTACCCTGAACGCCGAGCGGCGGCCGGTGACCGATAGCCTGCTGTCGTATGTCGGCGTGCGCGACAGGTTCGAAGGCAAAAAGTGGGGCGCGGTTACGCGCAACGGCGGCGGCGTCAACCTTAGCTACGACAACGGCGACGCCGGCTTTTACAGCGGACTGGGTTATTACAGCTACCTCGGCGATAACGTCGCCAGCAATAAGGGGCTGACCACCTCATCGGGCGTGTATATCCGCCCTTACCGCTATGACGATCGGGAACTGAAACTGGGCGTCAACGTCAGCTATATGGATTTTTCCAAAAACCTGAGCTATTTCAGCTATGGCCAGGGCGGCTACTTCAGCCCGCAGGATTACATCAGCGTATCGTTCCCGGTGGAATACAGCCAGCAGTACGATAGCTGGAGTTATAAACTCAGCGGCGCCGTCGGCTATCAGTCATACTCGCAAAAAGAGAGCGCCTACTTCCCGAATAATCCGGCCTGGCAGTCCGAACTGGAGTCGCTGGTGGCGGCGGGTTATGGCTCGGAAGCCTGGTATCCCGGTAAAAGTCAGAATGGGATTGGCTATAACCTGAAAGCCGAAGGAAACTATAAACTCAATAAAAACATGATAATAGGCGGGCAGGCCGGTTACGATACCTTCGGTGATTATTCCGAGAGTACGGCTTTGGTCTATTTCAGGTACTTACTGGATGGGAAATAACTATGCAAGCGTATGACCCCGTGGCGCATCAGCTTGAGTATTATCAGTACAGGCAGCAAAAGCCAGGCTGGCAGGATCTATTACAGGTTGTTTTTTCGGGTATTTTTTCTGATGCGGACGAGAACGACGCCCGCGATTTCCTGCGCCAGGCCGGTAAGCATCTGGCGCGTCGATACCCCCTGGCCGCCAGTCTGACGCTGGGCGAACTGGAAGATCGCATCAATCAGCGCCTGGCCGAATTTGACTGGGGATTTATCAGACTGGAGCCGGCGGAACGGCAAATAACGTTATTGCATCAGGCGTGGCCGGCGCGGCTGCCTTCGGAACAGCAGCAAAATGAAGAGCAAAGCTGGCGTCGCGCCTTCACCTGCGTACTGGAAGGCCTCTACGGCGAATGGATGCTGTCCCAGAGCGGACATCCCCATGTTGCGGTACGCAAACAATCGAGCGACGTCGCAGGGCAGACTTTGGTTTTTCTTTATAAAAGCGGTTTGTGAAGTCAGGAGAAATGGTCATGCCCATGCGATGGATGAAAGGGATTTCGTTATTACTGCTATGGAGTTTGCTATCCGGCGGCGCGCTGGCGCAGGATAGCGGCTGGGAGCAGTTTAAGCAGCGCTATATTTTGTCGGAAGGCCGGGTGGCGGATACCGGCAATCATAATATCAGCCATACTGAAGGGCAGGGGTTTACCCTGCTGCTGGCGGTGTTCAATGATGATCGGCTCGCTTTCGACAATCTGTGGCGTTGGACCAAAACCACGCTGTACCAGCCCGACACCGGTCTGTTCTCCTGGCGTTACGATCCGGCCGCGCAGCAGAAAGTCGGCGATAAAAACAACGCCTCCGATGGCGATACGCTCATTGCGTGGGCGTTGCTGCTGGCCGCGGATAAATGGCAAAAACCGGAATACCGCAGAGAATCGCGACAGATTCAGGCGGCGCTGATTAAACATACGGTGATCCCTTTTGCCGGCTATCAGATCATGTTGCCCGGTATGAACGGTTTTAATCACACCAGTTCCGTTATTCTCAATCCGTCCTATTTTCTGTTTCCGGCCTGGCAGGCCTTCTACCGCGACAGCCGCCTGAAAGTGTGGTCTGACCTACAGCGGGACGGGTTGCGCCTGTTGAACCAGATGACCTTCGGTCAGCCGCCGTTGCCCGCCGACTGGGTTACGCTGAGCATCGACGGCAAGGTGATGCCGGCCGCCGGCTGGCCGCCTCGTTTCAGCTTCGATGCGGTGCGCATCCCACTCTATCTGCGCTGGGCGCGCGCCGATGAGCGCGCGCTGGCGCCGTTTCGTGTGTATTGGCAGCGTTTCACGCGCGAAAAGACGCCGGCATGGGTTAACGTCGTCAGCGGCGAACAGGCGGAATATCCGCTTCCCGGCGGGATGATGGCGATTCGCGATATCACGCTGGGGCAGGATGGTCTGGTCAGCGACCGGTTGCTGCCGGAAGAGGATTACTATTCGGCCAGCCTGCATCTGCTGGCCTGGTGGGCAATGCGCTAGCCGGCATACCGGCGGCTTAGCAAGTAGAGGGCGGGTTTGACGGCCCGCCCTGCGAAGATCAGATCGGACACTCCTGCGGCGTTGCCGGTATTTCTTCGAGCTTGAGCAGGGTAATCATGCTGTTGGCGATTTCCCGCTCGCCCATCACCACCTGATTGGCGCCGTGTTCGGTTATGTAGCTGACTTCATCATCATAATGAGCGCGGGCGATAATCTCTAAATCGGCGCGTTTCTCACGCGCCGCCGCGACGATTTCACCTGCTTCATAGCCGTTGGGGATCGTCAGCAAGAGCCAGCGTGCGCAGTCCAGTCGGGCGATTTCCATAATTTCCGGTTTCGCGGCATTGCCGAGCACCGCCTTGATGCCCTGTTCGCGCAACGCATCGACCCGCGCGCGCGAGTTTTCGATGACCACCACCGGGATGCCTGCCTGATGAAGTTTGGCGCCGATCAGGCTGCCGACCCGTCCGTAACCGACCAGCAGCGCGTGGTTGCACATATCGACGGGAATTTGTTTCTCTTCTTCGATCGCCTCTTCCACTATCTGTTCTTCAATGGTTTCATTTTTAGCCAGATAGCGTTCAAGGAGCGTGAAGAGCACCGGGTTGATCATGATGGAGAGGATCGCGCCCGCCAGCACCAGGCTGCGTCCTTCCTGGGACAGTAAGCCCAGGGCAATACCCAGACCGGCAAGAATAAAGGCAAACTCGCCGATTTGCGCCAGACTGGCCGAAATGGTTAACGCGGTGCGTTTGGAGTGGCCAAAAAGGCGCACCAGCATGAATGCGGCGGCCGATTTACCAAAGACGATGATCGCCAGCGTAACCAGTACCGCGATGGGTTCGTTAATCAGGATCATCGGGTCGAACAGCATGCCGACGGAAACGAAGAACAGAACCGCAAAGGCGTCGCGCAGCGGCAGCGTATCGTGCGCGGCCCGCTGGCTTAGCTCGGACTCATTCAGCACCACGCCGGCAAAGAACGCGCCCAACGCGAAAGAGACATCGAACAGTTTCACCGCGCCAAAGGCGATCCCCAGCGCCATGGCCAGCACGGCCAGCGTGAACAGCTCGCGGGAGCCGGTGCTGGCGCTCTTTGCCAGCACCCAGGGAACCAGGCGACGGCCGACGACGATCATCAATGTGATGAAAGCGATGACTTTACCGATGGTCCACGCCAGGTCGCGCAGCAATTTACTGGTATCGGCGTGTTCCGCGCTAATCATGTCGCCGAAGGCGGGCAGCAGCACCAGCGTCAGCACCATCGCCAGATCTTCGACGATAAGCCAGCCGATGGCGATTTGGCCGCGCTGGCTATCGATAAGCTGACGTTCTTCCAGCGCGCGCAACAGCACGACGGTACTGGCCGTGGAAAGGCAGAGACCGAATACCAGACCGTTCGGCAGGCTCCAGCCCAGCAGGGCGGACAGCCCGATGCCGAGCAGCGTCGCCACCGCGATCTGAGCGATGGCGCCGGGAATGGCGATCGATTTCACCGCCATGAGGTCTTTCAGCGAGAAGTGCAAACCCACACCAAACATCAACAGAATGACGCCGAGTTCCGCTAATTCAGGCGCCAGCGAGGTATCAGCGACAAATCCCGGCGTAAAAGGTCCGACAAGCACGCCGGCGACCAGATAACCAACAAGAGGAGAGATGCGCAGGCGGTTTGCCAGAATACCGAGAAGGAAGGCAAGCACGAGCCCTCCGGCGATTGTTGAAATTAGAGGTGTTGCAGCATGCATCCCGACTCCTTTTACCATGTATGAAACGTGAATGAGCGGACTTCTTACATAAATTCTATTGTATATGGAGAAATGTTGCTTGGGAAAAATAGGTATTTTGCTAAAAATGTTGGCTTATCAGCTTATTCTCATGATAACACAGATTTAATCATGGTTTCTTCAGATAGGCATTGATAAACATGCGTAATTATCAATAGGAAGCCTGCCTCTTAACGCGTATAGATCAGGGTTTCTCCGGTCGGTCAGTAAAAATACGCTATCAGCCGGCGGGAAACCGTAGAAAATAAGGAATAAAAGGGCTGATGACGGATTATTTGGATGAAGCATCCATATTATAAAAATTTCGTGACAGCAAGAAGACAGCCATAAGCAGACTGTTATGTGATCTTCATAAAGAAGTCTCTATTATTAACCTATGCCGTCAGGATGAAGGCTATTGTGTCAATGGCTTATCATTGCGCTTTACAAATTCGCTCAGGTAGAGTTTCTTTACGGGTATTTTTTAAGACACGGAGATTTTTTATGCGTTTTTCAACAAAAACACTGGGATGCGCTTTGGCGGTATCCCTGGTGTTGACGCCTTATGGCGCAATGGCCTGGGAAAAAGATAAAACCTATTCCATCACCATTCTTCATACTAACGATCATCACGGTCATTTCTGGCACAACGATCACGGCGAATATGGACTGGCGGCGCAAAAAACACTGGTTGATGAGATTCGTCAGGAAGTCGCCGGCAAGGGCGGCAGCCTGCTGTTGCTTTCCGGCGGGGATATTAATACCGGCGTTCCCGAATCCGATTTACAAGACGCCGAACCCGACTTCCGCGGCATGAGCATGGTGGGTTACGATGCGATGGCGTTGGGTAATCATGAGTTTGATAAACCGCTTTCCGTACTGCGACAGCAGGAAAAATGGGCGAATTTCCCGCTGCTTTCCGCCAATATTTATCAAAAGAGCACCAATCAACGCTTATTTAAGCCATATGCGTTATTTGATAAACAGGGGGTAAAAATCGCCGTTATCGGTTTGACCACCGATGACACCGTCAAATTAGGCAACCCTGAATATTTCACCGATATCGAGTTCCGCAAGCCGGCGACGGAAGTGACACAGGTGGTTGAAACGTTACGTAAAGACGAAAAACCCGATGTCATTATCGCGGCGACCCACATGGGACACTATGACGATGGTAATCACGGCTCCAATGCGCCCGGCGACGTAGAGATGGCGCGCAGCATTCCCGCCGGCTATTTGGATATGATCGTCGGCGGTCACTCGCAGGATCCGGTCTGCATGGCCGGCGAGAATAAAAAGCAGGTGGATTATGTGCCGGGTACGCCTTGCGCGCCGGATCGTCAGAATGGCGTCTGGATTGTGCAGGCTCATGAGTGGGGCAAATATGTCGGTCGCGCGGATTTCACCTTTCGCAACGGCGAGTTGAAACTGGAACATTATCAACTGATCCCGGTCAACCTGAAGAAGAAAGTCGAAACGGCGGATGGCAAAACCGAACGGGTGTTCTACACGCAGGAAATCCCGCAGGATTCGTCAATGCTGAAACTGCTGACGCCGTTCCAGGAAAAAGGACATGAGCAGCTTGACGTTAAAGTGGGCAGCGTCAAGGGCAATCTGGATGGCGATCGCAAGCAGGTTCGCTTCTTCCAGACCAATCTGGCCCGGTTATTGTTGACCGCTCAGCTTGAGCGCGCGAACGCCGACTTCGCTGTAATGAGCGGCGGCGGTATTCGTGATTCGATTGAGTCCGGCGATATTACCTATAAAGACGTGCTGAAAGTGCAGCCGTTCGCCAACACGCTGGTCTACGTCGATATGAAAGGCAGCGAAGTCGAGCAATATCTGGCCGTGGTGGCGAACAAAGTAGTGGATTCCGGCGCCTATGCGCAGTTCCTTAACGTCAGCCTGACGGCGGACGGCAAAGGCGTACGGGATGTTAAAATCAAAGGCGAGCCGTTGCAGGCGGATAAAGTCTATCGGATGTCCACGCTGAACTTTAACGCGATGGGCGGGGATGCCTATCCGCGTATTGATAGTTTCCCCAGCTATGTGAACACCGGCTTTATCGATGCGGATGTGCTGAAGCAGTATATTGCGAAAAACTCGCCGCTGGATGCGGCCGCCTATCAGCCCAAAGGCGAGATAGTTTATAAATAGCGGCAATCAGATACAGGCTGAGCCTTGCCCGGCCTGTATCCTTCCTCAGTCTGATAAAAGCCGGTTGCTGACGCGGTCAGACAGGCACAGCAGCCAGGCTATCGCAAAGATGACGGACGCGAAAATGATTGCGGCATGCGCCCATGCACGAGCTCATAGCGGCGGCCACGCTGCGAAACCAGGCGCTAAGCCCGCGCCGAGCGTTCGTTCCCCCGTTCTTTGAAAGATACCGTTCACCGCAGGATTCTAACCGCTTAGCACGCTATTTTGCCGGATAGTGAAATAGCGGCGGTTTGCTCTCGCGCGCTGAAGTAATGTCCTGCCACCAGCGGTGTTTCGGTAGAACATGATGACAACTTCATTTCCACGTCCCTGCAATCCTGCGCTGAATCCGAAAGATTTACCGGCGCATCCGGCCAGGCCGTCCCGGTTCTCCATGCTGTTGCCGCTGCTGTATCCACACTATTCCTTTTCATCTGGGCCAGATACGTGATGACCTGGGTTATTGCGTTGATTTTATTTAAAAAATATCAAAACCAAATCATTATGACTTTTATGAAGGATGTCTTATGAAGAGCGGTACCTTTCTTAAACACATCCCCTGGATAATCTTAGCGATTATCGGGGCTGCTTGTCTGGGCGTGGTTGCGTTACGCCGTGGCGAGCATGTCAGCGCGTTATGGATTATTGTCGCTTCCGTCGCCGTCTATCTGGTGGCCTACCGTTACTACAGCCTGTATATCGCCCAGAAGGTGATGAAGCTGGATCCCTCAAGAGCGACGCCGGCGGTAGTGAACAATGACGGGCTGAACTATGTGCCGACCAATCGCAATGTGCTGTTCGGCCACCACTTCGCGGCGATCGCCGGCGCCGGTCCGCTGGTCGGGCCGGTACTGGCGGCGCAGGTCGGTTATCTGCCCGGTACGCTGTGGCTGTTGGGCGGCGTCGTGCTGGCCGGCGCGGTGCAGGATTTCATGGTGCTGTTTCTCTCCACCCGGCGTAATGGCGCCTCACTGGGAGAAATGGTCAAGAAAGAGCTGGGACCGGTGCCGGGCACCATCGCGCTGTTCGGTTGTTTCTTAATCATGATCATCATTCTGGCGGTGCTGGCGCTGATTGTGGTGAAAGCGCTGGCGGAAAGTCCGTGGGGCGTGTTTACCGTGTGTTCGACGGTGCCGATCGCGCTGTTTATGGGCATCTATATGCGCTATATCCGCCCCGGTCGCGTGGGCGAGGTATCGGTGATCGGTATCGTGCTGCTGGTGCTGGCGATCTGGTTTGGCGGCGTGGTGGCGCATGACCCGTACTGGGGGCCGGCGCTAACCTTTAAAGACACCACCATCACCTTTACGCTGATCGGCTATGCGTTTATTTCCGCGCTGCTGCCGGTGTGGCTGATCCTGGCGCCGCGCGACTACCTGGCGACCTTCCTGAAAATCGGGGTGATCGTCGGTCTGGCCATCGGTATCGTGATCCTCAACCCGGATCTGAAAATGCCGGCGGTCACGCAGTTTATCGACGGCACCGGCCCGGTATGGAAGGGGACGCTGTTCCCGTTCCTGTTTATTACCATCGCCTGCGGCGCGGTATCCGGTTTCCATGCGCTGATTGCTTCCGGCACCACGCCGAAACTGCTGGCTAATGAAAACGACGCCCGCTTCATCGGCTACGGCGCGATGCTGATGGAGTCTTTCGTCGCCGTGATGGCGCTGGTGGCGGCCTCTATCATCGAGCCGGGTCTGTACTTCGCCATGAACACCCCGCCGGCGGCGCTCGGCATTACCATGCCGGACCTGCACCGTCTGGGTACGGCGGATGCGCCGATGATCCTGGCGCAGTTGCAGGATGTCTCCGCGCACGCGGCGGCGGCGGTCAGCTCCTGGGGCTTCGTGATTTCTCCCGAGCAGATCCTGCAAACGGCGAAAGATATCGGCGAGCCTTCCGTTCTTAACCGTGCCGGCGGCGCGCCGACGCTGGCGGTGGGTATTGCGCACGTGTTCCACCAGATCATTCCGGGCGCCGATATGGGCTTCTGGTATCACTTCGGCATTCTGTTCGAAGCGCTGTTCATTCTGACCGCGCTGGATGCAGGCACCCGCGCCGGGCGCTTTATGTTGCAGGATCTGCTGGGCAACTTCGTGCCGTTCCTGAAGAAAACCGACTCGCTGGTCGCCGGTATTATCGGCACCGCCGGTTGCGTCGGACTGTGGGGCTATCTGCTGTATCAGGGCGTGGTGGATCCGCTGGGCGGCGTGAAGAGCCTGTGGCCGCTGTTCGGTATCTCCAACCAGATGCTGGCCGCCGTGGCGCTGGTGCTGGGTACCGTTATCCTGATCAAGATGAAGCGCGCGCAGTACGTTTGGGTGACGCTGGTGCCGGCCGTCTGGCTGCTGATCTGCACCACCTGGGCGCTGGGTCTGAAACTGTTCAGCGACAACCCGCAGTTGGAAGGCTTTTTCTATATGGCCAACATGTTTAAAGGCAAGATTGCCGAAGGCGGCGCGGACTTGACCGCACAGCAGATTGCCAACATGAACCATATCGTGACCAACAACTACACCAACGCCGGGCTGAGCATCCTGTTCCTGATCGTGGTCTACAGCATCATCGCGTACGGCATCAAAGCGGGGCTGGCTGCCCGCAAGAACCCCGAACGCACCGACCAGGAAACGCCTTATGTGCCGGTTCCGGAAGGCGGCGTGAAACTCTCTTCCGGCCACTAAGCCGGCGATATCGCCCGTCGGATTTCGCGAGGTCGCCGACATGACCGAGCAATGAAAGATGACGGGCGCAAATACCCCCTATAATATATAAATGTTATGCGGGGTATTTTTTATAAAGCGGCCGATGGCCCGGAGGTGATGATGTTCGGTAATCTGGGAAAGGCGGGCAAATATTTGGGCCAGGCGGCGCGCATGCTGGTTGGTATGCCCGACTACGATACCTACGTCGCGCATATGCAGACCAATCATCCGGATAAGCCGATGATGACTTACGAAGAATTTTTCCGCGAGCGCCAGCAGGCGCGTTACGGCGGCGACGGCAAAGGCGGAATGCGCTGCTGTTAGCCAATTGGAGCAGTTATGACTCAACCACTTTCTGTCACTATCCTGACCGGCTTTCTCGGCGCCGGTAAAACCACCCTATTACGACATATGCTCAATGCCGATCATGGCTATAAGATTGCCGTGATTGAAAACGAATTCGGCGAAGTGCCGATCGATAATGCGTTGATCGGCGAACGGGCAAGCAAAATCACCACCCTGAGCAATGGTTGCATCTGCTGTAGTCAGGCCAATGAGCTGGCCGATGCGCTGTTGGATTTACTGGACGGTATCGACGACGGGACGTTGGATTTCGATCATGTGGTGATTGAGTGTACCGGTATGGCCGACCCCGGCCCGGTGGCGCAAACCTTCTTTTCCCATGAGGTGCTCTGCGAACGCTTCCTGCTGGACGGCATTATTACGCTGGTGGATGCGGTACACGCTCAGCAGCAGTTGGATCGCTTCACCATTGCGCAGTCGCAGATCGGCTATGCCGATCGCATTCTGCTGAGCAAAACCGATATCGCCGGCGAAGACCCGGCCTTGATCCAACGCCTTCAGCGCATTAACGCCAGAGCGCCGATTTATCCCGTGGTGAACGGAGACATTGATTTAAGCGTCTTATTCAATATCGAAGGTTTTATCCTCAACGATAAGCTGGCGGTGACTACGCCGGTATTTCGCTTTATCGCCCCCGCGCAAAATGATATTCAATCGATCGTCGTTCAGCTTGATACCCCGCTTGAACTCGCCGCGGTGTCGGATTTGATGGAAAGTTTTCTGCTGAACCACGCCGAGAATTTATTGCGTTACAAAGGCATCCTGGCGATTAACGGCGATGCGCGCCGTCTGCTGTTTCAGGGCGTACAGCGTCTGTACAGCGCCGACTGGGACAGAGAGTGGCGGGATGACGAAGAAAGGCGCAGCGTATTGGTTTTCATCGGCCGGGATCTGCCCGAGCAGGAAATTCGCGACGGTTTTGCCCGCCTCACGGCGAACTGATATCGAACGCTGAGCGGCGGGTGATGCGCCCGCCGCGCGCCATGTCCGCGTCGGCCGGTACGGCAAACTCAGCCATCATGCTTGGCGACGTCGGCAAACTTCGCCTGTAACAGACTCGCCAGATCGCCGGCCGCCAGCTCGATATCCAGTCCGCGCTTGCCGCCGGAAATAAAAATGGTCTCGAAGCGCTGCGCCGTTTCGTCAATCACCGTCGGCAAGCGTTTTTTCTGCCCCAGCGGGCTGATGCCGCCGACCAGATAACCGGTGACCCGTTGAGCGATGGCCGGATCGGCCATATCGGCTTTTTTGGCCGACAGCGCGCGCGCCACTTTCTTTAAATCCAGCATGCCGGCGACTGGCGTCACCGCCACGGCGAGATTTTTTGCGTCGCCGTTCAGCGCGACCAACAGCGTTTTGTAAACCTGCTCTTTGTTCAGCCCCAGCTTTTTGGCCGCTTCCTCGCCAAAGTTCGTTTCGTCGCTGTCGTGGTGATAGCTGTGGACGGTAAATGCGATCTTGTTTTTCTCGAGCAGTTTAATTGCGGGTGTCATGATTCAAATATCCTTACGGGCGATATCCTGTTTTTTCTCGTCACGGGCGGCGGGTTGACGCCCTGTGCTTAGAAAATGGGTATTTCTCGCTCAATTAGCCTGTAATAACGTAGGTAGGTTGTCATCACCATATAAATGTAACGCGCCGACTGCAACCACATAGTTGCCGGGAGGCAGCGACCGGAGCTTTTGTTGCCAGAGGCGGTTGCGTTGATTCATCAGCAAATTATTCATTTCATCGCTGAACGTGGCGGGAAGCCGAACGGTCATTTTGCCCGGTTTACTGTCCAGCCACCAGCCGACCATGGTTTGCAACAGCCGGGCATTGGCATGCCAGTGCCTGATCGTATCCTGCAACAGCGGCAGGCCGCCCTGCGGCAGTTGATGCAGTAAATCGATCTGCGTTTGTTGCCCTTCAAGCTCAATAATCTGCAACCCCTGAGCTTTCGCGGCGTTGATCAACTGATAGTCAATGCCGTAATCCGGGCGTAACCCCAACTGCTGCGCCTGGCGGGCCTGTAACATCAGCGCCGCCTGCCAGGCGGGAACGCGGTCGATGTAACTTTCGCTGAAAGACAGTTTTTCGCAGATTTGCCGCAGCTGACGATAATCATCCGGGCTGAGCCGTTGCGATAGCGGCGGCTCGGCCCCGGTCTGGTCGAAAGGGGAGCCGGTATCGGAAATATCGGCTTCGACAATCAGCGCGGTGGCGTTTTGCAACTGCTTCAGCAGCGTGTCGGGCAGGGGAGCCATATCCATGCTGCCCATATGAATGCTGCCGACCAGGTGCAGCTGACGCGCGTCCTCAAGCTGGACATCCACCGCGGGGTAGGCGTAAGCCAGCGGCGAGATAAAGCCAAGAAAAGTCGCAATGTTACGCAGCAGTTGCCCCATAGATCCTGTCTCCTGATTCTTGTCCGTCTATGCTAAACGTATCAGGCGACAAGTTGTACTGGTAATCGGCTGAAAATAGCGGCGGCGGTTAAAGAGAGGTCTCTGCGCATGTTGACCGCCGGCAGAGCATCAAACACAGATGCCTGCCGGGTTGGTTACGCCTTCGGCTTAAAACGCAGCAGACGATTGGCGTTGCTGACCACGGTAATGGAGGAGAGCGCCATGGCGGCGCCGGCGACCACCGGGTTTAACAGGGTGCCGGTCAGCGGATAGAGTACGCCCGCCGCAATCGGGATCCCCAGCGAATTGTAGACGAACGCCCCCAGCAGATTTTGTTTCATATTGCGCAGCGTGGCTTTGGAAATGGCCAGGGCGTCGGCCACGCCGTGCAGGCTGTGGCGCATCAGCGTAATCGCCGCGGTTTCGATGGCGATATCGCTGCCGCCGCCCATGGCGATCCCCACATCGGCCTGCGCCAGCGCGGGAGCGTCGTTAATGCCGTCGCCGATCATCGCCACGCGTTTCCCCTGTTCCTGCAACTGCCGGATGGCATCCGCCTTGCCGTCCGGCAATATGCCGGCGATCACCCGGTCGATACCGGCCTCTTTGGCGATCGCGTTGGCCGTTAGCGGATTATCGCCGGTTAACATCACCAACTCATAGCCCTGATGGCGCAGGCGCTGTAAGGCCGCGACGCTGTCGGCGCGTAATGGATCGCGGATGAAGAACACGGCGGCGAGCTGACCGTCGGCCGCCAGCAATACCGGCGTGATGCCGCGCTGAGCCTGTTCATCGATCAGCGTTTCGCCGGCGGGAATATTAATATTATGCTGTTTCAACAACGCCGGATTGCCGAGCAGCAACGCGACGCCGTCAGCCTGTCCGCTGACGCCCAGACCGCGCAAGGTTCTGAACTGCTCGATCGCCGTCAGGCTCAGCCCTTCCGCCCGTTCGACGACGGCGCGCGCCAGCGGGTGGTTCGCGCCTTGCTCCAGCGACGCGGCCCAGATCAAAACCTGCTGTTCCGTCGCCGCGCCAAAGGCGTGAACCTCGACGACCTGCGGCTGGCCTTCGGTCAGGGTGCCGGTTTTGTCGAAAACCAGCGTATCCAGCCTGCTGGCCTGTTGCAGGGCATCGGCGTCGCGCACCAGAACGCCGAATTCCGCCGCGCGGCCCACCCCGGAAATAATCGACATCGGCGTCGCCAGGCCGAGGGCGCACGGGCAGGCGATAATCAGTACGGTGGTGGCGATCACCAGCGTATAGACAATTTGCGGCGCCGGCCCGGCGAAGAACCAGACCGCGCCGCTGATGACGGCGATCGCCACCACCACCGGCACGAAGACCGCGGAAATGCGATCCGCCAGTTGGCCGATGGCCGGTTTACTGCTTTGCGCCTGCCGAACCAGCCGGATGATACGCGAGAGCGTCGTCTGGCTGCCGATAGCGTCCGCGCGGAACAATGCGCTGCCGTCGGTCACCAGCGTGCCGGCGTGAACCGTATGGCCTTGATCTTTTTGCTGCGGCAGCGGTTCGCCGGTCAGCATCGCTTCGTCGACCCAGATTTCTCCTTGCAGGATCTCGCCGTCGACGGGAATACGGTCGCCGGTGGTCAGACGTAACGTCATCCCGGACCGCACGGCGGCCAGCGGCAGCGTTTTCTCGCCGTCCGGCGTCACTACGCGGGCGGTCGGCGGGGTGAGATCCAGCAGCTTTTCCAGCGCCTGGGAGGAACGCTGGCGGGCGCGTTGCTCCAGCGCATGACCCAGATTGATCAAACCGATGATCATCGCGCTGGCCTCATAATAGAGGTGACGCGCCGCCATGGGGAAAACGTCCGGCCACAGGTTGACGGTAATGGAATAGAGCCAGGCCGCGCCGGTGCCGAGCGCCACCAGCGTATCCATCGTGGCGGCGCCGTTCTTCAGGCTGCGCCAGGCGTTGCGATAAAAATGTCCGCCGGCGAACACCATCACCGCCAGCGTCAGCGCGCCGACAAGCAGCCACGGCGTGCGGCTTTCGGGCGTCAGGGTCATACTGCCGCCCAGCACGCCCCAGAGCATTAGCGGCGCCCCCAGCAGCAGGCCAAGCGCCGCCTGCCACTGAAAGCGCCGGATGCTTTGCTGCGAAGTCTGTTGCCGGCGCGCGCGGCGTTGCTCTTCATCCTGAATGATTTCCGCGCCGTAGCCCGCTTGTTCAACGGCGGCGATCAACGCTTGCGGCGTCGCGTGTCCGCTCACCAGCGCGCTGCGCTCGGCCAGGTTCACGCGCGCCTGCGTCACGCCGGTCACGCCCTGCAAGGCTTTTTGCACCCGGCTGACGCAACTGGCGCAGCTCATCCCCTGGAGCAGCATTTGTACATTATCATCATCAGGGGCAGCGTCGAGGACGGGAATTTCCTCAACGGCGGGAGAGGCCGGAACATTACTCTGGGCCGCTGGCAGCGTTTCCGGCGTGGTCGCTACCTGTGCCAGCGGCTCAGTTTTTGGGTGAGACGGCTCCGGCAATACGCTGGCCTGATACCCGGCCTGTTCTACCGCGCCGATCAGCGCGGCAGGCGCCGCATCGCCGTAGATATCGGCCCGCTCTTTTGATACTTGCGCCGCGACCACGCCCTGCACGCCTTCCAGCGCCTTCCGCGTTGAGGCGACGCAATGCTGGCAGCTTAATCCGGACAGTTGCAGAGCGATATCCGGGGCCGCAGTCTGGCTTGCCTCGTATCCCGCCTGTTCGATACTGGCGATCAGCGCGGGCAGTTGCGCCTCGCCTGTCACTTTGGCGTAATTCAGCGAGACGTCCGCCTGTTCGACGTCCGGCAGCGCTTCCAGCGTTTTTTTCACCCGCTGTATGCAGTGTCCGCAGGTGAGTCCCTGCAATGACAAAACGAGAGTTTGCGACATAACAATGATCTCCGGTGAGGATAATCGGCGGTCGGATATATTGACCGTCTGCCTGATTTCTATGAGTTGTAAAGCAGGTTAAACCTTCCATCAAGGGGAGGGTCAAGCGTTTATTTCGCTGATGAAAGCGACCTGTTGACATCAACCGCTATATCGCGAGCGCGCTTTGAAAAAGCCGCTATAGGGCAGGGGAATCCGGCAGGTTTCTGAAATTTTGCGCCGTACTATTGTTGACGGCGCTGGTTGTTGAATTATGGTTCTGGTTTTCCTGGCAAATCAGGTCGCGAGAGACGCTGATTTGCCGGGTTATTCGACGATAGCATTAATGGTCGAGGGGGATTTGGTCATAAGCGCATGAATAATCTTGTCCGCTTGCGTCGCGGCTTGACTGTTTAATCGATAAAAATAGAAGACCAGTGCGGCAAACACGCCCGCATACAAGATCACCGCCCACAGGTATTCGATGGTCATCAGAAAAATGGTTTTCATCGTACCGCCCATATCAAATCCGAAGCCAAAATATCCTTGATAACGGTCGAAAAGAAGCACAAACGCGAAAATTAACGGGGGTAACGCTAAAATCCCCGTCATGATGTTGGCGACGCGTTTGCGTTTATCCAGATTGGCGTAGGTTGAACCGCCCATGTATCGTTCAATCTCGATAATCTGATGAGAAAGGTCATCTTTCGACGTGACGGGTACATTGTGACGTTCAATGTATTGATGAAGCTCTTTCAGCCGTTGTGCATTATCAATCGACTGACTCAACGCTTTGAAATATCCCATAACATTCCTGTTTTATCCATTCATTCAATCATCGTCTGCTTGCCGGTTTTTATGGCAAACCCATCGCTTCGCTCAATTGTACATAAATCAATATACTCATTGAAATCATTTAATAATGGCGTGCGCCAGAGGCGCTGGCTTTGGAAAACATCGTCGATAAATATTCAGATTTGATGCGGTTGCCCTGACAGCTCATCGTCGATGGCGTATGCTCATTTTGATAGGCTATCTTCCGCGAGGAATGGGCAAGAGGTGCATGATGAATATCAGCGATGTGGCAAAAAAAACCGGACTCACCAGTAAAACCATCCGCTTCTATGAAGAGAAAGGGGTGCTGACCGCGCCGCTGCGTTCTGAAAACGGTTACCGCAGCTATAATGCCCATCACATCGAAGAGCTGACGCTGCTGCGTCAGGCCCGTCAGGTAGGGTTTACCTTAGACGAGTGCCGGGAACTGGTCGCGCTGTTTAACGATCCGTTACGGCGCAGCGCCGACGTCAAGGCGCGCACGATGCAGAAAGTCACGGAAATTGAAGCCCATATCGAAGAACTGAAGGCGATGCGCCGGCGTTTGCTGGCGCTGGCGGAACAATGTCCGGGCGACGGCGGCGCGGATTGCCCGATTATCAATAATCTGGCCGGCTGCTGTCATGCCAAAAACATAAAATAAATTATTGAATTCAGATAAATATGTTTTGGCGGAATAATAATGTCTTTGTGCTGAAAAGAGACCTGTCTCGCGTTTGTTTCGCCCGTGGAATTTTATAATCATCACCGTCATAGGAGAGATATAAACTAAAAAGAATAATCAACATGATACGATCCGTAATTAGAACCGTTTTTAATAAAGCCAATTTGTCACTTGTCTCACCTGAGATCACCACCAGCCTACGCGCGTTTTTTCCTCATAGTTTACGCAGTAAAATGATATTTCTGGCGGTGTTTATGGTATTTCTCCCTACTTTAATCATGGCTTATATTGTGGAAATCCAGGGAAAAGAAGCCCTGTTGCGAGAGAAAGAGAAAAAACTTTATGCCGTCACCCACCTTCTGGATGATGTACTGGACGATAAATTAGAACTATTCGCCGATCTTCCCCGCACCGAGCGTATTCATGCGCTGAATCAGCATTTATCTGCGGCGACGGATAAAATAACGCAGGCTTTTTTAAATGTGGGCGCCGGGTATTACAGTAAAAAATTAGATGCGATTATTACTTATGCGCCGCAGGATCAATACGGTGATACCGTTGGCTCCGCTATTTCAGACGAACATCCCGGCAGGCAGGTTATGTTGACGGGAGAGCCGTCGATAAAATCGGGTTTTCAGGTCAGAGGACATATTATGAATGCCATGATCCCGATTGTTCGACATGGCGAAATAATCGGTTATATTTGGGCTAACGAATTATCCAATGATATTGATAAACAAGCCATGGCAATGGATATCAGTATTATTACGGTTATTACCATCGGTTTGATGATTAGTCTTTTTCTGATTATCAATTTCTCCCGCCGTCTTACCCGAGATGTGGATTTAATCGAAGCGGGGCTAAATCAGCTTCCCGTCGATTTAAAAACACAGTTGCCGCCGTTGCAGGGGGAAATGGGCCGAATCGCCGCCAGTATTAACACCTTGTCTCGCGCCCTGCGGGAGGTTCGAACATTAAATGAATTAATTATTGAGAGCGCGGCCGATGGCGTAATCAGTATTGATAATTACGGTAAAATAACCATGTGCAATCCGGCGGCGCAGGCGATATCCGGATACAGTCATGAAGAGTTAATCGGCAAACATTACCAATCCGTTTTTGATAAAGAGGGTTTTCAAAGTCCGGTGCTGGATACCCTGATGCATGGCGTCGGACATGTCGGGGTCGAATTGGATTATCCGGCGAAAGAAAAGATTTTACAGATCAAGGCCAGCAGTAGTCGGCTAAGGAATGCGGAAGGCGAAATCATTGGCGCGCTGGTGATCTTTACCGATCTCACCGCGCAAAAGCAGATGCAAAAACAAATTGAACGGGCGGAGCGCCTGGCGACCCTGGGCGAACTGATGGCGGGCGTCGCCCATGAGGTGCGCAATCCGCTGACGGCAATCAGCGGTTTTGTACAATATCTGAAAGAGGGAGAACGGGATCTCCAGCGGGTTGAATATATCAACATTATTCTCAAGGAAGTGCGCTCCATTAATAACGTGATACAGCAATTACTTGATTTTGCCCGGCCTCATCCGCGCCGTTATCAGTGTATCGCCATTAATACGCTAATTCGCGAAACGCTATTGCTGGTGCATACGCATGGTTTGGATAATCGGGTGGATTTCACTATTACGCTGGATGAAACATTACCGGATATTGAAGCGGACGCCGAATTGCTGAAACAGGTGATCCTGAACTTAATGATTAATGCCGTTCAGGCGATCCCGGCGCGCGGCGAAATTGAGGTTTCTACCCGCCGCTATGGCGACGATAAGTTACAAATCCAAATTCGCGATAGCGGCGTCGGGATCGATCCCGATGTCATGGAAAAGATATTCACGCCGTTTTTCACCACCAAACCGACCGGTACCGGACTGGGGCTCTCTATCGCCCAGCGTATTATGACGGCCCACAGCGGCGATATTACGATAGAAAGCCGGCCGCAGCACGGCACGACGGTAACCCTGATTCTTCCGATTCTGACGTGTGACAGGAGCATGCAATGACCCAACCGTATCGTATTCTTATTGCGGATGATGAAGAGAGCGTCCGCCGGATGCTGACTGCGGTATTTTCCAGCGACGGTCATCAGGTTATCTGCTCCGGGGATGGGCAGTCGGCCATCTCCGCCTACAGGGAGCAGCGGCCTGATATTGTGCTGATGGATATCAGAATGCCCAACGTCAACGGCATCAGCGCGCTGAAACGTATGCGGGAAATTCAACAGGATATTCCCATTATTCTGATGACGGCCTACGCGGCGGTGGAGACGGCGGTTGAAGCCTTGCGGCTGGGGGCCTTTGATTATGTGATAAAACCGTTTGAGCTGGATGAGTTAAAACTGCTAATGAGCCGGGCGCTGCAATTACGCGATATGAAACAGGAAATTAATTTACTGCATCGTGAGTTGTCGGAAAGCTATACCTGGGATCGCATTTTGACCAACAATCCGAAAATGATGGAGCTATGCCGGGATATTGCCAAGGTAGCCCATAGTAATGCGACGGCGCTGATTACCGGCGAGAGCGGGACCGGTAAGGAATTGATCGCCAGAGCGATTCATTATAATAGCGCCAGAGCGAACGGGCCGTTTATTCGGGTGAACTGCGGCGCTTTGCCGGAGTCGTTACTGGAAAGCGAACTGTTCGGTCATGAGAAGGGGGCGTTTACCGGCGCGCAAATGCAACGGCAAGGGCTGTTTGAACGCGCGCACTGCGGAACCTTGCTGCTGGATGAGATAGGAGAGATGCCTTATAACTTGCAGGTCAAACTGCTACGCGTTTTGCAGGAGCGGGAATTTGAACGGCTTGGCGGCAGTCAGACGATTAAAACCGATATTCGCATTATTGCCGCCACCAATCGAAATCTGGCTGAAATGATTGATAGCGGCGAGTTTCGGCGCGATTTGTTTTATCGTTTAAACGTGATGCATTTATCCTCGCTCCCCCTTAGAGAAAGGCCGGAAGATATCGCTTTGCTGTCGCAGCATTTTTTACATAAGTTCAGCGCTGAGAATGGTAAGGAAATCATTGGGCTGGATATTAGCGCCATCGTCGCGCTTGAAAAGTATAGCTGGCCGGGCAATGTTCGCGAACTGGAGAATGCCATTGAGCGTGCGGTGATCATGAGCACCGGATTTATGATTTTCGCCGACGATTTGCCGCAACAGGTGCAACAGATAAGTGATAATGACCCGCAAGATGATATGGCCGCGCCTATTGACGACGGCGGGCCGGGTCTGAAAGAACGGATGAAATCCTACGAACGCGAGCTGATTTTCAAGGCGTTGAATAATAACCAGGGTAATAGGATGCAAACAGCAAAAATATTAGGCATCAGTCGGCGTGCGCTAATTTATAAATTACAAGAGTATTGCATCGAATAAAAATTAAATTATAGTTAATGTGATGTTATTATTAAAGCTAGCCTTGTTATTGGTTGGCTTTTTTATTATGTGATCCATTTCACCAAAACACCCGCTTTGTGCGCAATTTTATGTGCGCAGTTCCGACGTTTAATTTCACATTATCTTTTCTTTTTTATTTTTATTTTGATCGGATTATATTTTTATTTGTTTTATTTCATTGTGTTGCAAATTTAGGTCGTTGCCGGAAAAGCTGGCCTGCGCTTTGCAATTCCTGAGTGGATCCATTTTCCATTGGATATAACCCCAGGAGTCATAATGAAAGATAAAAGAATAAAAATATCTCAGGTCGCCCAATATTTTAATGATGGCATGACAATCATGGTCGGCGGTTTTATGGGGATAGGTACGCCTCCTCGTTTAATTGCCGCCTTACTCGATTCCGGCGTAAAAGAACTTACGTTGATTTGCAACGACACGGCCTTTGTCGATACCGGTATCGGCCCGTTGATTACCAACGGACGCGTGAAAAAGGTTATTGCCTCTCATATTGGTACTAACCCTGAAACGGGGCGACGGATGATCGCCGGCGAGATCGATGTCGAGCTGGTTCCTCAGGGAACGCTGACCGAACGTATTCGCTGCGGAGGCGCCGGGCTGGGGGGCGTGCTGACGCCCACCGGCGTCGGCACCGTGGTTGAAGAGGGCAAACAAAAGATTACCCAAAACGGTATCGACTATTTGCTGGAACTGCCGTTACGCGCGGATCTGGCGCTCATTCAGGCTCACACCGCCGATTTGTTCGGCAATCTCACTTATGAACTCACCGCCCGTAATTTCAATCCGCTTATCGCGCTGGCGGCGGACCGGGTCATCGTTGAACCGGATGCGTTGGTCAATACCGGCGATATCGCCCCGGATGTCGTCGTCACCCCCGGCGCCCTGATTAATCACATCGTCGTTCCCATGGAGGCTGCTGCATGAATACCAAGACACTTATTGCTCAACGTGTTGCGCAGGAATTACAGGATGGCGACATTGTCAATCTGGGGATTGGGCTGCCGACGCTGGTCGCCAATTATCTGCCTGAGAATGTGGATATCACGCTTCAGTCTGAAAATGGCTTTCTGGGACTGGGGCCGATAGGGGAGCCTCATCCCAATCTGGTTAATGCCGGCGGGCAACCTTGCGGCATGCTGCCGGGAGCGGCGATGTTCGACAGCGCGTTCTCGTTTGCCCTGATCCGCGGGGGTCACGTGGATATCAGCGTACTCGGCGGGTTGCAGGTCGATCAGCAGGCGAATCTGGCTAACTGGATGGTCCCCGGAAAAATGGTGCCCGGTATGGGCGGAGCAATGGACCTGGTGACCGGCGCCCGTAAAGTCATCATTGCGATGGAGCATTGCGCAAAAGACGGTTCATCCAAATTGCTGGCGCATTGCACATTACCGCTGACCGCTAAAAATAAAGTCGACATGGTGGTGACGGAGCTTGGCGTGTTCGTGTTCGATAACGGACAACTTACGCTCACTGAATTGGCGCCGGGCGTAGCGCTGGAAACGGTAAAGGAAAAAACCGCGGCCAGGTTTATCGTCGCCGACAATCTGAAGGTGATGCCGGTTGTCGTGAGTGAGGCGGCATCATGATCGGAAAAATTTCCAGAGGGATGACGACGGTCGTCAGCCGTTACCTTCCCGATCCGCTTATCTTCGCGATGTTACTGACTATTCTGATGTTTATCATCGGACTGACGTTTACGCCGCATACGCCGATGGATATGGTGAAAATGTGGGGAGATGGATTCTGGAATCTGCTTGGTTTCGGGATGCAGATGGCGTTGATCATTGTTACCGGTCATGCGTTGGCCAGTTCTCCACCGGTTAAGCGGGTGCTGAAGAACACGGCTTCACTGGCGAAAACGCCGGTTCAGGGCGTGATGCTGGTGACGTTTTTCGGTCTGGTTGCCTGCGTCATCAACTGGGGATTCGGCTTAATCGTGGGCGCGATGTTCGCCCGTGAAGTGGCTCGTCGCGTACCTGGCTCCGATTACCCGCTGTTGATCGCCTGCGCCTACATCGGTTTCCTCTCCTGGGGCGGGGGATTCTCCGGCTCAATGCCGTTACTGGCGGCGACGCCGGGTAATCCGGTGGAGCATATCGCCGGCATTATACCCATCGGTGAAACCCTGCTGACCGGCTATAACTTTTTCATCACGATTGGGCTGATTATCGTCATGCCTTTCGTGACGAGAATGATGATGCCGAAGCCAGAAAATGTGATCGCCATCGATCCCGCATTGCTGGAAGAGGAACCCGATTTTCAGAAGAAACTGCCGGCCGATGCTTCGATAGCGGAAAAGCTGGAAGAAAGCCGGATTATTACGCTGATTATCTGTGCGCTGGGCGTGGCCTATCTCGGCATGTACTTCTGGAAAAACGGTTTCAATATCACCATCAATACGGTCAATCTGATGTTTCTGGTCGGCGGCATGTTACTGCATAAAACGCCGATGGCGTATATGCGGGCCATTTCCGCCGCGGCGCGTAGTACCTCCGGTATTCTGGTGCAGTTTCCTTTCTATGCCGGTATTCAACTGATGATGGAGCATTCCGGCCTCGGCGGCATGATTACCGAGTGGTTCATCAACATCGCCAATAAAGACACCTTCCCCGTCATGACGTTCTTCAGTTCCGCGTTAATTAACTTTGCCGTGCCTTCCGGCGGCGGACACTGGGTCATTCAAGGACCGTTTGTTCTGCCCGCCGCCCAGGCTCTGGGCGCCGATCTGGGCAAAGCCACCATGGCCATCGCCTATGGCGAACAGTGGATGAACATGGCTCAACCGTTCTGGGCGCTGCCGGCGCTGGCCATCGCCGGGCTGGGCGTGCGCGACATCATGGGCTATTGCGTCACCGCTTTGCTGTTCTCCGGCGTCATTTTCGTTATTGGTCTCACGCTGTTCTGACCCTCATCATAAGGAATACAAATAATGAATAATCCCGTTATCGTCAGTGCTACCCGTACCGCGGTAGGCAGTTTTAATGGCGGTCTGGCAACCGTGTCGGCCACCGATCTGGGCGCGTACGTGATCCGTGAAGCCATCCGCCGGGCCGGCATCGAGGCCGGCGTGATTGATGAAGTTATCATGGGAAATGTTTTACAGGCGGGGCTGGGACAGAATCCGGCGCGCCAGGCGGCGTTGAAAGGCGGTATTACGCAAGAAATCAGTTCATTCACCGTGAATAAAGTCTGTGGTTCCGGCCTGAAAAGCGTGGCGCTGGCGGCGCAGGCTATCCGTTCAGGCGATGCCCATGTCGTGCTGGCCGGCGGTATGGAAAATATGAGTCAGGCGCCGTATCTGCTTGATAGCAAAGCCCGCTGGGGATACCGCCTCGGTCATGGCAATCTTCAGGATGTTATTCTGCAAGACGGTCTGCTTTGCGCCATTAATGGTTACCACATGGGTATTACGGCGGAAAATGTGGCGAAAGCGTACCAGATTACCCGGGAACAACAGGATAACGCCGCGTTGGCTTCCCAGCAAAAAGCGGCGGCGGCGATAGAGCAAGGCGCGTTTGCGAAGGAAATTATCCCTGTGGTGATTAAAGGCCGAAAGGGCGAGGTGATTTTCGATACCGATGAGCATCCGCGGCCTGAAACCACGCTGGAAAAACTGGCTGCGTTGCGCCCGGCATTTGATAAACAGGGTTCGGTGACGGCGGGCAACGCCTCCGGCATCAACGATGGCGCGGCGGCGCTGATCGTGATGTCCGAAGCGCGCGCCCGCGAGCTGGGGCTGAAACCTCTGGCGCGTATCCGTGGCTATGCCAGCGGCGGCGTCGGGCCGGATGTCATGGGCATGGGGCCGGTGCCTGCAACGTTGAATGTACTGAAAAACACGGGATTAAGCCTGTCGGATATCGATCTGATTGAAGCGAATGAAGCCTTTGCCGCACAGTTTCTGGCTGTAGGGAAAGAGCTGGGGTTTGCTGAGGAAAAGGTCAATGTGAATGGCGGCGCGATTGCGCTGGGACATCCGATTGGCGCCAGCGGCGCGCGTATTCTGGTGACGCTGTTGCACGCGATGGAGGCCAGGGATAAAGCGCTGGGTCTGGCGACGCTGTGTATCGGCGGCGGTCAGGGAACGGCAATGATCGTTGAACGGGTTTAAGGATTGAGATACTCGGGAACGAGAGGTTTAGCCTCATCATGCTGTTTGCCTGAGTATCTTGACGTTCGGCTATCATCAGCGGTGTAGACGATACCCGTTTAAGGAAGGGTATTTAAGGTTCTGGCGTGGTATTTTCACGCCAGAATCCGATGGAGTATGGCGTCAACTCAGGGATTGCGGCGTGACCGGGCGCACATGCAGCGTAATGCCATCAATGGCGATCACTTCAATATGCGTTCCGGCTGCCAGATCCTGCTCTGATTTTACCCGCCAGGTGCCGTCGCCGATTTTGATGCGGCCAAAACCATCCACTATGGGTTCGACAAGCGTGGCGCGCCGGCCAATCAGCTGCTGTCCGCGCTGATTGAGCGTGGAGGCCGGACGGGCAAGCGTGCGCTTACGCAGCCAGTACCACCAGAGCACGGCGGTGATGATGGTCAGAACCGCAAAAGCCATGCCTTGCCACGGCCACGCCAGCGGCATCAGCCAGACCAGCAGCCCGACCAATACCGCGGATATCCCGCTCCATAACAGATAGCCGCTGGCGCCCAGCAACTCGGCCGCCAGCAGCAGACCGCCGAGCGACAGCCAGAACCAGTGCGCATTTTCCATCACCAGTTCAATATCCATTATTGACTCCGTTTATCCTGGCTATCTTTAATCAGTTCGGTAATACCGCCGATAGCCCCCATCAGGTTGCTGGCTTCCAGCGGCATCATGATGACTTTGCTGTTGTTGGAAGAACCGATCTGTTGCAGCGCGTCGGTATATTTCTGCGCCACGAAATAGTTGATGGCCTGAATATTGCCCGCGGCGATAGCCTCGGATACCATTTTGGTCGCCTGCGCTTCGGCTTCTGCGGCACGTTCACGCGCTTCGGCTTCTAAAAAGGCGGACTGACGCTCGCCTTCCGCTTTCAGGATTTGCGACTGTTTCTCCCCTTCCGCCCGCAGAATGGCGGCCTGGCGCACGCCTTCGGCTTCGAGGATATCCGCACGCTTGTTACGTTCCGCTTTCATCTGCGCGTTCATCGCCGCAATCAGCTCGGCGGGCGGACGCACGTCGCGGATTTCAATCCGGGTGATTTTGACGCCCCACGGGTTGGTGGCCTCATCGACAATGTGCAGTAAACGGCTGTTGATGCTGTCGCGCTGGGAAAGCATTTCATCCAGTTCCATCGAACCCAGCACGGTACGGAAGTTGGTCATGGTCAGGTTGACGATCGCCTGTTCCAGGTTACTGACTTCATACGCCGCGCGCGCAGGGTCGATCACCTGAATGAAGCAGACCGCATCGATTGCGACGTTGGCATTGTCGCGCGAAATGACTTCCTGCGACGGAATATCCAATACCTGTTCCATCATATTGATTTTCCGACCGACGCGATCCATAAATGGCACGACCAGATTCAGCCCCGGCATCAGCGTTTTGGTATAGCGGCCGAAGCGCTCGACGGTCCATTGGTAGCCCTGCGGTACGATTTTAATACCTGACCAGACGATGATCAGTGCGACAATAATCAAAACGGGAATGACGCTAAACATTATCTAAAACCTCCTGGTTGTTTTATCTGCCGTTAGTGTAACGTACTCAAGGATAAAAAGGGGAGGCAATGCGGTTTTATGATAGCGGCGAGGGGCGGTCTGGGGCGGGATACGTAATCAGGTAAGTGAAAGATGAAAAAACGTTTAAAATATGCGCTGATTGATTTGGTTTTCGAGCTTATTCCCATGATGGCGATAATCGCGATCGCCATTTTTTCCGTCAGTTTTTTCCCTGACCACTGGCACTATATTACCGGTGTGGGAATAGTGGTCGTGTTTATTTTATTTTGGAAATTAGCCAAAAAACCCTGGTAAACGCTGAAGCGTCGTTCACTACCGGGCTTACATATCCAATTCAATATCGTTAACGGGCATGCAGCAGCAGGGCAGGATCTCCCCTTGCTGAATACAGGCCAGCGGCGTCTGGCGGTAGGCGACTTTGCCTTTCAGCAGGCGCAGTCGGCAAGAGCCGCAGTAGCCGGAACGGCACTGGTACTCGACGCTGACCTGATGGGACTCCAGCACATCCAGCAAGGAATGTCCTGTCTCCGCACAGGTCAGCTGCGCGCCGGAAGCGCGCAGCGTGATGGTTGATGCCGTCATAGGATTACAGTTGGAAGTCGCTGAGGTCATCGGCATTGATTTCGGAATCAATCTGCCCCACCAGATAAGAGCTGACTTCCACTTCCTGCGGCGCGACCTGCACGTTATCGGAAACCAGCCAGGCGTTAATCCACGGGATCGGGTTGGTGCGCGTTTCGAACGGCAGCGACAGTCCCACGGCCTGCATACGAATATTGGTAATATATTCAATGTACTGACACAAAATATCTTTGTTCAGACCGATCATGGAGCCATCGCGGAACAGATATTCGGCCCACTCTTTTTCCTGCTGCGCGGCCAGGACGAACAGGTCGTAGCATTCCTGCTGACATTCTGCGGCAATCTGCGCCATATCCGGATCGTCATGGCCGGAACGCATCAGGTTCAGCATATGCTGGGTGCCGGTCAGGTGCAGCGCTTCATCGCGGGCGATCAGCTTGATGATTTTGGCGTTGCCTTCCATCAGTTCACGCTCGGCAAAAGCGAACGAGCAGGCGAAGCTGACGTAGAAACGGATCGCTTCCAGCGCGTTCACGCTCATCAGGCACAGATACAGGCGCTTTTTCAGTTCATACAAATTGACGGTGACGGTTTTGCCATCCACCTGATGCGTGCCTTCGCCCAGCAGATGATAGTAGCCGGTCATTTCAATCAGCGTGTCGTAGTAGCCGGAGATATCCTTGGCGCGTTTGAGGATCTCTTCATTGGTGACGATGTCGTCGAATACCAGTGACGGATCGTTAACGATGTTGCGGATGATGTGCGTATAGGAGCGCGAGTGGATGGTTTCGGAAAACGCCCAGGTTTCCACCCAGGTTTCCAGTTCCGGAATGGAAATCAGCGGCAGCAGCGCCACGTTCGGGCTGCGGCCCTGAATGGAGTCCAGCAGGGTCTGGTATTTCAGGTTGCTGATGAAAATATGTTTTTCATGCTCAGGCAGCGCCTGATAATCGATACGATCGCGGGAAACGTCGACCTCTTCCGGACGCCAGAAGAAAGAGAGCTGTTTTTCAATCAGCTTTTCGAAAATTTCGTATTTCTGCTGATCGTAACGGGCAACGTTAACCGACTGACCAAAAAACATGGGTTCCAGTAGCTGGTCGTTTTTATTCTGTGAAAAAGTGGTATAGGCCATTGTTCTCTCCAAAAAAATGCCGGGAGCATTTTTTAACGCCGCTTGCGGCGGCCGTAGGGGCGGGCAGGATAGCCCGCCATAAAAAAATGCCGGGAGCATTTTTTAACGCCGCTTGCGGCGGCCCACAAAGGTGGTTGCAGGGATTGCCCGCGATAAAAAACGCAGAAGCTGCATAGCAGCCTGAGGTCGTCTGAATCAACCCCTCCCGGCCTCCCCCTTGTCAGGGGGAGGCGCCAACTCCCGTCCCTGCGAAGGGGAGGGTTGGGGTGGGGTGTCGGCAGCCTGCGTCAAGGCTTAAATCTTACAGGCTCCGCCTTCGCAACCGTCGTCCTGCGGCTCGGCCGACAGGTCATCCTGCGCGTCTTCAGCGCCGTCGCGGGTGTTTTGATAGTAAAGCGTTTTGACGCCGAACTTATACGCCGTCAGCAGATCTTTCAGCAACTGTTTCATCGGCACTTTTCCCGATGCGAAACGCGACGGATCGTAGTTGGTGTTGGACGAAATGGCCTGATCGACAAATTTCTGCATCAGGCCGACCAGTTGCAGGTAGCCGTCGTTGCCGGGCATTTCCCACAGCAGTTCGTAAGCGTCTTTCAGCGTTTCATATTCAGGCACCACCTGACGCAGAATACCATCTTTGGACGCCTTAACGCTGATGTGACCGCGCGGCGGTTCAATACCGTTGGTGGCGTTGGAGATCTGCGAAGAGGTTTCAGACGGCATCAGCGCGGACAGCGTCGAGTTGCGCAAACCGTATTCCTTAATGTCATTGCGCAGCGTTTCCCAGTCGTAATGCAGCGGTTCGTTGCAAATCGCATCCAGATCGCGTTTATAGGTATCAATCGGCAAGACGCCCTGAGAATAGGTGGTTTCGTTGAACCACGGGCAGGCGCCTTGTTCGCGCGCCAGCACGTTAGAGGCTTTCAACAGATAATATTGAATGGCTTCGAACGTTTTATGCGTCAGGTTATTGGCGCTGCCGTCGGAGTAGCGCACGCCGTTTTTCGCCAGATAGTAGGCGAAGTTAATCACGCCGATGCCCAGCGTACGACGGCCCATGGCGCCGCGTTGGGCGGCCGGGATCGGGTAGTCCTGATAATCCAGCAGCGCGTCCAGCGCGCGAACCGCCAGCGTCGCCAGCTCTTCCAGATCGTCAAGGCTGTCGATGGCGCCGAGGTTAAAGGCGGACAGCGTACAAAGCGCGATCTCGCCGTTTTCGTCGTTCACATCTTCCAGCGGCTTGGTCGGCAGGGCGATTTCCAGGCACAGGTTGGACTGACGCACCGGCGCGACCTCGGCGTCAAACGGGCTATGGGTATTGCAGTGGTCTACGTTCTGAATGTAGATACGGCCGGTCGAGGCGCGTTCCTGCATCATCAGCGAGAACAGCTCAACCGCTTTAATGCGCTGCTTACGGATGCCGTCGTCCTGTTCATATTGTACGTAGAGACGTTCGAATTCGTCCTGATCGGCAAAGAAGGCGTCATAAAGCCCCGGAACGTCCGACGGGCTGAACAGCGTAATATCGCCGCCTTTCACCAGACGTTGATACATCAGCTTGTTGAGCTGCACGCCGTAATCGAGGTGACGAACGCGGTTGCCTTCCACGCCGCGGTTGTTTTTCAGCACCAGCAGACTTTCCACTTCCAGATGCCATAGCGGGTAGAACAAGGTGGCCGCGCCGCCGCGCACGCCGCCCTGGGAACAGGATTTCACCGCCGTCTGGAAGTGTTTATAGAACGGGATACAACCGGTATGGAAAGCCTCGCCGCCGCGGATCGGGCTGCCCAGCGCGCGAATGCGGCCGGCATTGATGCCGATGCCTGCACGTTGAGAAACGTATTTCACAATGGCGCTGGAGGTGGCGTTGATGGAATCCAGGCTGTCGCCGCATTCGATCAGCACGCAAGAGCTGAACTGACGGGTAGGGGTGCGCACGCCGGACATAATCGGCGTCGGCAGTGAAATTTTGAATGTCGAGATGGCGTCGTAGAAACGCTTCACGTAATCCAGTCGGGTTTCACGCGGATAGCCGGAGAACAGACACGCGGCGACCAGAATATACAGGAACTGGGCGCTCTCGTAGATTTCGCCGGTCACGCGGTTCTGAACCAGGTATTTCCCTTCCAACTGCTTGACCGCGGCATAAGAGAAGTTCATATCGCGCCAGTGATCGACGAAGCCGTCCATCTCGGCGAACTCTTCCGCGCTATAGTCTTCCAACAGGTGCTCGTCGTATTTGCCCAGTTCGACCATCTTTTTCACGTGATCGAGCAGCGTGGGCGGCTCAAACTGACCGTAAGCCTTTTTGCGCAGGTGGAAGATGGCGAGACGCGCCGCCAGATACTGATAATCCGGGCTTTCACGGGAAATCAGATCGGCCGCGGCTTTGATAATGGTTTCATGGATATCCGCGGTGCGGATGCCGTCATAAAACTGAATGTGGGAGCGCAGTTCGACCTGAGATACGGAGACGTTGTGCAATCCTTCAGCGGCCCAGGTAATGACTCGGTGGATTTTATCCAGATTGATTTTTTCTTTACTGCCATCGCGCTTGGTTACTAGCAGGCTCTGGTTCATGGGAAGTAACACCTATTATCCGTTTTTTTAACCCTGTAATGATTGCCGAGTACAACAGAAAAAGCCAGGCGCGACGGCGCCTTTTTGTTGGCGGCAAACACAATATATAGGGGGTGATTTTGATTTGATAACAAGATAATGAGAAAAACGGCTTATTGCAAGTGAGCAAAACCGGGGTAGATTGTGGATAACTTGGGTAGGAAATGTTATTGATTCGCTAAACGCCGGTTCACTCGCGGCCTGTGGTGTTGTCAATGCATGGGGATAAAAAAATAAATATTTGATCGGTTGCCGCTTTCTTGTTCGCGCTGAAAACCGCTGTTTTGATCCAATCGCCAATGCGGCATCCTGGCTCGGAATGGATTGCTTATCAAGTCGCCAGCTTTTAACGATATTTTAATAAAATAGCTTATGGCGCTACATTGCGGGCCGGACGGCTCGGCATACCCGTCGGCGCGGGTATGCGCGGGAGCCGCGAAGAGACGCGGGCGGCGGTTACGCCTCGCGCCGGGTGTGCAGCGTGTAATTAACATCCACGTTCGGGCCGAGTTTGAAGTGGTCCGTCAGCGGGTTGTAGTGCAGCCCGATGATATGTTGTTCGCGCAGCGGCGTGGCATCGATCCAGCCAATCAATTCCGCCGGACGGATGAATTTTTTTATATCATGCGTGCCGCGCGGCACCAGCTTCAGAATATATTCGGCGCCGATCACCGCCATCGCCCAGGCTTTAGCATTGCGATTAATGGTGGAGAAAAAGACGTCGCCGCCCGGTTTGACCAGTTGCGCGCAGGCCTGAACCACGGATTGCGGATCGGGAACGTGCTCCAGCATCTCCATGCAGGTCACCACGTCGTATTCGCCCGCATGCGCCTGCGCGTGGGCTTCCACGGTTTCCTGCACGTAGTTCACCGTTATGCCGCTTTCCAGTGCGTGCAATCGGGCCACCTGCAACGGCTCCGCGCCCATATCCAGGCCGGTAACCTCGGCGCCTTCTTTCGCCATGCTTTCGGCCAGAATACCGCCGCCGCAACCCACATCCAGCACTTTTTTGCCAAACAAACCTTCGGTATGCTGCGCGATATACCCCAGTCGCAGCGGGTTGATGCGGTGCAGGGGTTTGAATTCGCCTTCCAGATCCCACCAGCGCGACGCGATCGCCTCAAATTTGGCGATTTCCTGCTGGTCGACGTTCGCGGTTTGATTTTCTGCATTCATATGCAATCACTGCCTTTGGTTATCATTTATTGGGGCGAGTATATACTATACCGTCCATCTTACAGCCTGTACTCATGTCGACTTCAGTGATGTCTTGAGATTAACGACCACCATTCATAGCGACGATGGCAATCCTGCGCTCGCGTGCCGTCCAGGACGGTGAATGACGCGTAATCCGCCTGCTGCAAAGGGTGCAGCGTCCTGATGTCGTCAAAATAATAGATATGATTCCGGTCGCGGGCGAAATAGTGGTTGAGAAACGTCAGGGTGGGCAAGTGGATGCGCCGGGCGCTGACGGTATAACGTTCGCATAGCAACTTTTTTTGGCCGATCATCACAAAAAACGGATGGGGGAAGTGTAGTTCTTCGGGGGTAAAATCGATCTTGACCCGTTTTCCGTGGCAGAACAGATGCCGTTGGTCATAGGCATAAATACCGTGGAAATGCGTTTGCGCCGCGGACAGATCCTTTTTTATGCTGCCGTGATAATAAACGTGCGTCTTGTCGCGCGCCCAGCCGTAATCGTAGCTTTTGAATGAAGCCAAATCGGCTTTTTTTATCGCTTGCGGTAAATGATAAAAAATGGTGTGACACCATACCGTCGCGCCATCGGTGAAATAGGTTTGCGAATAATCGAGCAGGCGGAAGCGTTCTACGGGCTGCGCGGAAAAACGCTCCGGCACGTTTTTTTCCGGATTATGGAAAGGAATAAGGTATAAACCAAACCGATCGCCGCACAGGTACGGCGTCAGCAGCCGGAAGCTCTCCACGTCCATATCATCCAGCCGCTGTTGGTGAAAATAGAGCCAGCGTCCGGCCTGAAAGCCCTGACCTATCTCCCTGAGCGACGCCGGCGCCTCATCTTCCACATGATTAAGCCGCCGCCACCATCGCGGCCGGTATTCAGGATGGGCGGCGAAAAACTCGCCCCACCGTTCTTTCTCCTGCTGGCCCATACTGCCGGTACTTCCCAGCGCCCGATTGTCGTCGCAGGTGAACAGTTGATCGTTCCACGGAACGGCGATAAAGCTGTCCGCGTCAACGTCCAGCGGTTTATTTTGATAAAACACCGTATGGTCGTCGCGATAATAGTTGTCGCAGATATGGCGGAAGGTCGCGCCGTCGGCGTTTTTAATGCGCAGTCCGCAGCAGTAGGCATAGCGATCGTCAACGGCGAAATAGTCGCTGTTTACCTGAGGGAGACGAGTATCGCTGAATATATGACCGCGGGGGTAAACCTTGAGCAGCCGAAAATCGCCGTGGTAACGGATTGTTTTGCCGGTAATGTAATACGCGCGTTTGGCGTCTTTGGCATAGCGCTGATTCAGGCGCTGGAACGTGGCAAGATCGCCGTTTTTGATCAGATAGTGGTAGATTTTGACCACCTTACTCCCCATTTGCCCCTGCACGATAAGATCCTCGCCATCGGTTCCCCAGCGCGGTGCAAGCATGCGGAAGTTTTCCGGATGTTTAATCGCCAACGGCTCGCCGTTTTTATCGCGCAGCGGTTGCAGCTTTGCATCGCAAATCTGTCCGTTCACCCATAAATAACCGTTGTGATTGGTTTGCCGCAGCGCGCCGGCCGGGTAGGGAAGGCGAGAGCCGGAAGCGTAGACGTCATCACCGTGAGTAAGGTACGTATACGGTGAAAATTGCGGCAATGGGCTAACGTTAAGCAGCGGCAGCGGCGCCAGTTTGCCGGGCGTCACTGCGTCCAGCCGTTCAAAATAGGGCAGCGTTTTGCCAGGTTGCGTCGTCAGCAAGTGATTGTGAACGTCTGAAATGTGGTAAACGCAATAGACGTTCGCCGCATCGCGAAGATAGTAGAGGGTATCGGCTTGCGTCGGCGTGAATAACCAGCAGAGGCGTTCGCCGAGGCGGAATGGCAGCGGCAGCGCTTCGGTAAACCAGGGTTCATTATCCGAATACAGGTTGTCCGGCAGGTAATAGTCGCATTCCGTAGCGCGCAGCAGCCAGGGAAAATCGCGGTGACGGTACAACGGCTCACCGGCACGGCACGGAGAGGCCGGGTGTCGCGAGCGCAACAGTCTGGCCGCACGCTGTTCTATATTTTCATGGGGATTGATATCGCCGTCCATACGGCGTTGTAAACGCGCTCGGGCATTGCTGGTTTCCGCCAGAAATTGACCGCCGATGAAAGCATAAGGTCCATGCCAGACTACAGGTTGTATTATCCACTCGCTGTTCACGCCGATTCCTTTTGTTGCTATTGGGTGAGTCGATGATTTTACTCATGCGGATTCAAAGAATGCCACAGGGATTGATGTGGGCCTACACATTCCCCGAGCGCCATAGTTTTCCCCGAATCCGCGCTTTGTGATATACTTTTTCACCTTTTGAACTCGGGTAGATGCATAAATAGAGGGATAGCGGCTCCATGAGCGACCTTGCCAGAGAAATCACACCGGTCAACATTGAAGAAGAGCTTAAAAGCTCGTATCTGGACTATGCCATGTCCGTTATTGTCGGGCGTGCGTTACCAGATGTTCGTGATGGACTAAAACCGGTACACCGGCGCGTATTATACGCGATGAGCGTATTGGGCAACGACTGGAACAAACCTTATAAAAAATCAGCCCGCGTGGTCGGGGATGTCATCGGTAAATATCACCCGCACGGTGATTCCGCCGTGTATGAAACTATCGTACGTATGGCGCAGCCATTTTCGCTGCGTTATATGCTGGTCGACGGACAGGGCAACTTCGGTTCGATTGACGGCGACTCGGCGGCGGCAATGCGTTATACCGAAATACGCATGGCGAGAATCGCCCACGAGTTGTTAGCTGACCTGGAAAAAGACACCGTTGATTTCGTGCCGAACTATGACGGCACAGAGCAAATTCCAGATGTCATGCCAACCCGTATACCCAACCTGTTGGTTAACGGGTCTTCCGGCATCGCGGTCGGGATGGCGACCAACATTCCGCCGCACAACCTCACGGAAGTGGTGAACGGCTGTCTGGCCTATATCGACGACGAAAACATCAGCCTTGAAGGCTTGATGGAGCACATTAAAGGGCCGGACTTCCCGACCGCCGCCATCATCAATGGTCGGCGCGGCATTGAAGAGGCTTATCGTACCGGTCGCGGCAAGATTTACATCCGCGCGCGCGCTGAAGTGGAAGCCGACGCCAAATCCGGGCGTGAAACCATCATCGTGCATGAAATTCCCTATCAGGTGAATAAAGCGCGCCTGATTGAAAAAATCGCCGAACTGGTGAAAGACAAACGTATCGAAGGCATCAGCGCGCTGCGCGACGAATCCGACAAAGACGGTATGCGTATCGTTATCGAGATCAAGCGCGACGCGGTGGGCGAAGTGGTGCTGAATAACCTTTACTCGCAAACGCAACTGCAAACCTCTTTCGGCATCAACATGGTGGCGCTGCATCAGGGCCAACCCAAGATCATGCCGCTGAAGGATATTCTGGCGGCGTTTGTTCGCCATCGCCGTGAAGTAGTGACCCGCCGGACGATTTTTGAATTGCGCAAAGCCCGCGATCGCGCGCATATCCTGGAAGGTCTGGCGATCGCGCTGGCGAATATCGATCCGATCATCGAATTGATTCGTCGCGCGCCGTCTCCGGCGGAAGCGAAAGCCGGATTGATCGCCCAATCATGGGAACTGGGTACGGTTTCCGCGATGCTGGAACGCGCGGGTGATGACGCCGCGCGGCCTGAATGGCTGGAGCCGGAATTCGGGATTCGCGACGGTCGTTATTATCTGACCGAGCAACAGGCTCAGGCGATACTGGATCTGCGCTTGCAGAAACTGACCGGCCTGGAGCATGAAAAGCTGCTGGATGAATATAAAGCCCTGTTGGAGCAAATTGCCGAACTGCTTTATATCCTGCAAAGTCCTGAGCGTTTGATGGAAGTGATCCGCGAAGAGCTGGAAGCCATCAAAGAGCAATACAGCGATGAGCGCCGCACGGAAATTACCGCCAATACCGCCGATATCAACATCGAAGATCTGATTAATCAGGAAGATGTGGTCGTGACCTTGTCGCACCAGGGTTACGTTAAATATCAGCCGCTGAGCGATTATGAAGCGCAGCGCCGCGGCGGCCGCGGCAAGTCGGCGGCGCGTATCAAAGAAGAAGACTTTATCGATCGCCTGCTGGTGGCCAATACGCACGATACCATCCTGTGCTTCTCCAGCCGGGGCCGTCTGTACTGGATGAAGGTTTATCAGTTGCCGGAAGCCAGCCGCGGCGCGCGCGGTCGTCCGATAGTCAACCTGTTGCCGCTGGAGCCGGACGAACGTATTACGGCGATCCTGCCGGTACGCGAGTACGAAGAAGGGCGCCACGTCTTTATGGCCACCGCCAGCGGTACGGTGAAGAAAACCGCGCTGACCGAGTTCAGCCGTCCGCGCAGCGCCGGTATCATTGCCGTTAATTTGAATGACGGCGATGAGCTGATCGGCGTGGATCTGACCGACGGCAGCGATGAAGTGATGCTGTTCTCGGCGGAAGGGAAAGTGGTGCGCTTCAGTGAAAGCGCGGTGCGTTCCATGGGCCGTACGGCAACCGGGGTGCGCGGCATCAATCTGCAAGGCGACGATCGCGTCGTTTCCCTGATCATTCCTCGCGGCGAAGGGGATATCCTGACCGTTACGCAGAATGGTTTCGGTAAACGTACCGCCGTCGCTGAGTATCCGACCAAATCGCGCGCCACCAAGGGGGTTATCTCCATCAAGGTGAGCGAGCGTAACGGCAAGGTAGTCGGCGCCGTTCAGGTGGATACCGCCGATCAGATCATGATGATCACCGATGCGGGAACGCTGGTGCGCACCCGTGTTTCCGAGGTCAGCATTGTTGGGCGTAATACCCAGGGCGTGACGCTGATCCGTACCGCGGAAGACGAACACGTGGTGGGGCTGCAACGCGTTGCCGAACCGGTGGAAGATGAAGAGTTGGATGGCGTCGCCAGCGTTGACGGCGAAATCGTCGAAGACGAAGAGGCTGCCGACGACGACATTGATGCCGACGACGACATTGTGGAAGACGACGAATAAGCACCGCCGCGCTTATTGTAAAGGTCAGGCCAGCGTGTGATGCGCTGGCTTTTTTTATGTAGTATCGGTACTGTATCGACAAATCATTGTCGCCATCAGCTGTCTCAATTCAATGGTATTCACTTGAAATATCTGGCCTCGTTCCATACGACATTAAAAGTCTCCCGTTATTTGTTCCGGGTGTTGGCGGTTATGCTGTGGACGCTTGGCGCGCTGATATCCATTTTTTATATCAGTAATACGCTGAATGACAAAGAGTCCGAGCTGCGCCAGGAATATAATCTGAGCTTCGATCAGTCGCAGGGATATATTCGCCACGCGGCGGATATTGTAAGAGAACTGAAGTATCTGGCCGCCAACCGCCTGATGAACGCGACGGGAAATCAGCAGCCGTCGCCGGATGGAAATTCATCTTTATCTATTTATCCCTTATCGCCCGGCGCCAATTGCTCGGTTAATTACGGCGCAAAGAATAGCCCTTTAGCCTCATTGAATGATTTTTTTAACGGCTGGCGTGAAAACTTTTCTGCGGTGTATGACCTGAATCGGGTATTTTTTGTCGGCGGCGATCGGCAGTGTATGGTGGATTTTGGTATTCGCAACCAGTCGCTAGATCGCGATAACCTGCTTAAGAATGTGCAAGATCGTTTTCTTGAGCAAAAAAATACCAACCAGTCCGCGATTAGGGATGAAACGGTCTATTGGATTACGCCGGCGTCGATATCGGATGTCGGCTATCTCTATGCGCTTACGCCGATTTATATCGGTAACAAGCTGGAAGTGATCATGGGGATTGAGCAAACCATTCGCCTTGATGACTTCGTGATCCTGGGTAAATTCCCGATAAGCGCCAAGCTGTTGAATCAATATAACCAGCCGGTGTTGCAGTTTACCGAAGAGTCGGGCCGCCATATCTCATCGATGAATAGCTATCCGGTCGATCATAACTATTTCGGCTACGTGAATGGTTATGGTGAAATTATTCTGAAAAAGAACCTGACGCCGACAGCGTTCAGCATCATTTATTCGCTGCCGGTAAAAGTTCTGCTGTCTCATATCGGTCCGCTGATCATTAATATGGTTATGCTCAATGCTCTGTCGGCGATACTCCTGTTTATGCTGACCTGGTTCTTTGAGCGGAAAATGCTGGTGCCGGCCGAAGTGAATGCGTTCCAGTTGGAAGAGAATGAACAATTCAACCGCAAGATTGTGGCTTCCGCCCCGGTAGGCATTTGTATTCTGCGCATCAACGACGGGACGAATATTCTCAGTAACGAGTTGGCGCATAATTACCTGAATTTGCTCACGCATGAGGATCGTCTGCGCATTACCCGTATTATTTGCGAGCAGCAGTCCAAGTTCGTCGATGTGATGACCAGCCGAAACCATCACCTGCAAATCAGTTTCGTTCACTCGCGTTATCGCAATGAGAATGTGGCGATTTGCGTGCTGCTGGATGTGAGCGCCCGCGTCAAAATGGAAGAGTCGCTACAGGAAATGGCCAACGCCGCGGAGCAGGCGAGTCAGTCGAAATCGATGTTTCTGGCGACGGTCAGCCACGAACTGCGTACCCCGCTTTACGGTATTATCGGTAATCTGGATTTATTACAAACCAAAGCGCTGCCCAAGGATGCCAATCGGCTGGTGGCGGCGATGAATAATTCATCCTCGCTATTGCTGAAAATCATCAGCGATATTCTCGACTTCTCCAAGATTGAATCTGAACAATTAAAAATCGAACCCTGTGAATTTGCGCCGCACGAGGTGATCAGCCATATCTCCAGCAATTATTTACCGCTGGTGGTAAAAAAACGCCTGACGTTGTACTGCTTTATCGATCCCAATGTGCCGGTGAGCTTGTCCGGCGATCCGGTGCGTTTACAGCAGGTGCTCTCCAATCTGCTGAGCAACGCCATCAAGTTTACCGATACGGGATGCATTATTTTTCAGGTCGGCTGCCGCGATGGCTATCTGGAGTTTCTGGTGCGGGATACCGGCGTGGGGATCCCCGCCCGGGAAACCATTAAGCTGTTTGATCCGTTCTTTCAGGCGGGGAGCGGCGTGCAGCGTCACTTCCAGGGGACCGGGCTTGGCCTGGCCATCTGCGAGAAACTGGTCAATCTGATGGATGGGGATATTTCCATTGAGTCCGACCCTGGCCTGGGGAGTCAATTCGGCGTCAGGATCCCGCTCTATAAAGCGCGCTATGTGCCGGTGGCGATTAACGCCGGTTTGCAGGGGAAAATGTGCTGGCTCATGGTGCGCAATGTGCGCATGGAATCTTATCTGCTGACGTTCTTGCAGGCGCATGGGATGCGGGCCAGCCGTTATCAGGAGCAAACGATCGGCAGCGATGACGTGGTCATCAGTGATTATGCGGTATCGCAGCAGTTTGAGGCGCGGGCGCATATCATCATTAGCGGTTCGCATACCGGCGCCGCACAGGAAATCAGCCCCGGACGCTGGGCGCACAGCACCTCCACCCCGCAATACCTGCCGAATCTGCTGGAGAAAATTTATCGCCCGGCCGCCGCCGACGCATCGCACTCCGTGCTTTCGGCGCCGCTGACCAACTATAGCAGCATCGAGAACGGCGATATTATGATTCTGGTGGTGGATGACCACCCGATCAACCGCCGCTTACTGGCCGATCAGCTCGGATCGCTGGGCTATATGGTGATGACCGCCAATGACGGTATTGATGCGCTTGGCGTGTTAAGTAAAAACCAGATTGATATCGTGCTGACGGACGTCAATATGCCGAATATGGATGGTTATCGATTGACTCAGCGCTTACGCGAACTTGAGCAGACTTTCCCGGTTATCGGCGTGACGGCGAATGCGCTGGCGGAAGAAAAACAGCGTTGTTTGCAGTCGGGAATGGATAACTGTTTATCCAAACCCGTAACGCTGGATACGCTGCAACAGAGCCTGTCCTACTACAGTAGCCTGGTGCGTCAATCGCGGGAAAAGGCGGTCGCGTCGGAAACCTGAGCCGAAACGGATCGCCCGCGGCGAAAGCGTGATTCCCGCCTGTGGCCATTCCCTGCGTGGCGGGAATCACTTAATGACTACGCACGGTTCCAGCAGGCGATTCCCGCCTAAAAACGCGGGAATGACGGGGAATTGGACGCAGGAATGACAGGGAGCGGACGCAGGAATGACGGAGAGCGGACGCGGTGATCGCTACACTGTCATTCCCGCGCAGGCGGGAATCACTTAATGACTACGCGCGGTTCCAGCAGGCGATTCCCGCCTAAAAACGCGGGAATGACGGGGAGTTGGACGCAGGAATGACAGGGAGCAGGCGCGGGGATCGCTACACTGTCATTCCGCGCAGGCGGGAATCACTTAATGACTACGCACGGTTCCAGCAGGCGATTCCCGCCTAAAAACGCAGGAATGACAAGGAATTGGACGCAGGAATGACAGGGAGCGGGCGCGGGGATCGCTACACTGTCATTCCCGCGCAGGCGGGAATCACTTAATGACTACGCGCGGTTCCAGCAGGCGATTCCCGCCTAAAAATGCGGGAATGACGGTGCGTTGGACGCAGAAATGACGGGGAGCGGACGCAGGGATCGCTACACCGTCATTCCCGCGCAGGCGGGAATCACTTAATGACTACGCACGGTTCCAGCAGGCGATTCCCGCCTAAAAACGCGGGAATGACGGGGAGTTGGACGCAGGAATGACAGGGAGCGGGCGCGGGGATCGCTACACTGTCATTCCCGCGCAGGCGGGAATCACTTAATGACTACGCGCGGTTCCAGCAGGCGATTCCCGCCTAAAAATGCGGGAATGACGGTGCGTTGGACGCAGAAATGACGGGGAGCGGACGCAGGGATCGCTACACTGTCATTCCCGCGCAGGCGGGAATCACTTAATGACTACGCACGGTTCCAGCAGAAGATTCCCGCCTTATTCTGTTTGCGAGCCATTGCCGTTAACGGAAGAAAGGTAGTTCAGCAGGGCGATATCGTTATCCACGCCCAGTTTGGTCATGGCTGACTTTTTCTGACTGCTGATGGTCTTGATGCTCCGATTGAGTTTCTTGGCGATTTCGGTGACCAGAAAACCCTCGGCGAATAACCGCAAGACTTCGCTCTCTTTCGGCGACAGGCGCTTGTCGCCATAGCCGCCGGCGCTGATTTTTTCCAATACCTTGGAGACGCTGTCCGGGGTGAATTTCTTGCCTTTCTGTAAGGCCGCCAATGCTTTAGGCAGGTCGGTCGGCGCGCCTTGTTTCAGCACGATGCCTTCAATATCCAAATCCAGCACGGCGCTTAGAATGGCCGGGTTATTGTTCATGGTCAGAACAATAATAGAGAGATGAGGGAAGTGACGCTTAATGTATTTAATTAAAGTGATGCCATCGCCGTATTTATCTCCCGGCATGGACAAATCGGTAATTAATACGTTGGCGTCCAGTTTAGGGAGGTTATTGATCAGCGCTGTCGAGTCTTCAAATTCACCAACGACATTGACCCATTCAATTTGTTCAAGCGACTTTCTGATGCCAAAAAGAACAATAGGATGGTCGTCGGCAATAATTACGTTTAGATTACTCATCGTTTAGGTTACTCATATGTTGGCTACCTTGCTGTAACAATGCACTGACGAATGCCTCAATTTCATGAAGGTTATTTTCTATCTGTACACTATCGTGCGCGGTAATATGCTGTTCCAGCTGCTCACACAGTTGTTTGCCGGGATGCAGATTTAACATGGCAAACACGCCTTTCAACCGATGTGCTGTCTGCGCAAGTGACAAAAAATCACCATCTTCCGCCTCAGTATACAGCCTCTTTAAATCATCCGGTACTGTCTCAACAAACAGCGAATAATAATCGCTTGCGGCCAACTGATTGGCATAAAAAGCGCTATCGTTGCCATCCCCTGTCGACGACGCGTCCGCGGGCGTTTCCAACTGCTGCTCAATCAGTTTAAGCAGCGCCTCCAGCAGTTGCTGGCTGATATTGAAATTCGCCTGTAGTCGCCGCGGCGCCAGCGAAATCAATGTCGTTTCATCGCCGCAAAGCAGTATGGAATAGTCCGCGTTTTTATCCGCATCGTCGGTGATATACAAATCCGCCGATTGGTTAACCTGACGTTCATCGGCCAGCGCATAATTGGCTCCCCAGCCGGTCAGCAGCCGGCTGACGATGTGTTGAACTTCCTCTGATGTAACGTCCAGCAATACCGTGATGCCTTCCAGCAGCTTTTCCTCTTCAACGGGGAGAGGCTCCGGCTCCAGGGGCAGCGTTAAAATATAGTGCGTTCCCAGTCCGGTTGTACTGTTGATATTCAGTTTGCCGCCAAGTTTATTACAGAGTTGATTGCACAGAAATAGCGTCATGCCCGAGTTTTTATTGAAACGATCCGCCGTTGCCGGATGTAAAAACGGATAGTCGAGATTATCCTGCTCGCTGCCGGAAATTTGCGCGCCGGTATCGCTGATTTGAATAATCAGTTTGCCCGGGATATTCGCATCGCGGTCGGTTGAAAGCGTAATCTTGCCGTAATCGGTGTTGGTAATGGCGTAATTAAGCAGCAGCGACAGCGTTTTTTGCAGCAGTTCGCTATCGCCCAGATAGCTCTGGTTAATATCCAGCTTGTAGTGATTAAAGAGGGCCAGTCCTTTCTGATTAATCCTGGGCAATAATGTCAGCAACAGATTGTCGATCACGGTCAGCGGCGAAAAACTATTTTGCGCGGGCTGCCATTCCGGCATCTCCAGTTTTTCCTGAAGTTCGATATTCTCCAGTAATTCAATGGCGCTGCCCGCATCGGTCAACAGTTGCTGAATGATGCGCTGTTGGTCGGCAATCTCGTCGGTACGACCAAGAGAAAGCATATTTTGACGCAGGGAAAGCAGGGGCTGCCTGATTTCATCGAGCAGATTTTTGAACAGACGTTTTCTGGCCTGAACATTCTTCTCATATTCCCGCTGCGCCAACTGGAGTTTTTTATTAACCAGAATTTCTTTGTCTTGTTCTCGCAGCAAAAATAGACAGTAATCCGGCGAATATTGACTGCGGAACTGGCGAATTTCATACATTTCATTATTCACCGTCACCTGAACAATGCCCTGATGTTCATCGGCCATATTGGTGATTTTCTGCAAGCTGAGGTGAGGTAATAAGCTCTCCGACAGCGCGTTCTGTATGACAACCTTGTTGCTGCTGAAATCATAGATCAGCACGCCCATCGGAATACGGCCGATCGTTTCATCATAAATATTCAACCGATCGCGCAACTGCTCGGAGACATCTTCGCCGGGATGGATATATTTCCGACGGAAAATATAAAAGCCGGCAAGGGCGAAAAGCAGCAAGGCCAGATTAAGCAACAGCAGCCAAATATTATTATTCAGCATATTGAGCACCAGCACTCTTATCGGAATCTGAAAAACGATTTTTACCGGTGCGTTAATCAACTGGGAGGATATCTCAATCAATGAGCCGTTCAACTGAATCACCGAGATATCTTCGCTGCCGCTATTGGCATCAATACTGGTTGACGTATCTTGTCGCAGAATAAAATTTTCGCGCGACATATCGATGGGAATCAGGTCGTTAATGGGCAAGTCGAAAGCGATAATGGTCGCCAGGTGGCCGGGCTGATTAAAGGTGGTGCGCAGCGTGAAGTAATAGTTGTTATAAAAGCGCAGTTTGCGGATGGGCGAGAAACTTTCGCGTTCGTCTAACGCGTTGGCCTGCTGGAGCATTTCCGTGCGGCGCGCCTCCGCTATCGCGGTGATATAGCTCCCCCGAAACTGAGACGAGATGTCTTTCAACGTTTGGGTTGAGATCATCGTCAGACTATTATCGATGCCGTTAAGATAGTACATGGTGTAAACGTCGTTTTCCGCGCCCCACAGGATATCCAGATAGCGCGATATGCGGTAGACGGAATTCAAGGTTGAATCGTCGTGTTGACCGAATATCAGGGCGTCGGTCTTTTGATCGTTCTTCTCGACGTAAAAGACATCCGGCATCAGGCTGATGGCGTTGATATTCGTGTCTTTCGGCGGGGCGCCGTTCAGGTTGCCATAAATCTGATAGGTAAAAAAGCGATAGGTATCAATGCGTTTTTGCACTCCCTGAGCAATATCCGTTAATGCATGTTTCTTATTGATTAGCCAGCTAGACAGGTAGTTATAGCTAAACGTGCCGGTGGTAAGCAGCAACAGCACGATGAACAGGGCAAAATAGCGCATGATTATTGCGGGCATTGATTAACGCTCCTGATTAACGAATAACGGCACGCGCGCTGAGACTGACGAGCAATAACAATAGCGCGACGCAGCCAAACGCCATTGCCAGGTCGCTGATTTGCGCGATAAACCCCAGCAGCGTCGGGCCAATCAGAATACCGGCGTAGCCGAGGGTGGTAATCGAGGCGATAGCCAGATTCGCCGGCATGACTTTTTGATTCCCCGCGGCGCTGAAAAGAATAGGCACCACGTTGGACGCTCCCAATCCCACCATAACGAAACCGAATATCGAGGTTATCGCGTTGTCGATGGCGATGGTCAGCAGCAGGCCTAACGCCGCGCACAGGCTGCCGCCGGCCAGAATGGCGAAACGCCCCAGAGCATTGACGATGCGGTCGCCATTCAGCCTGCCCAGCGTCATCGCAACGGAAAATGCGGCATAGCCGATACCTGCCTGCGCGCTGGTCAGATGGCGTTCGGCGCTTAAGAACAGGGCGCTCCAGTCCAGAATTGCACCTTCAGCCAGAAACATAATAAAGCACAGCAGGCCGATAAACATGATCCAACCGCGCGGGATGACGAATAAGGGGGTGTTATCGGCCTGCCGGGTGGCGCGCAACAGATGATTTTGCGCTGACGCCAGGAATATCAGCACCAGGACGGCAATCGTCAGAATCGCCATCAGCGGCGACAGCCCCAGCCACAGCAAGGCGCTGACGCCGCCCGCGCCGGCTATGCCGCCGACGCTGAAAAATCCGTGAAACCCGGACATCATGGCCCGGCCGCTGGCCTGTTCGACAATCACCGCCTGAATATTCATCGACACATCGATGGTGCCGATGGTCGCGCCAAAAAAGAGCAGAGCAAGAGCCATCAGCGGCAGGGTATCCGCCTGCGTCAGCATCGGCAACACCAGGCAAAGCAAGACGCCGGCCATTAATATGACGGTCCGGCATCCCAGCTTGCTGGTTAACATGCCGGTCAGCGGCATCGCCAGAAGGGAACCGATACCGAGCGAAAGCAGCAGCATGCCGAGGGAAGCGTCATTGATCGCCAGGCGATCTTTGACAAAAGGCACCAGCGGCGCCCAGGAAGCCATGGCAAACCCCGCGATAAAGAAAGTCATCCGCGTTGCCGCCTGCGCCTTTTTGCCGGGCTGTTGCTGATTAATGGACTGCTCGGGATTCAGTGTTGTACTCATCACCTGAAGGACACATACCTAATAGACGCAATGGGGCTTCTTTCTACCATAATTGCGTGGCTGAATCGAAGAGTTCGTCATTTTTGCGCCATAGATGGCGGGATTATCGGATAAGTTAACGCCGGTTGTACGAAAGATGAGCAATCATTCGGCGCGGGATAAATCTTGTACGCCGGAAGAATGCCGCGGCAAAGCGCATCGGGAGCGGGATCCCTTGCCCGGAAAATTCCTTTTATCCTGAATAACCTCTCACCCACAGCGCCTTTTTTTCCCGTATAATCCCCTACTTTACGTTAGGATTCCGGGGTTACGTTGAGACAACTTTCCGACTTGTTGCGTCACATGCAACAGGATTTGCGCAAGCCACTGCCATCAAATGCGGGATTCAAACAGATAACGCGCTCCCTGGTTATCAGCGAACCGGCTGAGTTATTGCCGTGGCTGGCGACGCAACCCGCCTATCCGCAGTTTTACTGGCAGCATCGTCAGGAGAGTGAAGAAGCGGCGGTTTGCGGGCGAGTATGCGGTTTTCATCATATTCGGCAGGCGGAAGCGTTCCTTGCTCAGCATCATTGCGCGCCGGACGTACGCATCTGGGGGCTTAACGCGTTTAACCAAACGTCCCGCGAAAACGAGCAGGGCGCCTCTGCCGGTTATCTCTTTTTGCCGCGCGTCGAGTTATTGCGTCAGGGCCATACGCTCAGGCTGCAAATTAACCTGTTTAGTGAAACTTCGCTCCGGCAGGATGCTGATGAAGCGGCGGCGTTTATCAATTTTCTTCTGCCGGTCAGGCCGCTTCCCCCTTTGCAGAGCGAGATTAAGACGGTGGAACACCAGCCGGATCGTCGGCACTGGGATCGTCTGATACAGCTTGCGCTGCGCGATATTACGGCCGGAGAGATGGACAAAGTGGTGCTGGCGCGAACCACGACGCTAACGTTGGATCAACCATTGCAGGCCACGACGTTTATGGCCGCCAGCCGCGCCGTCAATCACCACTGTTTCCATTTTATGCTGGCGCATGACGCCCGGCAGGCGTTTCTCGGTTCCAGCCCTGAGCGGCTTTATCGCCGATGCGATACGCAGCTTGAAACCGAAGCGCTGGCCGGTACGGTAGCCAATGATAAAGACGCGGGCAAAACCGCGGCGCTTGCCGACTGGCTGATGAAAGATAGCAAAAACCAACGCGAAAACATGCTGGTGGTTGATGATATCTGCCAGCGGTTGCAACAGTCTGCGCGCGCGCTGGATGTGATGCCGCCGGAAATCGTGCGTTTGCGCAAGGTGCAGCATTTGCGTCGAACCATTCAGGCGGAGCTGAAGGAGAAGTCGGACGCCGTCTGTCTTGATGATTTGCAGCCCACGGCCGCGGTGGCCGGTCTGCCCAGAACGGCCGCCCGTCGTTTTATAACGCAATATGAGCCGTTCGATCGCGGCTGGTATGCCGGTTCCGCCGGTTATCTCTCCCGTCGGCGATCGGAGTTTTGCGTGGCGCTGCGTTCAGCGGAAATCAACGATAATATTCTCAAGCTGTACGCCGGCGCCGGCATTGTGGCGGGATCCGATCCGGAACAGGAATGGCGGGAGTTGGAAAACAAGGCCGCCGGGTTAAAATCCCTGTTAGAGGGCGATATGTCCTAGTTTGATTTTATGTCTGTTGTACCAGGCGCCGGTTTATATCAACGTCGGCGCTACATACCCAATTGATGTCGAGTTGCAGGCCTGCTGCCTGCGGCAGCCCGAAGAGGGCGTATAGCCGGGTCAGCGCCGTTGCGACTGGAAAGATGATGGGGATAGTCCGCCACCTGAGTTGTTGAGTGAATAATGTCAACAAGTGTATTTAATCGTCGCTGGGCCGCGTTATTGCTGGAGGCGCTGACCCGTCATGGCGTCCGCCATATCTGTATCGCGCCCGGCTCCCGTTCGACGCCGCTGACGCTGTCCGCGGCGGAGCATGGCGCGTTGATTTGCCACACCCATTTTGACGAGCGGGGGTTAGGGCATTTGGCGCTGGGATTGGCGAAAACCCGCGGTGAGCCCGTCGCCATCGTCGTGACGTCCGGTACGGCGGCGGCCAATCTTTATCCTGCGATTATTGAAGCGGGATTGACCGGCGAGCGTTTGATCGTGCTGACGGCCGACCGTCCTCCTGAATTAATCGACTGCGGCGCCAATCAAGCCATTCGCCAGCATGGGTTATACGCCTCTCACCCGACTCAGGCGCTGAACCTGCCGCGTCCCACGCCGGATATTCCCGCCCGCTGGCTGGTTTCGACGCTGGACAGCGCGCTATCCGAACTCGCGCACGGCGCATTGCACATCAATTGCCCGTTCGCCGAACCGTTATACGGCGCGGATGATGAAGATGCCTACCTTGACTGGCTGGCGCCTTTGGGCGACTGGCTGCAAGGGCGCGAGCCCTGGCTGCAACAGGTACGGCGACAGGCGTTGACGGTTCAAGCCGACTGGGGGGAATGGCGGCAGCGACGCGGCGTGGTGATTGCCGGCAACGTCGGCCCGCGGCAGGGCGCGCAAATCGCGCAATGGGCGGCCGCCCTTGGCTGGCCGCTGATTGGCGATGTGTTATCGCAAAGCGGTCAACCCTTGCCCTGCGCCGATATTTGGCTGGCCTGTCCCGCGGCGGTTGAACGGCTGCGGCAAGCCGAGATTGTGGTGCAGTTCGGCGGCAATCTGACCGGCAAACGGTTGTTGCAATGGCAGGCGCAGTGTCAGCCGCGTGAGTTTTGGCTGGTCGATGAGCGACCCGGCCGGTTGGATCCGGCCCACCATCGCGGACGGCGCCTGATTGCCGATGTCGGCGACTGGCTGAGCGCGCATCCGCCGGTCAGGCAGATCCCCTGGGCCGACGACCTGACAACCATCGCGCATCATGCCCGCCGGCAGGCTATGGCCTATCTGGCGCCGCGTTTCGGCGAAGCGCAACTGGCGCAACGCGTACCAGAACTGTTGCCGCCGGAAGGACAGCTTTTCGTCGGCAACAGTCTGGCGATCCGTCTTATTGATGCGCTGGCGCAGCTGCCGGCGCAATACCCGGTGTACGCGAATCGCGGCGCCAGCGGGATTGATGGGTTAATCTCGACGCTGGCCGGCGTGCAGCGCGGCAATTCGCGCGCCACGCTGGGGATTGTGGGCGATCTTTCCGCGCTGTACGACCTGAATGCGTTAGCCCTGCTGCGTCAGGCGCCGGCGCCGCTGGTATTGATTGTGGTTAACAACAATGGCGGTCAGATCTTTTCTCTGCTGCCGACGCCGGAGGCTCAGCGGGAGACGTTTTACTGCATGCCGCAAAATGTGGAATTCGCGCACGCCGCCGCGATGTTCGGCCTGAATTATGTGCGCGCCGAGCGGTGGCAGCAGGTGGCCGATGCGGTCGCCAACGCTTGGCGGCAGGGCGGCGTGACGCTGCTGGAGGTTATCGTGCCGCCGCAAGACGGCGCGCAAACGTTGAACGCGTTGGTTTCTCTGGCGGAGACGTGGTGATGCTGCACTGCCGGAAAATTACCCCTGAGAGCGTTTCGCCCGCGCGGCCGTGGCTGGTATGCCTGCATGGCCTGTTGGGCAGCGGCGAGGACTGGCGGCCGGTGACGCCGTTTTTCAACGACTGGCCTTTGCTGCTGGTGGATTTACCCGGACACGGCGGATCGCGGGCGGTAAGAACCAGCGGCTTTGCACAGGTCAGTCGGCAGTTAACCGCCACGTTGCGGCAGCAGGGTATTGACGACTTTTGGCTGCTGGGGTATTCGTTGGGCGGCCGTATCGCCATGTATCACGCCTGTCACGGGCCAGCGTGCGGAATGCTCGGGCTGCTGGTCGAAGGGGGAAACCCCGGTCTGGCGCAACCGCGATCACGGCAAGAACGCCTGTCGCACGATGCCGACTGGGCGCGGCGTTTTCGCCATGAACCCATCGAGGCGGTGTTGGATGATTGGTATCGACAGGCGGTGTTTGCGGATTTAAACGCCGTTCAGCGCGCCGCGCTGGTTGCTCGGCGTCGGCATAATGACGGCGCGGCGGTCGCCGATATGCTGGAGGCCACCTCGCTCGGGCATCAACCCTGGTTAGGAGAAACGCTGCGCCAGCGGGCTTTCCCTTTCGCTTACCTGTGCGGCGAACAGGACGCTAAATTTCAAACGTTGGCAAAACAGGATAACCTGCCGTTACTGACGGTGACTCAGGCCGGTCATAACGCCCATTTAGCCAATCCGGCGGAGTATGCCGCGCGGATACTTTCTTTCATTTCGCATCCCGTTAAGGATTAATTATTATGCTTTATCCCAGTGAAGAACTGCTTTACGCCCCGGTAGAATGGCACGATTGCAGCGGCGATTTCGTCGATATCCTTTATCACAAATCCGCCGACGGCATCGCCAAAATCACCATCAACCGTCCTCAGGTGCGTAATGCCTTTCGCCCGCAAACGGTGAAAGAGATGATCCAGGCGCTGGATAACGCCCGTCACGACGACGGCATCGGCGTGATTATTCTGACCGGCGCGGGCGACAAGGCGTTCTGCTCCGGCGGCGATCAGAAAGTGCGCGGCGATTACGGCGGTTATCAGGACGACAGCGGCGTACACCATCTGAACGTGCTGGACTTCCAGCGTCAAATCCGCACCTGTCCGAAACCGGTGGTGGCGATGGTGGCCGGCTACTCCATCGGCGGCGGACACGTGCTGCATATGATGTGCGATCTGACCATCGCCGCGGAAAACGCCGTCTTCGGCCAGACCGGGCCGCGCGTCGGATCCTTTGACGGCGGCTGGGGCGCATCCTATATGGCGCGCATCGTCGGGCAGAAAAAAGCGCGCGAAATCTGGTTCCTGTGCCGCCAGTATGACGCCGCCCAGGCGCTGGATATGGGGTTGGTCAACACCGTGGTGCCGTTGGCCGAGCTGGAAAAAGAGACGGTGCGCTGGTGCCGCGAGATGTTGCAGAACAGCCCGATGGCGCTGCGCTGCCTGAAAGCCGCCCTCAACGCCGACTGCGACGGTCAGGCCGGTTTGCAGGAACTGGCGGGCAACGCCACCATGCTGTTCTACATGACCGACGAAGGGCAGGAAGGGCGTAACGCCTTTAATGAAAAACGCCAGCCTGACTTCAGCAAATTCAAACGGAATCCGTAATGCGTCAGGTTAAGGTTTATCGCTACAGCGTACCGATGGAAGCCGGCGTGGTGCTGCGTAACCAGCGTCTGAAAAGCCGCGAGGGGCTAATCGTTCACCTGCGTCAGGGCGACGAGCAGGGCTGGGGAGAGATTGCGCCGCTGCCGGCGTTCAGCGTGGAAACGCTGGCGCAGGCCGAATCGGCGACGCTGGCGCAGTTGTCGCGCTGGGCGGCCGGCGAGTCGCTGGCCGATGAACTTCCGCCATCGGTCGCCTTTGGTCTGAGCTGCGCGCTGGCCGAGCTGGATCAACGCTTGCCGGCGCAGGCCGACTATCGCAAGGCGCCGCTGTGCAACGGCGATCCCGACGAACTGTTCGCCATGCTTCAGGGACTGCCGGGCGAAAAAGTCGCCAAGGTCAAAGTCGGCCTGTATGAAGCGGTGCGCGACGGCATGATCGTGAATATGTTGCTGGAGGCGTTACCGGATCTGAAACTGCGGCTGGATGCCAATCGCAGTTGGACGCGCGCCAAAGCCGACGGTTTTGCCCGCTATGTGGATCCGGCCCTGCGCTCGCGCATCGCTTTTCTGGAAGAACCGTGCAAAACGCGACAGGAGTCCCGCGAGTTCGCGCGGGAAACCGGTATCAATATCGCCTGGGATGAAAGCGTGCGCGAGGCGGATTTCCGGGTCGAAGCGGAGCCGGGCGTCAGCGCGATTGTGATAAAACCAACGCTGGTCGGCAGCCTGGCGCGTTGTCAGCGCCTTATTCAGCAGGCGCATCAGGCGGGGCTAACGGCGGTTATCAGCTCCAGTATCGAATCCAGTCTGGGGTTAAGCCAACTGGCGCGGCTGGCGCATTGGCTGACGCCCGACGCCATTCCCGGCCTGGATACGCTGGAATTGATGCAGGCGCAGGTGGTCAGACGCTGGCCGGAAAGCGAATTGCCGCTGTTGACGGCCGGGCAACTGGAACCGGTATGGCAATCCTGAACGACTGGCCCTGGCATTACTGGGCCGAACGCGCGGCGCAACGCGTCGCGTTAATCGAAAACGATACCTGCTGGAACTGGCGGCAGACGGCCTGCCGGATTAATCAACTGGCTGCCTGCTTTGCGCGACAGGGGGTGACGCCGGGATGCGGCGTCGTGCTGCGAGGCAGGAACAGCGCCGATATGCTGTTCTGTTATCTCGCGCTGTTGCAATGCGGCGCGCGGCTGCTGCCGCTGAATCCGCAGTTGCCGGAACCATTGACCCATTCGCTGCTGCGTTCGCTTGATATCGACCACGGGCTATGTCTGAACGGGCAAGCGTGGCCGTCCGGCATAGCCGCGTTGCGGCATGAAGCCGTTGAACCGCTCTTTTCCGCGTCGCCGGTACTGCGCTGGCAACCGCAACGGTTGGCGACGCTGACGCTAACCTCCGGCTCCAGCGGCGAGCCTAAAGCGGCGGCGCATACCTTTGCCGCCCATCTGGCCAGCGCCGAAGGCGTGTTGGCGATGATGGCGTTTGCGCCCGGCGATAGCTGGCTATTGTCATTGCCGCTGTTTCACGTTTCAGGGCAGGGGATCGTATGGCGCTGGCTCTCCTCTGGCGCAACCGTTGCGGTGCGCGTCAATCAACCTCTGGAGTCGGCGTTGCAGGGGTGTACTCACGCGTCGCTGGTGCCGACCCAACTGTGGCGTCTGGTATCGCATAATACTCTGCCGGCCACATTGAAAGCGGTATTGCTGGGCGGCGCGATGATCCCGCAGGATCTTACGCGGCAGGCGGAAGCGCGCGGCGTGAGCTGCTGGTGCGGATACGGCTTAACTGAACTGGCTTCAACGGTGTGCGCCAAACGCGCCGATGGCCGGGGCGGCGTCGGACTGCCGTTGCGCGGACGGGAAATCCGGCTGGTGGATGAAGAGGTACAGTTGCGGGGCAGTTCGCTGGCGTCGGGCTACTGGCGGGATGGGCGGCTTTCGCCGCTGGTCGATGAGGACGGATGGTTCCATACCCGGGATCGCGGCAGCTTTGCCGATGGCGAGTGGCGAATTCTGGGGCGACTGGACAATCAGTTTTTCAGCGGCGGCGAAGGTATTCAACCGGAAAATATTGAATCGGTGTTGCTGGCGCACCCGGATGTTCAGCAGGCCTGCGTGGTGCCGGTTGATGACGTGGAGTTCGGCCAGCGTCCGGCGGCGGTGGTTGAAATAACCGGCTCGACCACGCTGGATGCGCTGCGGGATTGGTTGCAGCCACAGTTGGCGGGATTCCAGCGCCCGGTCGCCTATTATTATCTGCCGGCGGTATTGAAGAACGGCGGTATTAAAGTCTCTCGCCGTCAGGTGCAGGCGTGGGTTGATAGTGAGCGCAATCAGAAGCAAGGCTGAGGCGTGTTTTCGTTTGGTTTGCTGACCGACTTTGTTGTTCCGACCCCACCCCGGCCCTCCCCTTCGCAGGGGAGGGGGACAGCACCTCCCCCTGACAAGGGGGAGGCCGGGTGGGGGTTGTTAAGGACAACGCGAGTCCTGAAACGACCTCACGCTCATTCAGTTATTTCCCAACGGCCGCCAGCGCTTTTTTGACCCCGTCGCCATAAGCGGGATCGACCTTATTGAATAGCGCAATCTGGCGCTCCTGAATAAATTCAGGCACCTGCGACAGTTCTCCGGCGATACGCTGGAACATGCGCTGGTGTTCCTCTTCGCTCAGCAGATGGAACAGCGCCCTGGGCTGGCTGTAGTAATCATCATCTTCACGGTGATTCCAGTGATCGGCTGCGCCTTCAATGGTTAACGGCGGTTCGCTGAAGTCCGGCTGTTCCTGAAAGACGCCAAAGCTGTTCGGTTCATAGGTCGCGCCGTTGCCGCTGTTGCCGTCGACGCGCATGGCGCCATCGCGGTGGTAATTGTGGAACGGACATTTCGGCGCATTTACCGGGATCTGGTGGTGGTTAACCCCCAGGCGGTAACGTGCGGCGTCGCCATAGGAGAACAGGCGGCCCTGCAACATTTTATCCGGCGAGAAGCTGACGCCGGGTACGACGTGCGCCGGGTTAAAGGCGACTTGTTCCACTTCGGAAAAATAGTTATCCGGATTGCGGTTCAGTTCGAAAAAGCCGACATCGATTAGCGGATAATCGCCGTGCGGCCACACTTTGGTCAGATCGAACGGGTTATACGGAACCTGCGACGCTTCGGCTTCCGGCATGATCTGAATCTGTAGTTTCCAGCGCGGGAAGTCGCCGTTTTCAATGGCGTTGAACAGATCGCGCTGCGAACTTTCGCGGTCTTTGCCCACCAGCGCTTCCGCTTCGTCATCCATTAGATTTTCGATGCCCTGCTGGCAACGGAAGTGAAATTTCACCCAAAAGCGTTCATTGGCGGCGTTGATAAAGCTGTAGGTGTGGCTGCCGAAGCCGTGAATATGACGGAAGGATTTGGGTAATCCACGGTCGCTGAAATCAATCGTCAACTGGTGCAGCGCTTCCGGCAGATGAGAGAAGAAATCCCATTTGTAGACCGGGTTACGCAGATTGGTGCGCGGGTCGCGTTTGACGATGTGGTTAAGGTCGGGGAATTTCAGCGGATCGCGCAGGTAAAACACCGGCGTATTGTTGCCCACCAGATCCCAGTTGCCTTCTTCGGTATAGAATTTCATGGCGAAACCGCGGATATCGCGTTCCGCGTCGGCGGCCCCGCGTTCACCGGCTACGGTGGAAAAACGCGCAAACATCTCGGTTTGCTTGCCTATTTCAGAAAAGATTTTAGCCCGGGTATAACGGGTGATATCGTGGGTCACGGTAAAGGTGCCGTGAGCGCCGGAGCCTTTGGCATGCATACGTCGTTCCGGAATGACTTCACGGTCGAAGTGCGCCAGTTTTTCCAAAAACCAAACGTCTTGCAATAACATCGGGCCACGCGGGCCGGCGGTAACAACATTGTTATTATCAACCACGGGCGAGCCGGCAACGGTGGTCAGCTTTTTCTTGCTCATCATTTTTTCCTTATATCTATCTCGCTATGCGTATTTGAGTTTCTCCCTTAAATACTATTAGTCATTATGTGGTTTTTAGGCAAATTGAGGCGCTTATCTTTTTAGGCCCGTCAGGCGGCGGCGCTGCCGGGAATAAATGAACTTTTCGGACAAGGTTACGCTGGAGTCGCTATACGATTCGCGTAGAATCGGCGACGATACCTACCTATTTTGCACGCGCGTTTATAACTGCTTTGAAGGATATTCAAAATGAAAAAGTTTGTGATTGCTTGTGCGGGAAGTTTGCTGTTTGCCGCATCCTCTGTATCCGCCATCGGCATCTCCGGAGAAGCCGGGCGTGATTATGCGGGGGCAAATGTCGGTTTTGGCCTGCTTGTCCCCGGATTGTCGGGTAATGTGAGCTATGCGCACGGGGACAATAATAACGATATTTATGGTTTCGGACTGGGCTACACGCTTCCGGTGGGGCCGCTGAAGGTGACGCTCGGCGGCAAGGCGCTGTATTTGAATCAGGATCGCGGTTCAGACGGCCATGCGCTGGCGCTGGGCGGCGGTCTGCAATGGCCGATCAACCGCTACTTCTCCCTCTATGGCGAAGGTTATTACTCTCCGGACGCCTTCTCCAGCCACGTCGATCACTATGTTGAAGGCAAGGCCGGCGTTCGCTGGCAGGTCATTGGTCCGCTCAATGTCGATGTCGGTTATCGTTATATCAATCTGGCCGGCGAGAACGGTCGTTCAGATAATAAACTGGCCGATTCCGCCTATATCGGCGTGGGTTTGAATTTCTGATCATCGTCAACGAAATAGCCGGGAGAGATTTTCAACGTCGCCTGCGACGCCCCGGCATTTTCTTTCCGCTACGGCGGCAAAGAAACATTGTGTTTCGCCCGTCGAGTTTCTAAAGTGTCCGTTATACCCCCATCTTTCAAGTGACTACGGCGTTGGCTTCCCTTCCTTCTTCCCGTTATCTGATTGACGAAACGCTCAGGGATTTATCCGGCGGCCGCCCGACTTCATCTTGAAAACGATGAGGCGTAGAACAACAAATAGGAGTGGAAAATGCTTAGGGTCGAGATGTTATGTACTGGCGATGAAGTGCTGCATGGTCAAATTGTTGATACCAATGCGGCCTGGCTGGCGGATTACCTGTTTCATCAGGGGCTGCCGATGGCGAGCCGCATGACGGTGGGGGACGATCTCGAGGCTTTGGTCTCGGCGTTGACCCAGCGCAGCCAAATTGCGGACGTCTTGATCGTCAATGGCGGATTAGGGCCAACCAGTGATGACCTTAGCGCGTTAGCGGCGGCCACGGCAGCCGGAGAGGGGTTGGTCGAACATGAGGAATGGCTTGAGCGGATGGAAGCCTTCTTCGCCGAGCGGGGCCGGGTGATGTCGCCGAACAACCGTAAACAGGCGCAACTGCCGGCGAGCGCGGAAATGATTGATAACCCTGTCGGCACCGCCTGCGGTTTTGCCCTGCGGTTAAATAAGTGCCTGATGTTTTTTACGCCGGGCGTGCCGTCCGAATTCAAGGTTATGGTGGATCGGCAAATCATGCCGCGTCTGCGCGAACGTTTTACTATCTCCCCGCCGCCGCTGTGTCTGCGTTTAACCACCTTTGGCCGTTCGGAAAGCGATCTCGCCAGCCAACTGGACGGGGTCGCGCTTCCTTCCGGCGTGGTATTGGGCTATCGCTCCTCCGTGCCGGTGATTGAATTGAAATTAACCGGGCCGGCCGCACAGCGGGCGGCAATGGAACAACGCTGGGAACAGGTGCGCGCCGTAGCCGGAGAAAATACGCTATTCGAAGGCACGGAGGGGCTGCCCGCACAGTTGGCGCGTCGGCTGGCTGAACGCGATCTGCAACTGGCGGTGAGTGAAGATTTTACCGCCGGTCTGCTGAACTGGCAGCTACGGTCGGCTAATGTACCGCTGTCCGGCGGCGAGTTATTGGTCAATACGGAACCGCGGACGTTAGGCCGACTGGCGGACGATGCCCGTCAACTGGCGGCGCGCCATCAGGCCGCGCTGGCGTTGATGGTCGGCGCCCGGCCGGACGATCGCTTGGCGATCGCGCTGCATACGCCGCAAGGCGATTTCGCGTTGGCGATACAGTTTAACGTGGCGCGTTATAGCTTGCAGACGCATCAGGAAGTGGTGGCGATGCTGGCGATGAACATGTTGCGCCGCTGGCTGAACGGCTGGCCGGTATGTCGCGGCCACGGCTGGATAAATGTGCTGGAAACGCTGGATATGCCCGCCAACGGTCGCGGGCATGATGGAGCGAGCGCCATTCCCGCGAAATAACCCCGTGACTCCCGCGAAGGCGGGAGTCAGCCGATAGCGGTTTCAGGCCACTGCCGCGGGGATGATGGCGTCATATTTTACTACGGGATGACGGCAGCGGAAAATCCCCTTGTCAAAGTGCGAGCCTGATCCAGACGAGAGCGGGAATTAACCCGCCATTGCCGGTGAAACGCGAACGCCTGCTTATTTCCCGCTATTCATGGAAAAGTTGTATTTACCCGTGCCCGCCAACCCGCCATGATGGACGAACCATCATTCACCACCGGGCGCATGGATGAAAAAAACCGCCTCCTCTACGCCGCACGACGCGGCATTTAAAGCCGTACTCACCCATCCGCAGGCGGCCCGCGATTTTCTGGACATCCATCTGCCGCCGTCGCTGCGGGAATTATGCAATCTGGATTCGCTGCAACTGGCTCACGGCAGCTTTATCGAAGAAGATTTGCGCGCCTGTTATTCCGATGTGCTCTGGTCGCTGACAACCCGGCACGGCGAAGGCTACGTCTACACGCTGATTGAGCACCAGAGCACCCCCGACAGACATATGGCGTTTCGTTTGCTGCGCTATGCCGTAGCCGTGATGCAGCGTCACCTTGACGACGGTCATCAGCAATTGCCGCTGGTTATTCCCATCCTATTTTACCATGGGCAGACCAGTCCTTATCCTTACCCGATGTGCTGGCTACAGGCGTTTGCCGACCCGGCCGTAGCGCAAACATTGTACAGCGGGAATTTCTCGCTGGTGGACGTGACCGTTATCCCGGACGATGAAATTATGCGCCACCGTAGTGTGGCGATGCTTGAACTGCTGCAAAAACATGTTCGCAGCCGTAACCTGGACAAACTGCTGGATCGTCTGGTCATCCTGCTGATTGCCGATTACACTACCGATACGCAGTTGACCACCCTGATAAACTATATGATGCAGGCCGGTAACGCCGCCAACCCGAACGCTTTTATCCGCAAACTGGCGCAGCGCGTACCAAGGCATAAGGAGGCTCTGATGACAATCGCACAGAAACTGGAACAGAAAGGGCTGAAGCGCGGTGTACGGGAAGGAATACGACGGGGCAAACAAGAAGGCAAATTGGAGGGCAAATTGGAAGTCGCCCGTAGTTTGTTAAAAATGGGGCTGCCGCTGGCGTCTGTTCAGGAAGCCACCGGCTTGACGGCGGAAGCGCTGGCGAATATCTCTCATTGATCGGTTCGCGCTGAACTCAGCGAAAGAATAACGGCCTGCCATGTTGATTATCCGACAGCACACTACGCGCCGGCGCGAATAAGCCGTTTACGGTTTCAGGCGGCGATCCCCGCCTACTGCCGCGGGGATGACGGAGTAGCAGACGGGGATAACGCGCGGTTGGCCGGCACGGCGATGGCGGTTTGCGCTGCGGACGACGGCGTCAGTACAACAGCGAGTAGAGCTGACGGCGGTAGCGGGCGGCGAGAGCGTCGCCCGTGCCGAGCGCGGACATGATATCCATCAGCGTCTTGCGCGCGTTGCCTTGCGCCGCGCCCAGATCTTGTTTCAGAAAGCCCATCAACAGTTCGAGCGCTTCTTCATTACGGCCTACCTGATGCATCTGCAACGCCAGTTTTACCGCCAGCTCGGCATTTTGCCCATCGGCCGCCAACTGCTGTTGCAATTGCTGAATTTCCGGGGTGTCGGCCGCCTGCTTCAGGAGTTCGATCTGCGCCACCAGGCTATGGTAACGGGTATCCTGATCCTGTAGCGGAATGGTCGCCAGCACCGCTTCGGCATCTTCGCTGCGGTTAAGCTGGATCTGCACCTCGGCCAGCATCAAACCGATATCGCTGCGCTGTTGGCTAAGCTGCCAGGCTTCCTTCAGCAATAACATCGCTTCCGGCAGTTTGCCTTCCTGAATCAACTGCTGAGCTTCGGCGACTTTGAGTTCTTCCGCTTTCGGCAATGCGCGCTGGAGCAGTTCGCGGATCGCGTCTTCCGGCTGCGGCCCCTGGAATCCATCCAACGGCTGGCCGTCTTTGAACAGATAGACGGTTGGGATCGCCCGCAGGCCGAATTGCGCCGCAACATGTTGCTCTGCATCGCAATCCACGCGGGCAAGAATAAATTGACCGGCATATTCCTGCGCCAGTTTATCCAGTACCGGTTCCAGTTGCTGGCAATGCTGACTGCGCGCCGACCAGAAGTAAAACAGTACAGGCAGCGTCGCGGAATGTTCCAGAACCTGATGAAGGTTGGACTCGTTAACATCAATAATATTTGCTTGTTGTTCTAGCATGGGGGTTCTCTCTCATCCGTTTTGACTGTATGCCCGTCATTGATATCTATCAGGTCTATGTGGGGGCTGAATTCGCCGCTTCAAGCCAAAATCAGGAACGGGTGCGTAATACATTATCCAGATAGCGCCCGGGCAGCAGACGACGCAACCACGATAGGCTGTGTGCAACCAGCGTCACCGGGTAACGCAGTTTGGGGCGCGGGCTTTCCAGTGCATGATGAAGTTTCGGCAATACGGCTTCCGGCGGCAGCGTAAAGCGTTTGGCGATGCCGGGATTGGTGACCGGCTTATCCGTTTGGGTCTGGTCGACGTTGGCGGTAAAACGGGTCGACAGCGGGCCGGGTTCGATCAGGCTGACGTGCAGACCGCTGCCGTAAAGCTCCATGCGCAACGTGTCCGACCAGGCCTCAAGGGCGAACTTGCTGGCGGCATAGGCGCCCCGACCGGGCGTGGAGACCAGTCCCATCACGGAACTGGTCTGAATAATACGACCTTCGCCGTGCGGCAGCATGGCGGGCAGCAGCAACTGGGTCAGTTGATGCGTACCAAACAGGTTACTGGAAAATTGATGCTCCAACTGCCGGCGCGAAATGCCGCTTAATAGCCCGTATAAACCGTAGCCGGCATTATTAAACAGTCCATACAGGCGGTTGCCGGTTAACGCAATCACCCGGGCGGCGGCTTTTTCCACGCTGCCGGCGTCATCCAGGTTCAGTTCAATGCCTTCCAGCCCCAATTCCGCCATGCGTTCGACATCCTCAGGACGCCGACAGGCCGCCAGCACGCGATAGCCGCGCTTGTGCAGATCCTGCGCGGCAATCAGACCAATCCCGCTGGAACAGCCGGTAATGAGCACCGTTTTTTGCATAACTTTACCTAATTCAACAGCCTATTGGTTAAGACTCATGGTTAACTAAGGGGCCTAGCCGTTCCGCCATCCAATCGGCGATAAAGGGTTGGGCGTCGCGGGTCGGGTGAATGCCATCCTCCAGTATCCATTCTGGCTTAAGGTAGACCTGTTCCATAAAGAACGGCACCAGCGGAATGGCAAACTGTTGCGCCAGCCGCGGATAGATGTTGCTGAATGACTCCGTGTAGCGGCGGCCATAATTGGTCGGCAGACGAATTTGCATCAATAACGGCTGAGCATCGGCCTGTTTGACCTGCGTAATGATTTTGGTCAGATCCTGCTCGATGCTCGGCGCAGGAAAGCCGCGCAGTCCGTCATTGCCGCCAAGTTCGATCAGCACCCAACGAGGCTGATGCTGTTTCAACAGCGCGGGCAGCCGCGCCAGCCCTTGCGCGGCGGTATCGCCGCTGATGCTGGCGTTAATGACGGTTATCTCTTTCGCTTGCGTCTGCCATTTCTGATTCAGCAAGGCGGGCCAGGCATTGGCGGCGGGCATCCGATAGCCGGCGCTGAGGCTATCGCCCAGTATCAATAAAGTATCCGCCGCGAATGCGCGTACACTGAATAATCCCAGAAGTAAAAGGATGAAAATATGTTTGCAGAGACCAGTCCAGCGAGTGCCACGCCTGTCGAAACCGGGCCCGCGGAAAACATTCTTGAAGTTCATCATCTTAGTAAACACGTTGGTCAAGGGGAACATCGGCTTTCCATCCTTACCGGAGTTGAGCTGATTGTCAAACCCGCGCAGACAATCGCGCTTATCGGCGAGTCCGGTTCCGGCAAATCAACGCTGCTGGGCATTCTTGCCGGTCTGGATGACGGCAGCGAGGGCGACGTCAGCCTGATGGGCGAATCGTTGCAAAAACTGGACGAGGAAGGCCGGGCCGCTCTGCGCGCCAGAGACGTGGGATTCGTGTTTCAGGCCTTTATGCTGGTGGCGACGCTGACGGCGCTGGAAAACGTTCAGTTGCCTGCGTTGCTGCGCGGCGAAAGCGACGGCCGCAGCCGCGGGCAGGCGGAGCAACTGTTGCAGCAGCTTGGACTGGGCGGGCGCCTGCATCATCTTCCCGCTCAGCTTTCCGGCGGCGAGCAGCAGCGGGTGGCGCTGGCCCGCGCCTTCAGCGGGCGACCTAAAGTGCTGTTCGCCGATGAGCCTACCGGCAATCTGGACCGTAAAACCGGCGAGCGTATCGTGGATTTGCTGTTTTCCCTTAATCGCGATTACGCCACTACGCTGATTCTGGTTACGCATGATGAACAATTGGCGGCGCGCTGCGAGCGGCGCCTGCGTCTGGTTGACGGCAAGTTGAGGGAAGAATCATGATCTGGCGCTGGTTCTGGCGCGAATGGCGCTCGCCGTCGTTATTGATTGTCTGGCTGGCCCTGACGCTGGCAGTCGCCTGCGTGCTGGCGCTGGGCAGCATCGGCGATCGGATGGAAAAAGGGCTAAGCCAGCAAAGCCGTGATTTTCTGGCTGGCGATCGGGTTTTGCGCGCCTCGCGTCCGGTGGATGAATCCTGGCTGCAAACCGCCCAACAGCAAGGCTTAACGCTGAGCCGGCAAATTTCGTTTATGACCATGACGTTTGCCGGCGATACGCCGCAGCTGGCAAGGGTGAAGGCAACGGACCAGCGCTATCCGTTATACGGCGAGCTCCAGACCAATCCGGCCGGGTTGAGAGCGGAGGCGGGAACCGTATTGGCGGCGCCGCGCCTGTTGGCGCTGCTGGGGTTGAAGGTCGGCGACATGCTGGATGTCGGGGATACCTCCCTGCGCATCAGCGGCGAACTGATTCAGGAACCCGACTCGGGGTTTAACCCGTTCGACACGGCGCCGCGCATCCTGATGAATCTGGCGGATGTGGAAAAAACCGGCGCGATACAGCCCGGCGGGCGTATTACCTGGCGCTATATGTTTGCCGGCGATCAACAACAAATCAGTCGGTTCAGCGATTTTATCAAGCCGAAACTGAAGCCCGATCAGCGCTGGTACGGCATGGAGGATTCAGAGGGCGCCCTGAGCCAATCGCTGAAGCGTTCGCAGCAATTTCTGCTGTTGTCGGCGTTGCTGACGCTGCTGTTGTCTATTGCCGCCGTTGCCGTTTCCATGGGGCACTATTGCCGCAGCCGCTATGATTTGGTTGCGGTATTAAAAACGCTGGGCGCCGGAAGAAAAGCCTTACGACGGCTGATTGTCGGACAGTGGCTGTCGGTGCTGGGACTGGCCGCGTTGTGCGGCAGTCTGGTCGGACTGGGCTTTGAAGCGATATTGATGAAAATGCTGGCGCCGGTATTGCCCGCCGCGCTGCCGGCCGCCGGACTATGGCCGTGGGTATGGGCGTTGGGATCGTTAGTGTCGATCTCATTGCTGGTCGGGCTGCGTCCTTACCGTCTGTTGCTGGCGACGCAGCCGCTGCGCGTGCTGCGTCAGGATGTGACGGCGAATGTCTGGCCGCTGCGCTATTACCTGCCGGTGGTGCTGCTTATCGTGGTGGGACTGCTCGCCGCGTTGTCCGGCGGCAGTTCCCTGCTGTGGGCGTTGCTGGGCGGCATGGCGGTGCTGGCGCTGTTATTGGGCGTGATCGGCTGGGGCGGGCTGCTGCTGCTGCGCCGTTTGACGGTTAAGCAATTGGCGATGCGTCTGGCGATCAATCGTCTGCTGCGTCAGCCGTGGTCGACGATCGGCCAACTGGCGGCCTTTTCGCTGTCATTTATGCTGCTGGCCCTGCTATTGGCGATGCGCGGCGATATGCTGGAGCGCTGGCAACAACAGTTGCCGCCGGGGAGTCCGAACTATTTTCTGTTAAACATCGCGGCGGAGCAGGTTCCGCAGGTGAAATCCTTCCTTGAGCGGCATCAGGTGAAGCCGGAACCCTTCTATCCCATCATCCGGGCGCGGCTGACGGAAATTAATCAGCAGGTGGCGACGGAGGTCATTCATGAGGACGATCCGGGCGGCAACACCGTCAACCGCGAACTGAATCTGACCTGGATGAACGGCATCCCCGATCACAATGTGCTGGTTGAGGGACAGGCGCCGAAAGCGGGCGAGGTCTCGATGGAAGAGAAAGAAGCCAAAGAGATGGGGATCAAGATCGGCGATACGCTGACCTTTACCGGCGATACGCAGCCTTTCAGCGCCAAAGTGACCAGTTTCCGCCAGGTGGATTGGGAGAGTCTGCGCCCGAACTTCTTCTTTATTTTCCCCGCCGGCGCGTTGGATAACCAGCCGCAATCCTGGCTGACCAGCTTCCGTTACGATGGCGATGAGAAGGTGATTACTCAGCTAAACCGCCAGTTTCCGACGCTGAGTCTGCTGGATGTCGGCAGCATGCTGCGCCAGATAGGACTGGTGTTGCAGCAGGTGAGCCGGGCGCTGGAAATCATGGTGGTGCTGGTGCTGTTCTGCGGCACCCTGCTGCTGCTGGCGCAAATTCAGGTGGGAATGCGTCAGCGCCGGCAGGAACTGATGGTGTACCGCACGTTAGGCGCGGGATTGCGTTTATTGCGCACCACGCTGTGGTGTGAATTCGCCGTGCTGGGGCTGGTGGCGGGAATGGCCGCCGCTATCGGGGCGGAAGCGGCGCTGTGGCTGCTGCAAAGCCAGGTTTTCAATTTCGCGTGGCAACCGAACCTGGCGATGTGGGGACTCTTGCCGCCGTCGGCGGCGCTATTGCTCTCGCTGTGCGGCGGCTGGCTGGGGCTGCGCTTACTGCGCGGCAAGGCGCTGTTCCGCCAGTTTGCGGGGTAGCTGCCCGCCTTACTCCGGCGCCACCGGAGTAAGGCGGCTTCCCATCACAAGGTGATATCGGCACCCGGCGCGGAGCCGCCAGTGCCGGTCACCGTTTTATGTTTTGCCAGATACTGGTGCTGGAAAATACACATTCGAATGGTATTGCGATATTCGCCGTTGATGAAGAACTCGTGTATCAGCTCGCCTTCCACTTCAAATCCCAGCTTGCTGTAGAGATGTATCGCCTTTTTGTTTTCCTTATCCACAATCAGATACAGCTTGTACAGATTCAATACTGAAAAGCCGTACTCCATCGCCAGTTTCGCCGCCGCGCTGGCATAACCCTGCCCCTGATACGCGGGGTCGATAATGATCTGGAACTCGGCCCGGCGGTGAATGTGCGTGATTTCCACCAGTTCCACCAGGCCGACTTTGGTCTGCTCATGTTCGATGATAAAGCGCCGCTCGCTTTGGTCATGAATGTGTTTGTCATACAGATCGCTAAGTTCAACAAAGGCTTCGTAGGGTTCTTCAAACCAGTAGCGCATCACGCTGGCGTTGTTATCCAACTGATGGACAAAGGTCAGGTCGTCCCGCTCCAGCGGTCGTAGCCGAACGACGTTACTCGTACCGGACATGTTTTATCCTCAAGGTTAATCCGTTAGTCGTCCTAGATTGTATGTCAAGATTGGCTTCATCGGGCCATTTCCCCTAATGCATTATTCATCACCGTCATCTTTCCGGGCGCGCCGGTTGACTTCACTCGCGGGCCTTTTTTCGCAGTGTTTGAAAAAGCGCTATTTTATCCCCTATTTGAAATTCGGCGGGCCGCGTGTCCGATAGGGAGAATGAATAATAGGGCGATGAAAATCACAATGTTGGCTAATGTATATTTTTTGATTGGTTTTCCTCTTGTTTAATTTGGGTTGGAAATTAAATTATTTATTATAATTAGGCTGTTTATTAATTTGAATGTTATTCATGTTTCATGAATTATTTTTATTGTATCTATTTTTAATTCTTTTTTGTTTTTTGTTAATGTCATGATAATTTATTGATTTTGCATGTTTTATTTTGGTGTTTTTGCTGCTTGTTTACGCTTTCAAGCCTGGTTTTTATTTTTTCCCGTTTGTGAATTGATTATTAAAATAGTCTGGTTTTTTAAAGCCAAATAAAATAGTATTGTGCGGCCCGAAATTACGGTGGCACTTCTCTTTACTATCAAATTAAGGATAATGTTCGTCATGAATAATAAATTTAAATTGGCTGCGGCTGCATTTGCAGTTTCATTGTTAGCGGGTTGTTCTTCTTATAATACCAGCCAGCCGACTTCCGCACTGGTAGGCAATGTCGAATCTACCGTAAAAGCGGATATTCAGGTTGGTGAAAAAATCCAGGGTGAAGCGACTGCTAACGTGCTGATGGGTTTCATCAAATGGGGTGAAGGCAACAATTACGTTGACGGCGTAAGCTATGGTACTGGCGGCGCGCTGTCTTTTGCCGATGCTTCCGCTTCTGTTAAGTCCGCTGCGACCTACAACGCGGTTAAAGCCGCAGGCGCTGACTTAATCGTCGCTCCGCGCTATGAAGTAACGACACAAGACTACGGCGTATTCAAGAAAATTCACGTTGTTGTTCGTGGTTATAAAGGGACTATCACCAGCGTTAAGTAAGCTTGATATCACCCGTTGCCTGACGGCGTCGACCGTCAGGCAGTTTTTCCCTTCCGTCCGTGACTCCCCAATAAATCAGAAATCCACGCTGGCGCGCAGCACGAACTGGCGCGGTTCGCCGATGGCGATGCGCAGGTTGTTTCCGCTGGATGGGTAATAGGTTTTATCGAACAGGTTCTTAACGTTGAACTGCCATTTCACCTTATAGCCGTTGATCGGCGTGCTGTAGGCGACAAAGGCGTCCGCCACCGTATAATCGTCCAGATAGAAGCTGTTCGCGGCATCGCCGGCGCGGCGTCCCACATAACGCGCCCCGGCGCCGGCGCGCAGATTATCGCCGGCATGCAGCCCCAGCGTACCGAAGTCCTGCGTCAGGAACAATGAGGCGGTATGGCGCGCCGCGTTGGTCATCTCATGGCCGTTATTTTCCGGATCGGCGGTCACTCTGGCATCGGTATAGGCGTAAGAGCCGATCAGGCTAAGCGAGTCGGTGAGTTTCCCGGCCAGATCCAGCTCAACCCCCTGAGAGCGGACTTTGCCGGCGGTACGCGTCACCGTCTCTCCGTTGCCGTCAAGTTCGCTTACCATCACATTGCGTTTCTGAATATCGAACAGCGCCACGTTGGCGGTAATCCGATTGGGCAGATCCAGCTTGGCGCCGATTTCATAGGCGGCGCCGATTTCCGGCGGCAGCGAGTCGATTTGCGTGGCGATCGACGAGTTGGGTTTAAACGACTCGCTGTAGCTGGCATAAAGCGATGAATTCGGCGTCAGACTGTAAATAATGCCCGCGCGCGGTACGACGCGATGGTATGAACTGTCCGTATTGGTCTTGAATGGCCGGCCTTTGCCCGCCATCACCTCAAAGCTGTCGTAACGTAAACCGCCCAGCAGTTGCCAGCGATCGTTAAGGCGGATCGCGTCCTGCATAAAGAAGCCGGTGCTGTCGATATTTTCCCGCTGATCGCTGTCTGCCGCGCTGACTCTGGTGGTGGCCGGCTGCTGGCCGTAGACCGGGTTGTAAATATCGAAACCATAGCGCTTGCTCGCCTGGTCGCGCAGCATGTCGCCGCGGTATGTGCGGTCGGCCTCGTGGTCAAAGCCGAACAGCAACTGGTGATTGACGCGTCCCCAATCGACATCGCCATTCAGCGTTAATTGAACCGCCTGCGTCTGGGCATGGGCGTAGCCGGTGGCGTCCGCCTGACGGGTCAAGATGCCCGTATCGGCATTATAGCTGGTCGCCCGCGCCTGATTATCGCTGTAGCGGTTGCGGCTATAAGCGTAGGTCAGGCTGCTTTTCCAGCGGTCGGTCAGGTTGCGATCAACCTGCAAGGTAATGCTGTCCTGATCGCCGCGGGTGGCGTTGTAATGCTCGTCGAAACGACGTTCGCGCGGGGTATTCACCGGCTTGCCGGTATTGGAATCGATAACGGTGCCGCGGTCGAACGGCGTCAGATATTCCATATGCTCATAGGCCACCCGCAGCGTGGTGTCTTCCCCATACCACATCAGCGACGGCGCGATGGTGGTTTGACGGTTGCGGCCGAAATTACGCCAATAGTCGGTTTCATCATGGTCGACGATCATCCGGTAAGCCAGCCCGGAAGCGCCCAGCGGCCCGGTAACGTCTAACTGGCCGCCGCCGCCGTTAAAGCTGCTGCCCCAGCCTTCAATATGCGTCTTTTGCGTTAACTGCGGTTTTTTGCTGATGATATTGATCACGCCGCCGGGTTCGCCCATGCCATACAGCATGGAGGCGGGGCCTTTCAGTACCTCGACGCGTTCGCCGGACGGCGTAAAATTACGCGCCTGAATCGAGCGCACGCCGTCGCGAAACAGCGAACCGTCACGATTATCGCCAAAGCCGCGTTTCATCAGCGCATCCTGGGTGCCGCCGAGCGTGTTGGCCTGCGTAATACCGCTGACGTTATATAGAGCTTCATCAATATTGCGTACCGCCCGGTCTTCAATGACTTGCTGCGGCACGACATTTACCGCCTGCGGGACATCCAGCAACCGGCTTTCGGTGCGGGTGCCGGTAACGGTTTTATGCGGCTGATAACCGGTTTCTGCGCCGGATGTCGTTCCCGCCGTCGCCGTGACTTCCAGCGTATCCTCCTGGGTGGCGGCCTGAATATTGAAAGGCAGCAGCGTCAGCAGCGGCCAGCCATATCGTAACAACGTGTTATTCATGTGCAAGTTGACTCCAGTAAGTCCCTGAATAATCAATAGGTAAAAAGTCTTGGTAGAGTTTTTTCATGGTTAATTGCGGGTCGATATCGGCGAAGAGATCGGGGTAGAGCGCTTTTGCGAACATCTCCACCATCACCATGTGGTAAGGACTAAGGTAAAAGTTGTGCCACATACTCCAGGCTCGACCCGTTCGAACCGCCTGTAGATGAGATAAGAGCGGATCCTGACGAATCAGCTTGCCGAAGCTGTCCTGCGCCTGTTGAGGATTGACCTGCGGGCCGAGCATCAGGTTGGAAAAGCGTTTCCCTTCCGGCCCAGCCATGCCGGTGGCGATATAAACCTCGGGGTTGGCCGCCAGCACCCGTTCCGGGCTGAGTTCGCCGTACACGCTGCTGATGGCGCCGGCGGCAATATTTTCACCGCCGGCGAAGGCCAGCAACTCGCCCAGATTCCCGCCGACGGCGGTGGTGCAGCAGGTGTCGCGGCGACCAAGATGCAGGTGCAGCATCACCGTGGTTTTTTTACCGTGGTATTGATCGAGGCGTTGACGAATGACAGTCATGTGCCGCTGATAAAATTCGCTGAACGCCGCGGCCCGCTCAGGTTGATTCAACACCTCTCCCAATAGTCGGAGGCTGGGGAGCGTGTTGTTGAGCAAATCGATGCGTAAATCGACATAGATCACCGGCACGCCGGCATTGGTCAGCGTTTGTAGCAGTTGCTCGTCATCGGCGGTGGTTTTCGCCAGCCGCGGCAGAATCACCAGGTCGGGTTTTAACGGCAGCAGAATTTCCGCGTTCATACTGTGCAAATTGCCGTTGCCTAACTGGGGGATCCGGCTGATTGACGGAAATTTTTCCGTATAGCGTCGCCAGCTTTGCGCATCGTAACGCGCCATATCGCCCGGCCAGCCGACGATATGGCGCGCCGGATTGTCCGGATCAAGCAGCGCCAGCGTGTAAAGCATGCGGCTTTCGCCAACGACGATGCGTTGCGGCGCATCCGGAATGGCGACCTGCCGGCCGAGAATATCGGTGACGTTTTTAGCCAGGGAGAAGGAACTCAGGAGTGATAAAAAAAAGAGTATGACGACGCGCATGATGAGTTCTGTAAAAAAAAGATGGCAGAAGATAATCATTGTTATTCTTATTATCAACGCTCAAAGGGTGGGGATAATGCGCGGCGAAAGCAGATAGCGTTATAGATCTTGGTGTTATTGCCGATTAAATAAGTAATTAAAGCGAAAGGCGTCCGGCGGGGGCGATAGGAAAGTACGTTAATCGTTAGTCTAATATAAGAGCATTCCTATTGTTAATGAAGATTGGATGGCGATGCGCTACCATTGCGGGGCAGGATCGCCATGCAAGGAGAAAGTGAATGGGGGAGTCGAGCGGGATAGGGGAGCAGTTTCAGCATGACAATAAATCCGGCCGGTTGATTATGCTTGGCCCGGTTTGCAGCGGGATAACGTTATCGGCATGTCATCGGTCTTCTCTCACGCTGGTACGCGGCGCGGCGCTGGAACAATTGCCGGAACCGGGCAACAGCGATATTGAGATATTATTTACCTCATTGGACTGGATGAGGTCGCTTTCGCCCGCGCAGGGCGTCGAACTGGCGCGCTATGGACGCAACGTCGACGCCTGGGTGGCGTTTACCGATGGCGCGACCCGCATCCACGAACAACTCGATTGGCAAAAACAAGGGGTAGATTATTTTTTTCCCGCCATACGGGAAACGTCCGATCTGGCGCTGGTGCTGGATGCGGTCAGTCCTCGGCCCGACCGGCACGACGATCCCGCTAACTGCGTGCCGGGCAATCTGTTGCAATCCATACTCGATCATCTTCCCGCCGGCGTATTCTGGAAGGACTATGACTCGCGCTATCTCGGCGCCAACCGTTATTTTACGCATGATGCCGGGCGGCGCGATCCCGCTGAAATCATCGGGCGCGATGATTTTGAACTGTTTGACGGCGCAAGGGCCGCGGCATATCGCGAAGACGATCTGGCGGTACTGAACAGCGGTCGGCCCAAAATGAATATTCTGACCTGCGTTGAGCCGGAGACGGGCGAAAAACGCTGGCTAAGCGTGAATAAGGTTCCTTTGCGTGACGCGCGCGGCGAACAAATCGGCTTATTGGGCCTGTATCTCGATATTACCCGTTTTAAGGAAGCCGAGCGGGCGTTGATCGAAAGCGAAGCGCGTTTCCGTTTCTTTCTGGACAATGTCGATGAAGGCGTGGTGGTGTTCGATCGGCAAGGCATCATCGTCGATGTCAGTTCGCGCTGGCTTGAACTGTTCCGCTGCCGGCGCGAGGACGCGGTCGGTCTGCCGGTGCTTGATTTTACCAGCCAGACGGCTGTTCCCATGGCGATACAGTTGATCGGCGAAAAATGGTCTGAGTCCTATGAATCCGAAATGCTGAGGAAAGACGGAACGACGTTTCCCGCCATTGTGCGCGGCCGGGATCAGCTTTTTGGCGGCCAGGGTTTGCGCCTGACGACCGTGCTTGATATCACCCGGCAAAAAGAGGGCGAGCAGGCGCTGAAGCTCGCCAAGATGGAAGCGGAACGCGCCAACCAGGCTAAATCCGAATTTCTTTCCAGCATGAGCCATGAATTGCGCACGCCGATGAATGCCATCCTGGGCTTCTCCCAGATTATGGAATTCGACGAGCAATTGAGCGACGATCAATTAGACAATGTCAGAGAAATTCTCAAAGCCGGTCGGCATCTGCTTGGTTTGATCAATGAAGTGCTGGATCTCGCCAAAATTGAATCCGGCGCGGTGACGCTGTCAATTGAAGCGGTGGCGCTATCTGAGCTACTGCGGGATTGTCGGCAACTACTCCAGCCCCTGGCCGCCGACAGGCAAATATCCCTGAATCTGGACGTACCCGCTGCGCTGGCGGTGAGCGCCGATCGGATCCGCCTGAAACAGGTGCTGCTGAATTTACTGTCCAACGCCATCAAATATAATCGCCCCGGCGGTGAAGTGCGTATCGAACTGGAAAGGCGCGCGACATGGCTGCGTATGGCCGTCGTTGATACGGGCAACGGCATCGCCGGCGAGCGCCTGAGGGAATTATTTCAATCCTTTAACCGGCTTGAGGCGGAAAACAGCCAGATTGAGGGAACCGGTATCGGCCTGGTGATTACCCGTAAACTGACCGAAGCCATGGGCGGCAGAATCGGCGTGGAAAGCGAACCCGGCAAAGGGAGCCGCTTCTGGGTGGAATTGCCGCTGACCGATCTGACGCCGCAGGAGCAAGCCGTGAGGGAGAGAGTTCCCCGCGTGATGCCGCTCACCGACGATCGCCGTCGGCATTACATCCTGTATATCGATGATAATCCGGTTAATCTCAAGCTGGTGGCGCAAATTCTGGATAAATTGCGCCACCTCTCGTTGATAACGATGCATACGCCCGAACTGGGGATCGAATTCGCCGCCGCTCACCAGCCTGATTTAATTCTGCTGGATATCAATCTTCCCGGCATGGATGGTTACGAAGTGCTCAAGGTACTCAAATCCCATATCCGGCTGCGGCAGGTTCCGGTGATTGCCGTATCGGCCAACGTGATGCCGCGCGATATTGAACGGGGCATGGCGGCGGGTTTTTCCGACTACCTGACCAAGCCGCTGGATATCGGCCGGTTCCTGGCCAGCATTGATGCTTATTTGTACCATGACAAAGGGAATTCACACCATGATGAACAAGCATGATGATGCCCGCATCCTCATCGTCGATGATGAAGCGGCGAACCTCAAAGTATTGGCCAAACTGTTGGTCAGCGCGGGGTATTGCCACCTGGTCAGCATTCAGGATCCGCGCCTGGTGATCCGTACTTATCTGGAATCCCGGCCCGATCTGATCCTGCTGGACATCAATATGCCGTATTTGGACGGTTATCAGATTATGCAGCAGCTGAAGGCGTTGAACGATCCGCTGTTGCCGCCGGTCATGGTGCTGACTGCTGACCAGGGTCGTGACCGATTATTGAAAGCGCTGAGCATCGGGGCGCGGGACTATGTCAGTAAACCTTTCGATCGCACCGAACTGCTGATGCGGGTGCGCAACCTGTTGGATGCCCACCTGGCGCATCGGCTGATGTATGAACAGAAAGACGTGCTGGAAAAGATGGTTCGCCTGCGCACCAGGGAATTGCTTGATACGCGTTTGCAGGTTGTGCGCCGGCTGGCTCGGGCGGCGGAATATCGCGACAGCGAAACCGGTCTGCATATTACGCGCATGAGCCAGACTTCTGCGCTGCTGGCGCGCCGCATGGAGTGGCCGGACGATGATGTCGAACTTATCCTGCATGCCAGCCCGATGCATGATGTCGGGAAAATCGGTATTCCGGACGCTATTCTGCTCAAGCCGGGCAAACTTGATGCGGATGAATGGGAAATTATGCGTCAGCATACGGTTATCGGCGCCGAATTACTGGCTGGCGATGACTCCATGCTGATGGCGATGTCGCGGGAAATCGCGTTGACCCATCATGAAAAATGGGACGGCAGTGGTTATCCGCGCGGCTTGTCGGGCGAAGATATTCCGCTGTCGGGACGAATTGTCGCGGTGGCGGACGTGTTTGATGCGTTGCTTTCCGTGCGGCCGTATAAACCGGCCTGGCCGCGGGAACAGGCGATTGATTACATCAAGTCGGAAGCGGGCGCCCATTTCGATCCCGACGTGGTCGGCGCTTTTCTGGATATCCTGGATGATATCGTCGCCATCCAGGAGCGGTATTGTGAGTCCAGGTGAAGGCTATTCGGCGGCATAGCCCTGGGGAGGCACGCGCACGCCATCCAGCCAGGCTTCATTTTCCTGCATACGTAAACGGCCCGACAGGAACCAGTTGACCACCAGGGGATAAATGGTGTGTTCCTGTACATGAACGCGTTGCTTCAGACTTTCTTCGTCATCATCCGAAAATACCGGCACTCTGGCCTGTAGGATCAGCGGGCCGCCATCCAGTTCGTCCGTCACGAAATGCACCGATGCACCATGGACGGCGTCGCCGTTTTGCAAGGCTTGGCGGTGGGTGTGCAGCCCAGGGTATTTCGGCAGCAGGGACGGGTGGATATTCAGCATTTTGCCGCTGAACTGCGCGACGAACGCCGGGCTGAGGATCCGCATATAGCCGGCCAGTACAATCAGCGCCGGATCATACTGGGCGATTTCCTGCGCCATTGCCGCATCATAAGCGGCGCGATCGGCAAAATCCGCCGGATTGATGACATGCGCCGGTATTTCCGCTTCTTGCGCGACCTGCAAGCCGTAGGCTTCAGGATTATTGCTGAATACGGCGGCTATCTTTCCATTGATACGATGACGCTTGCAGGCGTCGATCAACGCCTGCAAGTTGCTTCCTTGACCCGATATCAGGATAACAAAGTTCTTCATCAGTTAATGACCACTGCCTCTTCGGCGTCAGTCTGATTAATCACGCCGATTTTCCATGCTGTTTCGCCACTGCCGTTTAATAAGGCAATGGCCTCGTCTGCCAGTTCGGTCGGCAGTGCAATGATCATACCAACACCACAGTTGAATGTGCGATACATTTCGTGGCGGCTGACGTTGCCCGCCTGTTGCAGCCAGTTGAATACCGCCGGCCACTGCCAGCTTGATTCATCGATGACGGCCTGCATGCCTTCCGGCAATACGCGCGGAATGTTTTCCCAGAAGCCGCCGCCCGTCAGGTGGCAAATGGCGTGGACGTCGATTTTTTCGATCAGCGCCAGGATCGACTTAACGTAGATTTTCGTCGGCGCCAGCAGGTGGTCGGCCAGCGGCTTGCCAGCCAGATCAACCGTGGCCGGGTCGGCTTTACTGACTTCCAGGATCTTGCGCACCAGCGAGTAGCCGTTCGAGTGCGGGCCGCTGGAGGCTAGGGCGATCAGCGTATCGCCCGACTGTACTTTACTGCCGTCGATGATTGCGGATTTTTCCACCACGCCGACGCAGAAGCCGGCGACGTCATAATCTTCGCCGTGATACATGCCCGGCATTTCCGCCGTTTCGCCGCCCACCAGCGCGCAGCCTGATTGTTTACAGCCTTCCGCGATGCCCGTAATCACGCTGGCCGCCGTATCGACATCCAGTTTGCCGGTGGCGTAGTAATCCAGAAAGAATAAAGGTTCAGCCCCTTGCACGACTAAATCGTTAACGCACATGGCGACCAGATCGATACCGATAGTGTCATGGCGTTTGAGATCCATCGCCAGACGCAGCTTGGTGCCGACCCCGTCAGTGCCGGAAACCAGAATGGGTTCGCGGTATTTTTGCGGTAAGGCGCACAGGGCGCCGAAACCCCCCAGGCCACCCATAACTTCCGGGCGGCGGGTCTGTTTCACTACACCCTTGATACGGTCTACCAATGCATTACCCGCATCAATATCCACGCCTGCGTCTTTATAGCTGAGAGAGGTTTTGTCGGTCACTACGGAGTCCCCACGGAGGTTACAATTTGTGGTCAAAAACACTTGTCGGTAAAAATGGAGCGCGCTAATTCTAACAGCGCGAGCAAACGTTTGCGAGCGATGAGTCGCCGGGGTTTCATTTTTCCTCATCGCCGGCAATTTCCTTTACCGGTTGATCTGGATCACGCTTAATCGTATGTCGCTTGCGTAAAAAAGCGGTATAATCCGGCGATTTTTTTGATAGCGGGCTGTTCTGCCCGCCACCCTGCGGGCCGCCGCAAACGGCGTTTAAAAAACGCTCCGGGCGTTTTTTTACCGTCCACTGTCTAGGGAGAATAATGATGAAGATCGTTGAGGTGAAACACCCGCTCGTCAAACATAAACTTGGCCTGATGCGTGAGAACGATATTAGCACCAAACGTTTTCGCGAGCTGGCTTCCGAAGTGGGGAGTTTATTGACCTATGAAGCAACGGCCGGTTTAGAAACTGAGAAAGTGACCATCGAAGGTTGGTGCGGCCCGGTTGAAATCGATCAAATCAAGGGCAAGAAAATTACCGTTGTGCCTATTCTGCGTGCCGGTTTAGGGATGATGGAAGGGGTGCTGGAAAACGTTCCCAGCGCCCGTATCAGCGTGGTGGGCGTTTACCGTAATGAAGAGACGCTGGAGCCGGTACCCTATTTCCAGAAGCTGGTTTCCAATATCGATGAACGTATGGCGCTGGTGGTGGACCCGATGCTGGCGACCGGCGGCTCAATGATCGCCACTGTCGATCTGCTGAAAAAGGCCGGCTGCCAGAGCATCAAGGTACTGGTGCTGGTCGCCGCGCCGGAAGGTATCGCCGCGCTGGAAAAAGCGCACCCGGATATCGAACTTTACACCGCGGCGATTGATAAGGGCCTGAATGCACAAGGTTATATCATGCCGGGTCTGGGCGACGCGGGCGATAAGATATTCGGCACCAAATAACCGTCAGGCCGGCTTAATCAGTCGGCTTTTTTATGGCGGGCTGTCCCTGCCCGCCACCCTTGCGGGCCGTCGCAAGAGACGTTGAAAATCGCTCCGGGCGATTTTTTATGGCGGGCTGTCCCTGCCCGCCACCCTTGCGGGCTGTCCCTGCCCGCCACCCTTGCGGGCCGTCGCAAGCGACGTTGAAAATCGCTCCGGGCGATTTTTTATGGCGGGCTGTCCCTGCCCGCCACCCTTACGGGCCGTCACTTCGTGACGTTGAAAATCGCTCCGGGCGATTTTTTATGGCGGACTATTCGTGTCCGCCGCCCCGCAATCATAACAGCATCTTTCTACCTGAATATGAGCTTTGGGCGGGGTGGGTGCGGCAGTAATAACACGTGCGGACGCCATGCCGAGCACGATAAATAGCCACTTTACAGAGGATACAAAGATGACACGTCGCGCCATCGGGGTAAGTGAACGTCCGCCCTTGTTGCAAACCATACCGCTGAGTTTCCAACATCTGTTTGCGATGTTCGGCGCCACCGTACTCGTGCCTATTCTGTTCAAGATTAATCCGGCTACCGTATTGTTGTTCAACGGTATCGGCACCCTGATCTATTTATTCGTCTGTAAAGGCAAGATCCCGGCCTACCTGGGATCCAGCTTTGCCTTTATCTCGCCGGTGCTGTTGCTGTTGCCTCTGGGCTATGAAGTGGCGCTGGGGGGCTTTATTGTCTGCGGCTTACTGTTCTGTCTGGTGGCGCTGATCGTCAAAAAAGCGGGAACGGGATGGTTGGATGTGCTGTTTCCGCCGGCGGCGATGGGGGCGATCGTGGCCGTTATCGGTCTGGAGCTGGCCGGCGTGGCCGCCGGAATGGCCGGCTTGCTGCCTGCCGACGGCGCCTCTGTCGATACCACGGCGGTGACCGTTTCTCTGACGACGCTGGCGGTAACGATTCTGGGTTCGGTGCTATTCCGTGGTTTTCTGGCGATTATCCCGATTCTGATCGGCGTGCTGGCCGGTTACGCGCTGTCATTCGCCATGGGGATCGTGGATTTGACGCCTATCGCGCAGGCGAATTGGTTCGCATTACCGACGTTTTACACTCCGCGTTTTGAATGGTTCGCCATTCTGACCATCCTGCCGGCCGCGCTGGTGGTGATCGCCGAACACGTCGGGCATCTGGTCGTCACCGCCAATATCGTGAAAAAGGATTTGATGCGTGAACCGGGTCTGCATCGTTCCCTGTTTGCCAACGGCATTTCTACCGTGTTGTCAGGTTTCTTTGGCTCTACGCCGAACACCACCTACGGTGAAAATATCGGCGTGCTGGCCCTGACCAAGGTATATAGCACCTGGGTGATTGGCGGCGCGGCGATCCTGGCGATTCTGTTGTCCTGCGTCGGCAAACTGGCGGCGGCGATTCAGGCGGTGCCGGTTCCGGTGATGGGCGGCGTATCGCTGTTGCTGTACGGGGTGATTGGCGCGTCGGGTATCCGTGTCCTGATTGAATCCAAAGTGGATTACAACAAGGCGCAAAACCTGATTTTGACCTCCGTTATTCTGATTATCGGCGTTAGCGGCGCGAAGGTGCATATGGGCGCGGCCGAACTGAAAGGGATGGCGCTGGCGACGGTCGTGGGGATTGGCATGAGCCTGCTGTTTAAACTGATTAGCCTGTTCCGTAGCGAAGAAACGATCCTTGATGCGCAGGAAACAGAGGAATCGGCTTCACGTTGAGGCCGGGTATCGGCAACGGGCTCAACAGAGCCCGCTTTCTGTGATAGACTCAAATCGTTTTCCTGCCTGTCTTGCTTGAGGTGATTCTGAACACGCCGGCACAGCTTTCATTGCCACTTTATTTACCTGATGACGAAACCTTCTCCAGTTTCTATCCGGGAGAAAACGCGTCTCTTCTTGCCGCGATTACCGCCGCTTTGCATCAGGAACACGGAAGCTATATTTATTTCTGGTCGCGGGAAGGCGGCGGACGCAGTCACCTGCTGCACGCGGCGTGTGCTGATTTATCCCATCGCGATCAGGCGGTCGGCTATGTGCCGTTGGATAAACGCGCCTATTTCGTGCCTGAAGTGCTGGACGGCATGGAGCAGTTGGCGCTGGTGTGCATCGACAATATTGAATCGATCGCCGGCGATGAAGCCTGGGAAATGGCGGTGTTTAACCTCTATAACCGTATTCAGGAAACCGGCCGCACCCGCTTGTTGATCACCGGCGATCGTCCTCCTCGCCAGCTTAATCTGCGTTTGCCGGATCTTTCCTCCCGTCTGGATTGGGGACAAATCTATAAACTTCAGCCGTTATCGGATGAAGAGAAAGGGGAAGCATTGCAACTGCGGGCGAAACTGCGCGGTTTTGAACTGCCGGAGGATGTCAGCCGTTTTCTGCTTAAGCGGCTCGATCGGGAAATGCGCACGTTGTTCATGACGCTGGATCAGCTCGATCATGCCTCCATCACCGCCCAGCGCAAACTGACCATTCCCTTTGTCAAAGAGATCCTCGGGCTTTAGTTCGAGGATCTTCGCCTTTTACAGAATTTCCAGCACCTGTTCCGGCGGACGACCGATGCGCGCCTGCGTACCGGCCACCACAATGGGGCGCTCGATCAGTTTTGGATGTTCGATCATCGCCTGAATCAGTTGCTCTTCGCTCAGACTCTCGTCGGCAAGGTTGAGCTGACGGTAGATTTCTTCTTTACGGCGCATCAGATCGCGCGCGCCGGCCAGACCGAGCTGATGAATCAGACGCGTCAGGGTCGCGGCATCGGGCGGCGTTTCCAGATACAGCACCACCTGGGGAACGACGCCGTGCTGTTGCAGCAGCGTCAGCGTTTCCCGGCTTTTGGAACAGCGTGGGTTATGGTAAATCGTCACAGCGTGGGTCATGCGTTGCTTTCCTTATATTCATCAGGACTTCTGGTACTGACGAAAACGTTGTTGAAGCTGGCGCAGCTGATCGATACGGGCGTCGTAGCGAGCCTGTTCCAGACTGCCGAGTTTCACCAGCGAGCTGGCGTTGCTCAATAAACGGATCGACTGGTCGAGCTGACCGGCCAGCGCCAGACTTTCCGCCCTGGCGGATAATTCCTCCGCGCGCACGCCTTGCGCGGCGGCGGCCTGCGCCAGCAAATCCCAGCCGTTGGGATCGTCGGCGTGGGCGTAGGTGTAGCGATAGAGAATTTTACTCGCGGCGGCAGGCTGTTTCCCTTCAACGTAGGCATTCGCCAGATTAAGCTGGAGCACCGGATTGCTTTGTACGCCCGATGCCTTTTCCAGCCGGGCGATAGCCTGCGGCGCGCGATTTTGCCCCAAGTCGATATCGGTCATTAAATCCAGGAACCACGGATTATTCGGCGCGTTGCTCAGCAAAGGTTGTAAGACGCGGCGAGCGTCATCGTATTTTTTTGCCTGATAAAAACGGATGGCCTCGCCGTATTTGGCCGCCAGCTGTTCGCGGACGTTTCCTTTCGCCCAGGCATTCAATAAATCGTCGCTCAGCGGATATTGCGCTGAACCATACATGCCGAAAGTCCGCACTTTGGCGAGCAGGAAATCCTGAGAGGATTGCACCGGCGTGGAACGCATCTGATTGGCGCGGTTGCGCGCATCGGACAGACGGCTTTCGGGCAGGGGGTGAGTCAGTAAAATTTCCGGCGGTTTTGATGAATATCGCGACTGGTCGGCCAGTTTTTGCAAAAAATTCGGCATGGCTTGCGGATCAAAGCCGGCGCGTTGCAACACCTGGATGCCGATGCGATCCGCTTCCTGTTCGTTAGCCTGCGTAAAGGTAATCAATCCCTGCTGACTGCCGGCAATCGTCCCGCTCAGCGCCGCCATCCCCAACTGGGGGTTAGCCATCGCCAGCAGAATGGAGCCTAACGCGCCGACCCAGGTCAGCGGCGCGCTGCGTTGTTGCGACTCCATGGTGCGCGCCAGATGGCGCTGGGTAACGTGCGAAATTTCATGCGCCAATACCGACGCCAGTTCGCTTTCGCTGTCCGCATAGCGAAACAGCGCCGAGTGCAGAACGACGTTGCCGCCAAAAAAGGCAAAGGCGTTGATCTCGTCGTTGCGGATCAGGAAAAAGTGAAAGGGTGTACGTACCGAATCGGCCTGTTTGACCAGACGATTGCCTAATTGGTTAATGTAGTTGGATAACAGCGGATCGTTAATCAGCGGGGCGCCGGCGCGTAATTGGCGGACATAAAAATCGCCCATCGCCAGTTCCTGATTGATGCTAAGCGTGCCGCCGGCCGTGGTGCCGATCTCAGGCAATCGATCCTGTACCTCAGCCTGCGCAGGAAGCATATTGCCGCTCAGTATCGCCCCCGACAGGATGGCTATGACCATTTTTCTTAACCGGCTAGACATAACGGAAGATAACCTTATCAACATCTGTACGTGAAGGATTCTGCTAACCATCTTAGCCAGCGCGGGCGCACAAAGAAATATTTGTACGGGAAAATCGTGGGGTGGAACGGGAATATCATCGGCCGGGCGCGCAGACGGCAAGACAGCGTAAACCGGCAACCTGGATAAAGTTGCCGGCGCTGCGGCTGGCGACCTGCGGCTCAGGCCGTTTTCAGGTAGTCCAATACGATGTCGTGGTGATTGCTGGTTTTAAAATCATCAAACACCTTGATGACTTTGCCCGTTTCATCAATCAGGAAGCTGATGCGATGGATGCCGTCATAGGTTTTCCCCATAAACGTCTTTTCGCCCCAGACGCCGAAGGCTTGTGAAACCTGATGATCTTCGTCGGACAGCAGGGTGAAATTCAATAACTCTTTTTCGACGAAGCGAGACAGTTTCTCTGGTTTGTCGGTGCTGATCCCCAGAACTTCAACGCCATATTTTTTGAGTTCGTCCATGTTGTCGCGCAGACCGCAGGCCTGGACGGTACATCCCGGCGTCATGGCTTTGGGGTAGAAATAGACCAACACCTTCTGTCCCTGGAAGTCGGTTAAATTTATTTGCTCGCCGTCCTGGTCGGGCAAGCTAAATTTCGGTGCGATATCACCGGCTTTCAGTGTATTCATCACTACTCTCCGTCTTTTTCTTCATGCTGTGGATAGTTTACGACGCTAATACTGCCTTGTGCGTGCAGTTCTGTACATAGCTGATAAAAGGCTGGCTCAATAATTGAACCATCCAACGCGGCAGGACTGTGCGCGGTGATTTGAATATATAACCGTGGCGGCTGATTCCCCTCGGCGGGTTGAGTTTTGGACACCAGTTCGGCGATATTCATCTGATGTGAATCAAGCAGATCGGTAAAACGCTCGATGATGTGCGGGGAGTCCGCCACATCCACTTTAACCCAAACCGTGGACGGCATCGGCGGCCGCGCCTGCGATTCCGTGCGTTTCATGACGATCAATAAATCCATCTCAGCCCCCTTCAGCGGCAGAGTGGATTCAATCTGCGTAATCGCGTTCCAACTGCCGGAAAGCAGCATGATGAACGTAAACTCTTCGCCCAGCATGGCAAGACGGCTATCTTCGATATTACAGCCGCAACTGCTGACGTGGCGGGTAATCGCGTTAACAATGCCGGGGCGGTCGGCCCCCACGGCGGTGATAACCAGATAGTGTTCTTGTGGCCTCGGCAAAATGATGCTTCCTGTGCTTTTTCCAGATAATCACATGGTAACCATAAAAAATTGCCGGGAGCAATTTTTAACGCCGCTTGCGGCGGCCCGCAGGGCGGCGGGCAGGGATAGCCCGCCGTAAAAAGTCGGGAGCAATTTTTAACGCCGCTTGCGGCGGCCCGCAGGGCGGCGGGCAGGGATAGCCCGCCGTAAAAAGCCGGGAGCAATTTTTAACGCCGCTGGATAAAAAACTCAGAAGCATTGTTAATGCTGCCGGCGGCATCATAAAAAAACCTGAGCCAGAGACCTACAATGCCGTTGCGCGCTTGCTTTTGCATAGAGGTCAAAAGTACCATGAAGAACTTGTTTGTGGAGGGAATGGCCAATGTTTACGGGAAGTATTGTTGCGCTGGTTACGCCGATGGACGCCAAAGGCGCCGTCGACCGGGCGAGCCTAAAAAAACTTATTGATTATCATGTTGCTAGCGGTACATCGGCGATTGTCTCCGTCGGAACGACGGGCGAATCCGCCACGCTGAGCCATGAAGAGCATGGCAATGTGGTCATGACGACGCTGGAACTGAGCGACGGTCGCATCCCGGTGATTGCCGGAACCGGCGCCAATGCCACGGCTGAGGGTATTTCACTGACCAAACGGTTCCACGATACCGGGGTCGTCGGTTGCCTGTCGGTAACGCCGTACTACAACAGACCCACCCAGGAAGGGTTGTATCAACACTTCAAAGCGATTGCCGAGCATACCGATCTGCCGCAAATCCTCTATAACGTACCTTCGCGCACCGGTTGCGATCTGCTGCCGGAAACCGTGGCGCGGTTGGCCGAAATTAAAAATATTGTCGCGATTAAAGAGGCGACGGGGAACTTAAGCCGGGTAAGTCAGATCCAAGAGCTGGTGAGTGAAGACTTCATCCTGCTGAGCGGCAATGACGATATCGGATTGGACTTTATGCAGCTCGGCGGTAAAGGGGTGATTTCCGTGACGGCGAACGTTGCCGCGCGTGAAATGGCTGAGCTTTGCAAGCTGGCGGCGCAAGGCAATTTTGTTGAAGCGCGCCGTTTAAATCAGCGCCTGATGCCGTTGCATCAGAAATTATTTGTTGAACCCAATCCTATTCCGGTGAAGTGGGCCTGTAAGGAATTGGGACTTGTGGCGACCGATACGCTTCGCCTGCCCATGACGCCGTTGACCGAGTCCGGTCAGACGGTGCTGGCGCGCGCATTGAAGCAAGCTGGTTTGCTGTAACCGTTAGGGAGATTTAATGACTGGTTCATTACAAAAGTCGATGGTGGCAAAAGTAGTCGGCATCTCGTTAGTGATGTTGTTGGCTGCATGTTCCAGCGATCAGCGCTATAAGCGTCAGGTGAGTGGCGATGAATCTTATTTGCAGACGCCCACGCAAAAAGCGTTGAACACGCCGTCCGGTATGATTTTACCGCTGCAAAACGGAGACTATGATGTACCGCCGGTGACGTTGAATGGCGCTGTCGGCAAAGCGCTGGATATTCGTCCTCCGTTGCAGCCATTGGCTTTGTTGAATGGTTCTCGCACCCAGATTTCAGGCAACACGGCAACGCTGTTCCTGGAAAGCAGCACACAAAACAGCCAGCTTTGGTCGCAGGTGGTTCGCGCGTTGCAAGATAATAATTTCGTTATCGCCAACCGTCAGGATGCCAACCAAACGCTGACGACGGACTGGATCACCTGGGCGCGTCAGGATGAGGATCTCCAATATCGGGGACGTTACCAGATAGCCGTGCAGCAGCAGGGTTATCAGACGCTGGTCGTGGTTACCCTGCTGGCGTTGGAGCAGCAGAACACGCCGATTACCGAGCCTGCTCAGGTTCAACGCTATACCGGGTTGATGCTGAATACGATTACCGAGTCATTGGACAGTCAGGCGACCGAACGTGAAAACGCGCTGGCGCATCGCACCAGCGGCTCGCTGGATGTACAGAGCGGGGCGGACGATACCGGCCTGCCGCTGTTGGTGGTGCGCGGACCTTATATTCTGGTATGGGATCGCTTGCCGGCCGCATTAAGCAAAATCGGTATGCAGATTGACGATCGCAGCCGTCCTCAGGGTTCCGTTTCCGTGACCTACAAGGCGCCGGGCAGCGGCGCGTGGGAAACGTTAGGCACCAAAGATCCTGAATTGCCCAACGGTAAGTATAAATTGCAGGTCGGCGATCTTGATAACCGCAGCAGTCTGCAATTTATCGACGCCAAAGGACATACGCTGAGTCAGTCGCAAAACGACGCGCTGGTGGCGGTATTCCAGGCGGCATTCAACTAGGTAACTTGCGAGGGTCGGATTATCCGACCCTTCTTCATTCAACAATATTAAACAATCGATACCCAAAATGACCGGGGTTGCAGCAAGGCGACGCGAGCGCATGCCGAAGCGTTTAACTCAGGCAAACGATTCGGTCGAGCGAGCGCTGTTGATAATGCGGCAACGTCAGGCAAGCAGGGGATGGGCGTTAAATTCTCGGGCCGTGTGCGGTTGGCCCTCATGTGTGGAGTAATAAAGATGCAAAAGCTAGCTGAGTTGTATCGTGGGAAGGCGAAAACCGTCTATACCACCGAAGATCCTGACCTGCTGGTGCTGGAGTTTCGTAATGATACGTCAGCGGGGGACGGTGCGCGCATCGAACAGTTTGATCGTAAGGGAATGGTGAATAACAAATTCAACCATTTCATCATGAGCAAACTGGAAGAAGCCGGGATCCCGACCCAAATGGTGAGCCTGCTTTCCGATAACGAAGTGCTGGTGAAAAAACTGGACATGGTGCCGGTAGAATGCGTGATCCGTAACCGAGCCGCCGGCTCATTGGTAAAACGTCTGGGCGTAGAGGAAGGGATCGTTCTCAATCCTCCGCTGTTTGATCTGTTCCTGAAAAATGACGCCCTGCACGATCCGATGGTCAACGAGTCTTATTGCAAAACCTTTGGCTGGGTGAACGAAAAGAATCTCGCGCGCATGAAGGAACTCAGCTACAAGGCGAATGAGGTGCTGAGCAAGCTGTTTGATGATGCCGGTCTGATCCTGGTGGATTTCAAACTGGAGTTCGGCTTGTTTAAGGGCGAAGTGGTGCTGGGCGATGAGTTCTCGCCGGACGGCAGCCGTCTGTGGGATAAAGCCACGCTGAATAAAATGGACAAAGACCGCTTCCGTCAAAGCCTCGGCGGCCTGATCGAAGCATACGAGGAAGTCGCAAACCGTCTTGGCATTAAATTAGACTAACGACGCAATCGTTTACGTTGCGGGTTGTCGGATGCAGGGCCGGTCCGACAACCATACTGTGCTCTTAGCCTTTCATCCTGCGCCGACTATTGATTAGTGCTATTATTGCCCGCCTTGGCGCAAGCCGCTCATTCATCATTTTCTTTTCTGTTATGTGGGCAAGGATTTTTCATGGCCTATTTTGATCCAACGCTGTTGATTCTGCTGGTTCTGGCCGGGCTGGGAATTATCAGTCACAACATGACCGTTACGCTGGCTATTCTGATTTTATTGGCGGTGCGCATTACTCCGCTGAATAACTACTTCCCATGGGTAGAAAAATACGGTCTGACGATTGGGGTTGTCATTCTCACCATTGGCGTGATGACGCCGATTGCCAGCGGGAAAATTACCGCCTCGGACGTCATTAACTCTTTTCTGAGTTGGAAATCGCTGCTGGCGATTGCCATTGGCGTACTGGTGTCCTGGCTGGGGGGGCGAGGCGTTTCCCTGATGAGCAACCAGCCTTCGGTGGTCGCCGGGCTGCTGGTCGGTACGGTTCTGGGCGTGGCGTTATTCCGCGGCGTGCCTGTCGGGCCGTTGATTGCCGCGGGTATCCTCTCTTTACTGATCGGCAAAACCTGATTGTCTTTGCCATGAGCGACCTCTTCTCCGATTTCGTCAACAGCCAGCGCCGACAGCGGCGCAGCCGCGTACGGCGTCTGATGGTGCTGAGCGGGGAACCCGACTGGTGTGAAATTCAGGCGTTGAGGCTGCGCCGTCAACTGGACGGCGATTGGCTGTGGATCGGTTCGCAAGCGCCGTCAGGCGTGACGTCGTTAGCCGCCGCTAAGGTGCGAACCTTGCTCGGGCGGGAGTTCACTCATGCGATATATGATGCCCGCCAGGGGCTGGACGTGGAAGCCTGGGCGATGCTGGCTGGCACGCTGCGCGCCGGAAGCTGGCTGATCCTGCTGGCGCCTGAATGGCAATCGTGGGCGAATCGGCCGGATGAGGACAGCCTGCGTTGGAGTGAACGGCCCCAGCCGATCCCCACGCCTCATTTTGTCCGCCATCTTCAGCGGCATTTGCTGGCGGATGATGAAGTCGTCGTCTGGCGTCAGAGCGAGACGCCGGCAATCAGCCCGCTGCGTTCGCGGCCTGAGCGGCAGCCCGCCGACGGCGAGCCGACGGTTCGGCAACGGCATCTCTTACAGCAGCTCGGCGCGGCATCGCCGGGCGTTTATGTGGTTATTGCGCCGCGCGGCCGGGGCAAGTCGGCGCTGGCCGGCATGTTGACCCGAGACTGCGCGGGAACCTGCTGGGCTGCCGCGCCGTCCCGCGCAGCTTCGGACGTACTGCAACGGCATGCCCGCGACGATACCCGCTTCTGGGCGCCCGATGCGTTGCTGGAACATTGCCGACTCAATCCGCGCCCCGCGGTTGACTGGTTATTGATCGATGAAGCGGCGGCGATCCCTTCTTCGGTGCTGACGGCGCTGCTGCCCTATTTTCCGCGTATTTTGATGACCACCACCGTACAGGGATATGAAGGCACCGGACGCGGTTTCCTGCTCAAGTTTTGCGCCTCGCTGCCGCAATGCCGGGTTTTTACCCTCAGTGAGCCGCTACGCTGGGCCGACGACGATCCGCTGGAGCGCGTGCTGGATAATGCGCTGCTGTTTGCGGAACCCGGCCTGATAGCGAACGAGGGCCAGCCGGCGCCCACAGGCGCCGCCCCCGAGCCGCGTGAAGAAAGCGCCGCCGACTGGTTGCGGCGGCCGCAGCGTTTACAGCAATGCTATGCGTTGTTATGCAGCGCGCACTACCGTACCTCGCCCCTTGATTTACGTCGCTTGCTGGATGCGCCCGGCATGCATATTTACAGCGCCAATATTTCCGATGAGCCGTGCGGCGTGCTGTGGATGGTGGATGAAGGGGGCTTATCCCGTGAACTGGCGCATCAGGTCTGGGCCGGACGCCGCCGTCCGCGCGGCAATCTGGTAGCGCAATCGCTGGCCGCGCACGGCGGGCAATGGAACGCGCCGACGCTGCGTTCGCGCCGCGTCAGCCGTATCGCCGTCGCTGCCGCCTGGCGACGACGAGGCCTCGGTCAGACGTTGGTCGACTATCAACGACGCGCGGCGCAATCCCAGGGGTTGGATTACCTGTCGGTCAGTTTCGGCTACCAGCCGGATCTGTGGGCCTTCTGGCGTTCATGCGGTTTTCAACTGGCGCGGATCGGCAGCCATCTTGAGGCCAGCAGCGGCTGTTACAGCGCGATGGCGTTATTGCCCCTGAGTGCCGAAGGTTATTCACTGGTCGAGCAGGCGACCCGGCAACTGGCGCGGGATTGGTTCTGGCTGCGTCGTCTTATTCCGCTGGCCTTGCCTGTAGCGTTGAACGACGATAACGAGCTGGAACAGGAAGACTGGCGTGCGCTGGCGGGATTTGCATTCGCTCACCGGCCGATGGAGGCGAGTTTCGCCGCGCTGTCCCGGCTGGTTTCCCGTTCCTCCCTGGCATTGCCGGCATTGCGTTTGCTGGTGGAACAAGCGACCGATCCGGCATCGGCGGCGAAAATCCTCGGTCTGGCGGGGAAAAAGGCGCTATTGCAACGCTGGCGCGAGGAGACGGCGGCGGCATTGCATGACCAGGATCCGCTCGCCAGCCTGCATTGGCGAAATTGGGCGCAGGCGGACGATGACGTTACATTCCCCACGGCGGGGGATGCATCGGCGTGATTCACTCCAGCGGGGGGCGAAAGCGCGGCGCGTTATGGAGCAGCGACCACCATTGTTCCTCCAGCGGCGCTATGAGCGTTGCCAGATGTGACGAGTAGTGGCGATAGAACGCCGCTTCTTTGGCGGCGAATGGCGAATTTTCCTCCAGCCAGCGGGCGCGTAATTCGACGATTTGCTTATCCGTCAGTTGGTTTCCTTCAGCGGCCGCTTCCTGCGCTTTGAACCATGCAAGACGTCGCGCGGGGGTAGCCCGCTCCTCATGGCTCCAGCCCGCCTGAATTTGCGCCAGCTGCGCCAGCGCAAAACCGAGCTGTATGCTAATGGCGCGCCAGCTTTGCGCGTCGGCGGCATCCGGCGGCGGAGAAAGCAGGGCGAGCAGGGCGGCGATATATTTTTCCAACTCCTGATCGTCGTCGGCGTTTTGCAGCAATGCCGTCGCCTGTTGATGCAGCGCCGCCCAGTCGGTTTCCGCCACCGGCGTGCCGGCAAGATGCCTGCCGACGTACGCCAGCCATTGACGGCGCAGATCATCCAGCGCCGGTTGTGCCAGCCACGCCGCCCACGGATAAAAGCTGTCGCCCAGCCACATGTGCAGCCAACGTAACGGCACGTCCCCGACATCCTTGCCGGGAAGCAGGGCGTTCGCCAGCGCATCCACCTGCGCCGGCGTGGCGGCGGGTAAATTCTCCAGCAGGCAGGCGATGGCGGCGGGCAGGCCGGTAACCCGTTCGAAGACTTCAATCTGCGCGCTGTGCGCCAGCGCCGCCGAGGTTGTGCCTTTATCATCCAGCCAGTAGGGAGAGAACGCCTTTTCGATGCGACCGTCCGCGGCATGCCGCCGCAGGCGCTGAAACAGGAATTCGTGCAGCGACGGGTCGCCGTAGAATGCTCCCCAGCGCAGGGGGGCATTGGCGGTCGGCGGGGCATGCTGCTCCAGGGCGATCTGGTGTGACGCCAGCCATCCCCGTAGCTGAGCCAGCGTTTTCATGCCGATTTGCCGCGAGATTTCTTCTCCGTTGCGGAACAGCAGTAGGGTGGGAATGCTGCGTACGCCAAAGCGCCGCATCACCGCCGGGTATTGTTCGACATCCAGTTTCGCCACGGTCAGCTTCTGGGCGGCGTTTTCGGCCAGCGTCTCCAGCAGCGGCGCCAGCGTTTTGCAGGGCTGGCACCAGGGCGCCCACAGATCGAGCAATATCGGCGTGTCGCTATTATTGAGCAAGGTATCCAGCGATGCGTCGCTGGTGGTGATAATGACGTCGGACATGGTATCTCCATACAGAAAAGGGGCTAAAATCGCTGACGCAGCATGGGCATTATTGCGAGCCGCCCACCGTCATGTTGTCGATGCGCAACGTGGGTTGACCGACGCTGACCGGCAGAGTCTGGCCTTCCTTGCTACAGGTGATATTGCCGTCATCCAACGCCAGATTATTGCCGACCATCGACACGTGCAGCAGCGCCTCCGGCCCGTGGCCGATCAGCGTCGCCCCCTTCACCGGGCGGGTAATTTTCCCATTTTCAATCAGATAGGCTTCGGTGGTTGCAAACACATACTTACCGCTGCTGATATCGACCTGTCCGCCGCCAAAGCCGGCGGCATACAGCCCGTTTTTTACCGAGGCGATAATCTCGTCGGCGGGATATTGTCCCGCCAGCATATAGGTGTTGGTCATGCGCGGCAGCGGCAGCGAGGCGTAGGAGGCCCGGCGGGCGTTGCCCGTCAGCGCGGCGTTCATCAGCCGGGCATTCAGGCTGTCCTGCAAGTAGCCGCGCAGCAGACCGTCTTCAATCAGCGTGGTGGTCTGGGTGGGGGTGCCTTCGTCATCCACATGGAGCGAACCGCGGCGCGAGGCCAGCGTACCGTCATCCACCACGGTAATGCCTTTGGCCGCAACGCGTTCTCCCAGCAGGTTGGAAAATGCCGAGCTGCCTTTACGGTTGAAATCTCCTTCCAGTCCGTGGCCGATGGCTTCATGCAGCAGGATGCCGGGAGAGCCTGCCCCCAGCACCACGCTGTAGGTTCCCGCGGGGGCGGGAGCGGCGTCCAGATTATTCAGCGCCTGATCGACGGCCTGGCGTACCCACTGCGCCACGCTTTCATCGTCGAAGAAACGGTAGTCGAGGCGTCGGCCCCCGCCGCTGGAGCCGGTTTCTCTACGGCCCTGCTGTTCCACCACCACGCTGATAAATAGATTGACCAGCGGACGCGCATCGGCGGCCAGTTTGCCGTCGTGGCGGGCGATAATCACGGTTTCATGCGCGGCGTTAAGATACGCGGAGACCTGCGTCACGCGCGGATCGCGGGCTCTGGCCTGACGATCGATGGAGGTCAGCAACTGGTGCTTGTGCTGCTCGGTGAGGGAGGTCAGTGGATTGTCCGCCGGATAAAGCGGCGCGGCGCCGTGCGGCAGCGCCGCGGGCAGCGCAACGCTGGCGTGTTGCCCCTGACGGGTAATGTCCCTGACCGTATCGGCCGCCTGCAACAAGGCGCCGGCGGAAATGTCATTGCTATAGGAGAAGGCGGTTTTTTCGCCGCTGACGGCGCGAACGCCCACGCCGCGATCGCGGCTGAAGCCGGTCGGACGGACAATGCCGTTTTCCAATTGCCAGCTCTCCTGCTGGCGGCTCTGGAAATAGAGGTCGGCGTAGTCCACCCGGCGCTGCATAATATGGCTCAGGGCGTGACTGAGATCGGTTGTCTCCAGTGAAAACTCGCTCAGTGCGGGAGAAAGCGAAGCATCCGTAGCGTGCGTTACCATTCTGATTATCCTGTTGCTGTAAAGGGGCGGAGTTACCGGCCGGCGATCTGCATCTCTGCAATCAGCAGCGATCCGCACGTCAGGTAGCCCTGGGTGTGCGCATCGGCGCCCAGCGCGACGCACTGCCGCAGCATGGTTTTCAGGTTGCCGGCGATGGTGATCTCCTCCACCGGGTACTGAATTTCGCCGTTTTCCACCCAGAAGCCGGATACCCCTTGCGAGTAGTCGCCGGTCATCGGATTCAGGCCCTGTCCCAGCAGCGTGGTGACCAGCAGCCCGTTATGCATGTTGCGCAGCAGGACGGGCAGGGTATCGTCGGGACGGCTCAGGCTGCTGGCGACGCTGAGGTTGCAGGCGCCGCCCGCGTTGCCGGTGGTGATCAGCCCCAGCCGACGCGCGCTATAGCTGGAGAGAAAGTAGCCCTGCGCCACCCCGTCCTCAATCACATGGCGCGCCGAGGCCGCCACGCCTTCTGCGTCGAAACAGGCGCTGGCCGGCGCGCCGGGAATAAACGGGTCTTCATACAGGCTCAGATGGGGGGCGATAATGCTTTCCCCGGCGCACAGCCCCAAAAAGGAGGCGGAGCGGTACAGCGATCCGCCGCTCAGCGCGTTAACCAGATGATGAATCAGACTGTGCGCCGCCGGCGCTTCAAACAGCACCGGGCAGCGCCGGGTGGCGAGTTTTTGCGCCCCCAACTGCGCCAGCGCCCGCTCGGCGGCGATGCGGCCGATGGTTTCCGGCTGAACCAGCTGAGCGGGAGCGCGTCGGGTCAGGCTCCAGTGGCCCCGTTGCCGCTGGTCGGCGTTGCGCGCCAGCGCCTGACTCCACAGGGTATGGCTGGAGGAGGGATAACCCGCGCAGAATCCGCTGGAGTTGGCCAGAATAAACTGCCCCTGATACGACGCGATCGCCGCGCTTTCGTTGTGACAGTCTCCGGGCGCGGTTTCATTGGCCGCCTGCTCGGCCCGCCGCGCCAGTGCCAGCGCCTGTTCGACGCTCAGCGCCTCGGCGTCATACAGCTCGAGATCGCGGATATCGGTCGCCAGCCGGTGTTGGTCCGGCAGTCCGCCGTAGGGATCTTCATCGCCATATTTTGCCAGCGTACAGGCGGATTCCACCGCTTCCCGCAGCGCATCCGGACTGAACTGGGTCGACGAGACGGAGCCTGAACGCAGGCCGAAGTAGACCGTAACCGACAGGTGCCGGCCGTGATTTTGCGTCAGGGTGTCGATATCGCCGTTTCTGATCTTGATATTGCGGCGGCTGCCCTGGGAGACGTAGACCGCGGTTTGCGTCGCGCCTTTGGCGCCGGCCAGCGTCAGGATCTGTTCGGCCGCTGATTGCAGCGCTTCGGTCTGAGGGGCATCAACCGAGGGCGTTGGGTGAAGAGAAAACATCGTTCAATATCCGAATAAGATAGGGTTCTATCTGGTATGTGCAATCCGGCGGATAAAGTGTCACCCGCGGATGGGATTTTCTTTGCCAATGGGGGAGGAGCTAAACTCCCTCCCCTGTGACTGTCTCTTAGTCACATTTTTATGCGGACTCAGAGGCAGTTTCGTGCGCCACAATGCCGCCATTTCCATGCTACGTCGTAGCACGCGCCCGACATAGGGGGCTCAAGCGCCAGCCCCCTATGAACCTGGGCTTGCGGCTAAATTATGCCGCTGCGCGGTGCCATCGGTGTTCTTGACCGCTATTCGAGCCGCCAGTGACGCGTTCCCGACGCGGCACTGGCTTTCGCCGCATCCATGCGGCTCACTCGGCGGCCAAGTCCACCGCTGCATAATTTTTTACGCCGCGTAACAACCAACCCCGTCAGCACTCCCGTATTTGTGTATAAGAGACAGCCCCTGTGAAGGGGAGGGTTGGGGTGGGGTCAGAAAGCTCAGGGATTTTTAACCGGCTGCAACACAAAATCAATTTTGCTCAGGCCGCGCTGCTGGGCGGTAGTCATCACGTAGGCCACCCGGCCGTACTCCACCGCCTGGTCGGCGGACAGCCGGATATTGGGACGGGTTTCCTGCGCGGCGGCGCTGTCCAGCCGCTCGGCGAGCTGGGCGTCGTCCACGGCTTCCTTATTCCAGTTGATCTGCCCGTCGGCGGTAATCGCGATATCCACCGCCTGCGGATCCTTCTTGATTTTCTCCACGTTGGCCCGCGGCAATTCCACTTTTACCGCGTGATTGATCACCGGCAAGGTAATCATAAACACAATCAGCAGCACCAGCATCACGTCGATAAACGGCGTCATATTGATGTCGTTGAGCAGCGCGTCGTCCTGATTTTCAAATGGAGATGACATACTCATGGCGATTTTCCTCGTCAGGCGGAGCGTTCAACCGCGGCGGCAGGGCGGCCCTGAGCGTCCGGCGTAGCGTCGGCGCTCGACGCGTCGACGCGGGCGCCGGTAAGCAAATAGGCGTGGAGATCGTGGGCGAACCGATTCATGGCATGCAGCACCACGCGGTTGCGGCGATTGATGGCGTTAAACCCCAATACGGCGGGGATGGCGACAAACAGGCCGAAGGCGGTCATGATCAGCGCTTCGCCCACCGGACCCGCCACCTGCGCCAGGTCGGGCTGACCGATGGAACTGATGGTTTGCAGCGCATGGAAGATGCCCCATACCGTTCCCAGCAGGCCGATAAACGGCGCCGTGCTGCCGATGGACGCCAGCGTACCCAATCCCGACTGCAACTTTCCGGCGTTGGTATCCAGCGTATTGCTTAATCCCCTCACCAGCCAGTCGCTGAGATCGACGTGGCCGCCCAGCGTCGAAGAGAACTTGTGCGGGTGCTTCAGCAAGGCATGTCCCTCGATAACCAGGTCGCGAAACGGGTTAAAGCCGGCGCCGCCGAACGGTTGCAGGCTTTCCTGCAATGTCGATGCCTGCCAGAACGCATGCCGGCTGTAATTCACGCTTTTGTTCAGCGCCAGCAATTGCAGCGCCTTCAACAGCATCACTGTCCAGGAAAGCAGGGACATCACCAGCAGGATAATCGCCACGGAGTGGGTTACCGCATCGCCCTGTTGCCAAAAATGGTAAATATCTAACGTGTTCATGTGTTACCTCTTATCAATAAACCTTCATCCAGACGCCGTCGGACGGAGGGCGAACGTTTTGCCGCCGGCGTGCGTTTGTCTGTCGACTGTTAACGCGATAGCTTGAAATTCACCGGTTGCAGCGTCATCACGCTAATCGCCTGGCCGTTTTCGCGGTATGGGGTGCAACGCGCCTGCGCCACCGCGGACATTGCAGCCTGATCCAGCGCTTCATATCCGCTGCCGCGGGCGATTTCATGCCTGATTAAACGGCCCTCCGGACCGATCACCAGACGAATCAGCACTTCTCCTTCCTGTTGCAGACGCCGGGCGCGACGCGGGTATTCCGGCTGCGGCACGGCACATCCCACCGAAGCGACATTCTTGGGGATCGCCCCCGGGTTGTTCTCCATCATGTTGCCTCTGCTATTGCCGGGCGCCAGCTCTGCGGCGGTCGTCGGTGAGGTCGACGCCGGCGCCGACGGCCGCTCGGTACGGGCGGCAGGCTGAGGTTGCGTAACGGTTTTCGGCTGTACCGGTCGCGGCTTAACCTGCGGTTTGGGCGGCGTTTTTACTTCGCGTTTAACCGGCGGCGGCAACGGTTCAGGCGGTGCCGGCTGTTGTTCCACCACGGGCGCAATCTCGCGTTCGCCCTGATCCGACGTCAGCACCGGCGGTTCGGGCGTGACCTCAGCTACCGGTTCCGGCTCCGGTTCTTCAACCAGGGCGGCCTGAATGGTGACGCTTTCCGCGGGATTGACCAGATTGAGCGGCGTATATTCCGTTGTTCGGGTGATAAGCAGCGCGATGGCCGCCGTATGCAGCAATAACACCGCCAGAAAACTGATAACGGCTTTTTTGCCTTCTCCCCGGCGCGGCGTGTTTATATCGTGATGTGGCGCGGGCTTGCCGTATTGCCATGAGGAGTGAGCGGCTCCGACGCGCTGTTTCAATAATGCCTGTTGCACCTACTACCCCTGCTGTTGCTGCTTTGTCGGTGATCGATTAAGCGAGAACGCTATGCCCTCTATCAGTTATGTGCGGCGAAACGGAAAAAGCGTCACCGGCGGACGTGAATTTTTTCTCCGCCCTCCGTCAGAGACTGGCCTGGCGAATATGTATCCAGTAATCCGAGGTGTGTACGATGGCGATGGGCATGGTTTGCGCCAATGCGTCCAGCGTGTAGTTGATGTCGTCCAGCGGGAAGTTTCCGCTGACGCGCAAATCGGCGACGGCGGGGTCCAGACGGATGATGCCGGGCGTGTAATCGCGTAGCGAACGGACGACGGAAGCCAGCGAACGATCGCGCACTTCCAGCCGGCCTTGCAGCCAGGCGGTTTCCGCTTCGGGGGTAATGGCGATGTTATAGAGCGAGGCGTGATCAAACCAGGCGCCGTGGCCGGCGTTAATCCGTACGCTTTGACCGAGCCGGTTAGTGATTTTGGCGATATTATCCAGTACGCCGACGTGTACGCCGCCGTCCTCATAACGCACATTCACGTTGGCCTGCAACGCCACGATGTCGCCCATAGTGGTGGAAATCATAAACGGACGTTGAGGATCCTGCGCAATATTGGCCAGCATGCCGCCGCTGTGCAGCGTAATCCGCCGCACTTCGGCTTCGGGACGCACATGGATATCCACGGCGGTGCGGGCGTTCAGGGTTAGCGTGCTGCCGTCATTCAAAGGCAGCACTTTCCGCTGCGCGGTGGCGGTTTTCGCATCGGACAAGAGCGGCGACAGCGGATAGTGCCGGTTTAGCAACAGGCTGCTCAGGGTGAAGACGGAAATCATGCCCAGACCGTATTGCAGCGCTTTGCGGCGGCTGGAAGGCGCCAGCAACGCCTGGCGGATCGGCTCATGGGGAAGCGCCTCAAGCAGCGGCTGGAATTGTCCCAACGTCTGTTCAATACGCCGGCAGGCCTGCTCGTGCCGCGCATTCTCCCGCCGCCAGCGCTGGTAATCGTCATAGTCGGTTCGGGTTGCTTCACCCGAGCGCAACAGCACCATCCATTCAATCGCTTGCCGGGCGACCGGGTCATCAATATGTTGTCTGGCCATGATGCTCATCGGTTAATTTCCGCTATCCTGCGTCGCCAGATAGCAATTGGTTAGCGCTTTAGCGATATATTTCCTGACCATGCTGACGGAAACGCCCAGTTTTTCGGCAATGTCGGCATAGGTCATGCCGTCCAACTGGCTATAGAGAAAGGCCTGTCTTGCCTTGATGGATAAGCCTTCCAGCGCCTGATCGATGGTGAGCAGCGCTTCCATCAGCAACTGCTGTTCTTCCGGCGAGGGATGGTAAAGCTCCGGCTTGTTGGCCAGAGCGGCGAAATAGGCTTTTTCCAGATCGCGCTTGCGCCAGTTTTCATACAGCACGCGTTTGGCCAGGGTGGTCAGCATGGCGCGCGGTTCCTGCACGCTGGCCAGATCGGGCAGCGAAGCCAGCCTTAAAAACGCCTCTGAGGCGACGTCTTCCGCTTCGCAGCCATAGGCGATACGACGGCGGAGCCGGTCGGTAAGCCAACGATAATCGCTGCGAAAGATCAACGAAAGTAGATCAGGTTTTTTACCAGCCTCAGTGAGCATGGGCATCCTCAAGCGCGTGAACCATAAGCAAAAATCATTCTGTTTGAGCCGGGGGTAACCCAAAAGCACAAAACAAAGAACCAGGCATTTTTTAAGAGATGCAAAGATTCCGTTCGCTTTTTGTAAGACAAAATGACAGCGAGTTAAACGACGATTTTCTTATATGTTTATTTAGAATTGTTATTTTGAAGCTTGAACGATAAAGAAAAATAAATGATTCATCTTGTGATTAGTCAGCGCGCCGCTAATGAAGTTGGGGAAGGGCATAACCGGGATTCACCGTGCGGTGAAAATAAAAATAATGGGAATCAAACAAATAATAAAGGAATAATATCTTATACCAAAAAATCTTTATTTTTATTGTCGCTTTTTTCTCGTCGATGCACAGAACAGATGAAGAGCAAAAAAATGCGGTAGCCAGCAACTGTTACAATTGACGAGGATTAAAATGAGCAAGCAGCAAAACTATTTCAATACAGCGGGGTTGGGGTTTAAAAAACGTTTATTCTTCACCAGACTGTTTACCATTAATGCCGCCACCGCATTGATATTAAGTACCGCGGCGATCCCCATGACGGCGCAGGCCGCGGATCAAGCTATTACGTTTTCCATCCCGGCGGGTGACTTACAAAAAGGGTTATTGGCCGTCGCCAATCAAAGTAATCAGACCATCTCTTTTAATCCGGCGCTGGTGGCGAATTATCAGGCCCCCGCGCTGAACGGCAGCTACACCACGCGTCAGGCGATATTGCGCCTGTTGCAGGGCAGCCCGCTGTTATTGACCTCGACGGATAACGGCACGCTGACCATTGTTTCATCGCAGGGCAACAGCGTCGCCGCCGCCCAGGCGAATGATAAAACCTTGCCGGCCATTACCGTAACCGGCGCCGGCGAAGATGAATTCGTTCTCAATCCCGGCGATTCCTCTTCCGCGCTGCGCGTTAATACGCCGTTGCAGCAGACGGCGCAGTCGGTGCAGGTGATCAGCAGCAAGCTGATTAATGACCGCCAGGCCACCTCGCTGGAGGAGGCGTTGAAAAATTCCGCCGGCGTGAGTGCGATTCGCAACAACCGCGGGACGCTAACCTATTGGATGCGCGGCTACGGCGTGACCTCCGGCCTGACGGATGGGGTGGCCGGCTCCGGCAATGCGGGGGTGGGGCAGGGGACGTCCATTGAAGGCGTCGAGCGTATTGAGGTCATCAAGGGGCCGCAGTCCGTGCTGTCGGGCAGCAGCTCGCCCGCCGGAACCATCAATCTGGTGCGCAAGAAGCCGGTCACCGAGCCGCTGCGCCGGGTGAAAGTGGAGGCGGCGCGCTACGGGGAGTTCAAGACGGCTATCGATCTCGGGGGCGCGCTCACCGACGATAAGGCCTTTAGCTATCGGCTCAATGCGTCCACCATGAAATCCAATTCCGCTTTCCCGGACTTTAACGGCAATCATGGCGACTATCTGGCGCCGGCGCTGGCCTGGCAAGGGGATTCCACCCGTATTCTTATCGGCGCCGAATTTAACAAGGAGAGAAACTCCGGCCCGGCCGGCACCTTCTACAGCAACGGAAGGGTGCAGAAGCTGCCGGTATATCGTCTGGGCGACAAGGACGACCACTTCAAGACTAAAACCACGAATGCCTATTACGACTTGCAACAGGATCTGTTCGGTAGCTGGACGTTTAACAGCAAGGCCAATTTCCAGAGCACCTCCGGCCAGGCAAAAATGAATGAAACGCTGATCATTGAGGCCGATGGCGATAAACTCAGTCATCCTCTGGCCAATAAATACACCGATCAGTCCTGGAATCTGCAAAACGACGTCCGCGGCGTGATCGAAACCGGCCCGGTGAAGCAGACGTTGTTGATCGGACACGACTATCAGTATGAGCGCTATAACAGCTATGACGGCCGTTTCATCCTGTTGAGCAACGGCAACGTCTTCGATCCGGATTCGCTGGTGTACGGCGGCATCGGCGAACCGGACTATCGCGTCAGCCGCAGCAAGATGATTCAGAGCGGGATCCTGTTGCAGGACTCGATCGATTTATGGGAGCGGCTGCATGTTCAGGTCTCCTTAAAGCGCTCCAGTTGGAATAACACCTATCTGACCACCAGCGGCGTGGTCAGCTACACCACCGACAAATGGATCCCCAACTACGGCGTCAGCTACGATATCACGCCGGATGTGACGGTGTATGCCAACTATCTCAACAGCTTCAGCGGCAATGCGCAGGTTAACCGTCAGACCGGGGAAGTGCTGCCGCCGGCCACCGGCAAGTCGAAGGAGATCGGCCTGAAGGTAAACCTGCTGGACGATAACCTGACGCTGACCACCGCGCTGTTCGATATTCGCCAGAATAACGTGGTTGTGTTCAACAACGGCATCGCGGTCGGAGCCGAGGGGCGGCAGAGCAAAGGTTTCGACGTCGACCTGAACGGCACTCTGTTACCGGGCTGGGAAGTGAGCGGCAGCTACACCTATTCGGAAAAGAAAACGCCGAACAGCAGCTTCTGGAATACCTTCAACGATACGCCGCGCCATACCGCCAATCTATGGACCTCTTATGAGATTCAGAGCGGCCGGTTGCAGGGCGCGGGGGCATCCGTGGGTATCAGCGGCACCTCGAAAACGTCCAGAAACGGCACCATCGGCAACTACTTCACCATCGGCAGCCAGGCGCAAACCGACGTATCGGTATTTTATCGCCAGCCTGACTGGTCGCTGCGGCTGGGGGTGGATAACGTCTTCGATCGCGATCTCTATTACTCCACCTCCACAGACAGCTATGTGGGAGTGAAAGAAGGACGGACCTGGCGTCTGACCGGCACCTATTCGTTCTGATCGCCGCGCAGGGTTGCCGACAAACCCACTGCGGAATAGTCATCCCCGCGCAGGCGGGGATCTACTTTCAGGTAGTGCGTTGATATCAGTCATTCCCGCCTGCGCGGGAATGACTGATTGGGATTCGCTATAACGTATGACATTGATTTAAAAACTATGTCGCCGCGGGCGGCTACATCAGGCGCGTCGGCGGATGCTTGACCGACGCGCGATCGGATACGGGTATCAAAGTCATTGAAACAACGTGATGAAAGTCATCTTCGACCGGGCATCCGGCAGATTTTGCTGCCTTACTGGCGCTCATCGGATAACTATCTGGCGCTGATATTGCTGGCGATTATCATCGCCATCATGCTAGGCAACGCCTACCTCCATGTGGAAGTAAACCGTATCACCGGCAGATTCACCGATGCGCTGATTGCGCTGGACTGGCGGCAGATTAAGCCGCTGTTCGTGCTCAATTTCATTTTCGGGCTGGGGGCGATGCTGCTGCCGGAAATCAGCGTTATCTTTAACCACTATCTGGCGCTGCGCTGGCGCACCTGGTTAACTTTACGCTATCTCCGGCGCTGGACGGGAACGCCGGCGTATTACCGGCTGGAGCGGGACGGCATGCTGACCAATACCGATCAGCGCATCGCCGACGACGTCAGCGAACTGGTGGGGGCGTCGCTGAATTTTTTCCTCAGCCTGGTCTCGGTGGTTATCAACACGGCGACCTACACCGTACTGTTGTGGTCGGTGGCCGGCACCCTGCGCTTCAGCGCGTTGGGCGGTGAATGGGCGATTCCCGGCCATATGGTTTATGCCGCGTTTATCTGCGCCTTTCTGCAACTGTATATTTCCCACTGGCTGGGCAACTCATTGATCGGTTTGAATATGCAGCAACAGAACGCCGAGGGCGACTTCCGTTTTCTGGCGATGCAGGTACGGGAAAACGCGGAGCAGATCGCATTTTATCAGGGCGGCGGGCGGGAAGGACAGCGCCTGGCGCAGCGTTTCCATCTGCTGCGGGAAAACGCGCTGGCCATCATCCGCCGCAGCTTTGCCGTGTCGCTGGGCCAGAGCACCTTTTCCCATTTCGTTTCGCCATTGCCGACGCTGCTGACGTTGCCGCAGCTGCTGCGCGGCGAGATCAGTTTCGGCGATCTGACGCGCATCCAGATGGCCTACGGCTCCCTGCGTTCCACGTTGAGCTATTTTATGCAGGCCTATGAAGCCTTTACCCGCTGGCTGGCGCTGACCAACCGGCTGCGCGATCTGGAACAGGCGCTGAATCAATCCGATCGCGCGCCATCGGCTATTCGTCTGCGGGAGAGCGACGCGCCGGGGTTCGACTGCCGGCGGCTGCGCCTGACCACCCCTGAAGGCAAGGAACTGACCACGGTGGAGCAATGGCGGGTATTGCCCGGCGAACGCTGGCTGATTGACGGCCCCTCGGGCGTAGGAAAAAGCACCCTGCTGCGCGCCTGCGCTGGGCTGTGGTCGTACGGCGAGGGCGAGATCGTCCGTGCGGCCGCCGGTCGTTTCCTGTTCCTGCCGCAGAAAAGCTATATCCCGAGCGGCACGCTGAAGGCGGCGCTCTGTTATCCCCATGATGAAGCCGATTTTAGCGATGAGCAGTGCCGACAGGCGCTGACGCAGAGCTGTTTGCCGCAGGCGATTAGCCTGTTGAGCGCCAGCGATCGCTGGCAACAGCGGCTCTCCGGCGGCGAACAGCAGCGATTGGCGCTGGCCAGAGCGCTATTGCATCGGCCGGACTTTATTTTTCTGGATGAGGCGACCAGCGCGCTTGATGCGGACACCGAACGGCAGGTTTATCAGGCGCTACTGGCTGGCCTGCCGGGCAGCGCTATCGTCAGCGTGGCGCACCGCGACGCATTGGCGGCCTTTCATTCGCATCGGTTGCATTTGACATCCGGCATGGTTACACAGCAAGAACAGGATGAGGTAGAGCGTGATAGGAGCGAACCGTTATCTGAAGGGGAGAGGCATCGGGACGATGGTCGCCCTGATGGGATTGGCGATGTCTGCCGCAGCGAATAACGCGGCGCCCGGCCCGGAGGATTATCGGCGCGCGCAGGGACTGGCGGAACATTACCGCCAGTTGGCGCACCACTATCCGGGGCGGATGAGCTGGCAGCCCGATAGCCAGGGATTTTTTTATCGCCGCAGCGTGGCGGCCGGTAATGGCCGGCCCGCCGGGCATGAGTTTATGTGGGTGGATGTGGCGAACCTGCGGCAGCGTCCTGCTTTCGATCATGCTCGTCTGGCGCGGGCCTTAAACCCGCTGCTGGCGGCGCCGGCGACCGCCACCTCGCTGCCTTTGGCGCAGGTGGATTATTCGGCGGCGGAAAATGCGCTGTTTATCCCTCAGGGAAGGCGATTGCTGCGCTGCGATCTGGAGCATTACCGCTGCCGGGTGCAGGCGGATCTGTCCGTTTCCCGCGCCGAAGCGTTCGCCCGGCCCGGCCCGCGGGGACGGATATCGCCCGACGGCGAATGGGAGGCATTGATCGAGAATCACAATCTGGTATTGATCGACAAAGCGCGCGGTCTGCGGATATCGCTCACGCGCGACGGCACGCAGGAAGAGGAGTATGCGCAGGAGACGTTGAGCTGGTCGCCGGATAGCTCAAAGCTGGCGCTGTATCGCATTCAACGGGCGGAGAAACGCCGGGTGCATTACGTTGAATCTTCGCCCGCCGACCAGGTGCAGCCCAAATATCGATCCCTTTCCTATCCCAAACCCGGCGATGCGCTGGATATATCCCAGCCAGTGCTGGTGGACATAGCTTCACGCAGCATAACGCCCATTGATTCGTCGCTTTTCCCGCAGCCTTTTATGCTCACTTCGCCGGCGTGGCGGCTGGATAGCCGGGCGTTTACCTTCGAATACAACCAGCGCGGACATCAGCGATACCGGGTTATTGAAGTGGATGCCGAAACGGGGAAAGCCCGCCCGCTTATCGATGAAACCTCGGAAACCTTTATTGATTACGCGGAGCTGACCGGTCTGGCGACCGGCAGCGGTAAGCGTTTTCGCCGTGATTTATCAGATGGTAAAGAGATTATCTGGGCGTCCGAACGCAGCGGATGGCAGCATCTTTATTTATATGACGGGGTGACGGGGAAAGTGAAAAACCCCATCACCCAGGGCGACTGGGTGGTGCGCGCCGTTCACTGGGTGGATGAAAAGCAGCGGGTGATTTACTTCAGCGCGTCGGGGATGACGAAAGATGACGATCCCTACTATATGTACGGCTACAAAATCGGCTTCGACGGCGGCGGGCTGACCAGGCTGAGCGCGGAAACGGCGAATCACACGCTGAACTTCTCGCCTGACGGCAAGTTTTATGTCGATACCTATTCCCGCTACGATCTTCCGCCGGTCACCGTGCTTTACCGCAGCGCCGATAATCGCCGGCTTATGGAGGTGAACCGCGCCGATATCGGCCGTCTGAAAATGGCGGGCTGGCGTCCGCCCATTCCGTTCCGGGCGGCGGGACGGGATGGCGAAACGGCGATTTGGGGATTGATTTATCCGCCGCGTTATCTTAAGGCCGCCAATAAATATCCGGTGGTGGAGAGTATCTATGCCGGGCCGCACGGTTCCTTCGTGCCCAAGGATTTCTCCTTTCTCCCGGAGCCGTTGACCGAGTTGGGTTTTGCGGTGGCGAAAATCGACGGCATGGGCACCAATAACCGTTCGCGCGCCTTTCATGATGTGGCCTGGCGCAATCTGCAAGACGCGGGATTTCCCGACCGCATTTTGTGGCACCGGGCGGCGGCGCAACGCCTGCCCTGGTACGATATTTCCCGCGGCGTGGGGATTATCGGCGTATCCGCCGGCGGTCAGAGCGCCATGGCCGCGCTGCTGTTTCATCCCGAATTCTATAAGGTGGCGGTAGCCGACTCCGGCAGCCATGATAACCGGATGGATAAAAACTGGTGGAACGAGCAGTGGATGGGCTGGCCGCTGGGGCCGTGGTATGCGGCGGCGTCCAATGTTGAAAACGCCTGGCGTCTACAGGGCAAGCTGCTGCTGATGGTGGGGGAGCTGGATGATAACGTCGACCCGTCGAGCACCTTGCAGGTGGCGGATCGGCTGATTAAAGCCGGTAAGGAGTTCGATCTGTTCTACGTGCCGGGCGGCGGTCACGGCGTCAGCGGCGGTGCCTACGGGCAGCGCAAGGCGCTGGATTTTTTCGTGCGCCATCTGGCGGGCGGCAAAACGCCGGACTGGAATGTTCCTCGGAAGGTGCCTGCGGCGCCTGGGGCTGTTGCGCATTAGGCTTTGGGTTGCCCGCAAATTTGGGGAAAGAATTTCTGTAAGCACAGTGTGGGTTTCGTGCGCACTAACCTCAGTCGATTTCTGCGACCGTCGCAGTACGCGCCCGACACGAGGCGGCTCAGTCGCCGCCGCCCCGTGGCCCCGGGCTTTTCGCGGAAATCGCGTCGCTACGCGATACCTTCGGCGTTCGTGACCGCTGGTCGGGCCGCCATTGACGCGCTCCCGGCGCGGCACTGGCTTTCGCGGCGGTCCCTGCCGCTCACCCGGCGGTCACGCCCACCTCAGCGCGATTTTTTACGCGAAGGAAAACCTTTAAAAGACCGCGTCCTGCGATCTAAGACAATCTATCAAATAATGCTTAATTATTTTCCAGGGATCCCTCACCTATTAGAAATTGCATTGAGCTTACATATACCGTTAACAGTAAATGTGACTAAGAGACAGCATCCATTAGGGGGGCAATATCGGCGTTGCCGGCGATTTGCACCGGCAATGTTTACTCACTGTGGGGGCTTTCTTGAAATTGGCATAGCCAACATCATCGGTTCGGTTGTATCGGCCGTCTTTTCAACGTCGTCAGGGCGATCGCGACGCCTGCCAGGGTGATGCCGCCGACGATGATGGCTTTTAGGTAAACCGGGGATTCATGGAATAGGATAACGGTAAGGGTGGTGCCGATAAAGGATGAAATGACGAAGGCGATGGCCACGTATAAACTGGACTTATCGATTCTTCTTTTAAAAATAAATTTTATAACGGCGAAAACAGTGATGATGCCCGCCAGCGAACCAATAATTTGCGCGGCGCTGGCATACTGATTAGCGTTAGAAGCAAGGTATATAACCGCTAAAACGATAACGGCGGCAACGGCGATTAACGGGATGGTTTTTTTCATGGCTCGATTCCCTTTTTCAACTGCGCACGGTATTTCCCTGGTGCTATGGGATAATGATTTTTAATGCCTGAAACAGCTTTATTTCTAACATATCGGCGAAAGGTAAACTATTTCATCCGGCAAAATAAAACGTCTTAGAATATATAAAAAGATGATATGCCCAATAAAGCGGACTCCCCGTAGCGGGATAAAAACACGCGGGGGAAAATATTATCCCCTCGCGTGCGTTAATCCCGTCGGCATCCCCGCTATCAGAAGGAGACGTCGACGCCGCCGCGCAGCACTTCCTCGTTGCCGCGATCGGCGAAGTGTTTATCGGCGCGCAGGAAGATGCGCGCATCCGCGGCTTTGCCCACGTCCAGCCTGACGCCCGCCCACTGGGCGTCTTTGTCCAGACGCATGCCCGGAATATCAAGGCGTTCGCCTTCACGGCCCAGGCCGCTCCAGCGGGCGGTTACGTCCAGCGACGGGTTGGTGAAGGCGTGCTGATATTCGCCGTTGACGCTCAAGGCGCTCCACCATCCCCGATGCCATTGCTGCCGGGCGCTCAGGTTAATCCCGGTCAGGCCTACCGTGCGGGAATAGTCGTTGCCTTCGCCGGTCAGGCCGAATTCGCTGCCGCTATCGGTAAAGCCGCCGGTGGAAAGGTAGCTGTATTTTACGCCGGCATAGGGCTGCACGCTGAAGACATCGTTAAGCGCCAACGCATAGCCGGTTTTCAGCAGACCCTGCCAGCCATCGCTTGTCGTGCTGCTGGACACCGCCTGAACGTCGTCCAGCAGAATGGAGCGCTGTAACTTGTCGCGACCGCGCTGATAGCTCAGGTTGCCCTGAACGTACCATTCGGGGCTGAGCTGGTAGCGGGCATAGGTCATCACCCCATGCAACTCGTTCTCGCTGCTGCCGCCGCTGCCGGCATACTCGGCCTTGATGCGGCTGTTGGTATAGGCGATCCCAGCGCGCAGTCCCGGCGTGTCGAAGTCGCTATCCGTACCGATGGCCGTCAGGTTGATATCGTAGCTGCTGCCCAGATAGCCGGACTGGTTCAGGTCGCCGCGCAGTTTGCCGGTTTCGATCCACAGTCCATAGTTTTTGCCGTTCCCCAGTTGGTCCAGCCGGTTGTTCAGCAACTGGTTCTGGTAATCCAGGCTGTTAAACAGGATGGCGTTGCTGGAGGCATGGGCCTGCCCGGAGAGCGAATCCAACGAGGCCGCCGCCGCGCTGGCGCTCGCCAACTGCTGGAACGCGGCCGCTTTGGCCAGCAGGGCGGACTGCTGCTCGGTGGTTGAGTCGGCGCCGACCCAGCGGTCGGCGACCTGTAGGGCAGACTCCACGTTGGCGGCGGTCTGCAACAGCGCCGCGCCTTGTAATCCGCTGTTGGCGACGGCCTCGACGGTATTGACGCGGCTGAAAGCGCCGGTGACGTCATTGGCGCCGTAGGTCAGATTTCCGGTCAGGAACAGGCCGAGATCGGTGGCGGCGAAGCTGCCGCTGATCCCCTGATTGCTATGCAGCAAGGTTTCCTGGGCCTCAACGATATAGGTACTGCTGGGTAAGCCGACGCGTAACGTGCCGTCCAGCGTCGCGCTGCCCTCAACGGTGAACGGATTGGACAGGGTTACGCTCAGCAGGCCGTCGCTGCCCTGGGTATAATTGCCGGCGACGGTCAGACCGCCTTCCGCGGTGGTGGCGACGATCCCCGTATTACTGACGTTGCCGCCGATGCGGCCGTTCCCCGCCAGCGTTCCGCTGCCCGACACCGTTGCGTTGCCGGCGATGGAACCGTCGACGTACAGGCTATTGGCGGTGATTCGCGTGTCGCCTTTATAGGTGTTGTCGCCGGTCAGGCGCAGGATGCCGCCGGCGTTGTCGGCGCCGTTAACCACCAGGCCGTAATCGCCGCTGATATCATTGGAGAAGGTATAGTCGCCGGCGGTCAGACGGGCGGTGAAATCGTCGGCGTAAAACATCGCCGGTCCTTTCAGCGCCTTTTCCACGTTCAGATCGCCCCAGCCGAAAGTATCGTTGAAGGGGCGGCCGTTGGCCGTGTCGGCAACCTGAATTTCACCGCTATGGAAAATGATTTCCTTAACGCTGCCGTCTTCGTTATAGACAGTCTCATAGTAGGCCAGATCCGCATCGTAGCCCGTATAGGCATCGGAGCGGTAGGTGGCGGTGGTCAGCAGCGTTTGTTGCAGGTTATAGCCGGTCATCCAGGGGAAAGCGGTCTTGACCAGCGCGGCGCCTCCCGCCACGCGCGGCGCGGAATATGAGGTGCCGTACGAGGTTACGGATTCCCATTCGCCGTCCGCCGAACTGCTCTGGCTGGGGTATTTTGTGGAGCCGAGCGCGCTCATGCAGTACGCGGCGGCGGCGCCGCAGGCGTCAAAGCCCCACAGCTCCGGTGGACGATCGGGAACGGGAACCAGATAGCCTTCGACGAATCCGGTCACCGCCAGAACGCCTTTCTGCAACTCCGGTTCGTTGAATATCGCGGGGATCAGCGTATCGGGCGCCGGCGCGGAGGTTTTCTCATTGCCGGTCGACATGATGGCCAGCGCTTCGGCGCTGACGATCTCGCGCAGTGAGTTGCGCAATAGCTGATAGGCGTATCGCTGGCTGGCGTTTGACAGCGATTCGGGCGTGGTCAGGCGTTCGGTCATGCCATAGGACATGTTGATGATTTTGACGTCGTTATCCAACAGCCAACTGACGGCTTGGGTGGAAGTAAGAACATCGAAATTATTGTCTTTCGATGCCTGGGCGATATACAGCAGGCTGTCAGGCGCCACGCCGGCGGGCCATTGTCGCCACTCCTGTCCGGCCAGCACCATGGCCACTGTGGTTCCGTGTCCGTCGTCGCCCGCGTTATCGTTTAACGTGCTGCTTCCGCCGACAAAGGAGGCAAAACCGCCGATATTGTCGTAGTTGATATAGGGGCGGTCCGGGGAAAGCCCGGAGTCGATAATGCCTACTTTGGCTCGCGTGTCGGCGGGTTCCGTCGGCGCCTCCGGCTCGGTAGGATTGGTCGGCGTTTCGGGTTCGATCGGCGTGGTGGGGGTTTCCGGCACCGGCGTTACGCTCTCGGAACCGCCGCCCCCGCCTCCGCCGCCTCCGCACCCCGCCAGCAGTAACGCGAGGCTGATATTGGCTGCCAGCATGGATTGCCTGAAGGCGCGTTTTTTCGGTGATAATAAGGACGTTGTTATCGCCATTTTATTTTTCCTGCATGTATTTGGGACGTAAAGCCGCCTCCCGGAACATTGGGATTTGGATAAAATGTGTTATCCGTTAATAGGGCGAGTGCATCTAACCAATAGAAAGTCGCACGGATGGGTTTATTTATTGTTTAACCGGTCTGTCCGCCATATATCGCGCTCCCTTAATAATGATTTGCTGGTGTGATAGCCGTGACCGTACTCTTCGTCTGTTTTACGCATCGGGTAAAAGGTTTATTGCCGCTTCATTAATCTCTGTGCAATAACCGGGGAAAAGTGACACCGGCGGCGGCTTTTATTCTTTTTTTGCCGGAGTGGAGAGTGAAGGCGTCGTTTGCTGCAAAAAAATGAACATCTTGTTCAGGAATTCCCGATTTCACCTGCAATAACGCGGCGTATAGTGGTTCTCAATGGTTATATGAACCGGCTGCGGGAATGCCGGGCCGGTTATTTGCAGGAGAAACAGAATGACTCAGCAGAATATCGTGGTACAAAACCCCGCCGCGCCGCAGCGGCTGGTGTTGCTTTTTCATGGCGTGGGCGATACCCCGGCGGGTATGGCGCCGATCGGCCGCTATTTCGCCGCCGCGTTTCCGCAGGCGCTGGTGGTAAGTATCGGTGGGCCGTTCAGTACCGGATACGGGGAAGGGCGTCAGTGGTTTTCCGTGCAAGGCGTGACGGAAGAGAATCGCTTAGCGCGTATTGAGGAGGCGATACCGCGCTTTGTCGCCACCGTGCGTGACTGGCAGCGGAAAAGCGGCGTTGATTTTCAGCACACGACGCTGGTGGGATTCTCTCAAGGTTCCATCATGTCGCTGGAAGCGCTGAAAGCGGAACCGCATTTGGCCGGACAGATTATCGCCTTTAGCGGCCGTTTCGCCGCCCTGCCGGAAAAACCGTTCAGCGATGTGGCGGTGCATTTGATTCATGGCGATGCCGACGGCGTGATCGCCGTCGATCATGCCCGCGCCGCCGCGCAGCGTTTTCAGCAGTTGGGAACGGCTTGCTCGCTGGATATAGCGCCGGGCGCAGGACATGGCATTGATGAACGCATGCTGAACCAGGCGCTGGCGCGTCTGCGTCAATCCGACGAGTAATCGGGGAAAATGCCGGAGGCAGGCGGGATGTCGCCTGACCCCGGCGTGAACGGAATGGGGACTCAGAGACGCTCAATAATCATGGCGATGCCTTGCCCGCCGCCGATGCACAGCGTGGCCAGCCCCAGCGTTTTATCATGGCCGCGCAGGGCATGAACCAGGGTGACCAGAATACGCGCGCCGCTGGCGCCGATAGGGTGACCCAGCGCAATGGCGCCGCCATTGACGTTCACTTTGTCAGGATCAAGCCGCAAGTCCCGCTGTACCGCCAGATATTGCGCGGCAAAGGCTTCGTTGGCTTCGATTAAATCAATGTCGCCAATGGTTAATCCCGCTTTGCCGAGCGCTTTTTGCGTCGCCGGGATCGGCCCCAGCCCCATGACTTCGCTCGGTACGCCGGCGGAAGCCCAACTGCGGATACGCGCCAGCGGCTGAATGCCTTGCTTTCTGGCCGTTGATTCGCGCATCAGCACCAGCGTGGCGGCGGCATCGTTAATTCCGGAGGCATTCCCTGCGGTGACGGTGCCGTCGGCGGAGAAGGCCGGACGGAGCTTGGCCAGTGATGCCAGCGTCGTATCGGCGCGCGGGAATTCGTCCTGTGCGAAAATACGGGTTTCTTTTTTACCGCGCAGGGATATTGGGGTGATTTCGGCCTTGAAGCGACCGCTTTCAATCGCGGCAACCGCTTTTTGCTGCGATGCCAGCGCCACCCGATCCTGCTCTTCTCGCGTCAGATGGTAGCGTGCGGCGATATTTTCCGCCGTGGCGCCCATATGGTAGTCATTAAAGGCGCACCACAGGCCGTCCTGAATCATGATGTCGACCAGCTTGCCGTGCCCCATGCGGTAACCGTGGCGCGCTTTTTCCAGCAGAAAAGGGGCGGCGCTCATGTTTTCCATGCCGCCGACGACGCACACCTGATTATCGCCGGATAGAATGGACTGCGCGCCGAGCGCGACGGCTTTCAGACCGGAGCCGCATACCTTGCTGACGGTGAGCGACGGGGTTTCAATCCCGATGCCGGCGGCGATGCTGGCCTGATGCGCCGGATTTTGCCCCAGCCCGGCCTGGAGTACGTTGCCCAAAATCACTTCATCAATGGTCAGATCGTCCGGCAACGTCGACAGACAATCACCAATGGTAGCGGCGGCCATCTCAATGGCGGAGGTGTTGGCCAGACTGCCGCCGAACTTGCCGATAGCGGTTCTTTTGGCGTTAACAATAACAACGGAATCGTTCATGGTCGCCCCGGTTAATTGATTTTCATGGGTTGTAAGTCGGCGGAGACAATAAAGTCTGCCTCGGTTTTCTGGCGCAACGCCTGCACGGTGATGTCAGGGCTGATTTCACTCAGCACCATTTGCCGATCGACAAAATGAAATACCGCCAGTTCGGTCACCACCATGCTGACTTTATTGACCGCGGTGAGCGGGTAGGTGCAGCGGCGCAATAATTTGGCGTCGCCGTTTTTGGCGCAGTGCTCCAGCGCGATAATCACTTTCTTCGCCCCGACCACCAGATCCATGGCGCCGCCCATGCCGGGCACCATTTTCCCCGGCACCATCCAGTTGGCCAGGCTGCCTTGTTCGTCGACCTGCAAGCCGCCCAATACGCAGACGTCGACGTGGCCGCCGCGAATCAGGGCGAAGGAGAAGGCGCTGTCGAACATCGCGGCGCCCGGCACCATGCCGCACGGCTGTCCGCCGGCGTTGACCAGATTCACATCCGGTTCGGTTATCGCGCCCAGTCCCAGAAAACCGTTTTCCGACTGAAAGGTAACCTCAATCCCTTCAGGCAGGTAATTCGCGACTTTGGTCGGCAAGCCAATGCCTAAATTAACCACGTCGCCATTTTTCAGTTCTCTTGCCACCCGGCGGGCAATGAATTCTTTCGCATCCATTATTTCTCTCCCAGATAAAGGTGATCGACCAGGGCGGCAGGGGTGACGATAGATTCCGGCGCCAGTTGTCCGAGCGGAACAATCTGTTCGCACTGGGCGACGACATGGTCGGCGGCGAGGGCAATCAGCGGGTTGAAATTACGCGCGGTGAGGCGATAAACCAGGTTTCCGCTGGTGTCGGCGATACTGGCCTGTAACAGGGCCAAATCCGCTTTTAGCGGCAGCTCTAATAAATAGGTAATATTATCGAGGGTTATTTTCTGTTTATTGTCTTCGACCACCGTGCCGACGCCAGTCGGGGTTAAAAAACCGCCGAGACCCGCGCCGCCACTGCGGATGCGTTCGGCCAGCGTGCCTTGCGGCACCAGTTCAACCTCCATTTCGCCGGCGAGCATCCGGCGGCCGGTTTCCGGGTTGGTGCCGATATGCGAGGCGATGACTTTTTTGACCTGCCCGTTGGCAATTAACGGGCCGACGCCGGTATCGATAAAACCGGTATCATTGCCGATAATGGTTAAATCAACGACGCCGGATTTAATAATTTCATCCACCAATAATTTCGGTGTCCCGACGCCCATAAAACCGCCGAACATAATCGTCATTCCGTCATATAAAAATGAGCGGAAATAGTCGGCATCAATGATTTTGTTATTCATTGTATTAAAACTCCGTGAAAATAATGACCGCGGACGGCCACGGCGGGTAATTTATTACCCGCCGGTAAACAGCCAGACGCGACGATTAAATATCCATATCCAATATTGCCGAGCTTAATCCTTTACCGTGCATATCCAGCGCCAGCGAACGGGTAACGCCGCCGCCCAGCGCGCCGTACATCACAAAGTTCAACGCGCCGATAGCCGGTAATTCATAGCGCACCACCTCGCCGGTGACGATATCGGCAAACCAGGTTTTGACTTTTTCCGCGGTGATGGTTTCTTTCAGCAAGGAATAATCTTCCGCACGATAGGCAATCAGGGAAATATTGGAGGTATTTCCTTTATCCCCGGTGCGGGAATGGGCAATTTCACGCAGTTTCATTATTTAATCTCCAGATAGGCGACGGCGGGCGTGACGCTGTCGCGGGGCAGCAGGGTGGAATCCATCGCCAGAATTTCTTTGACGGCTTTGTTGACGCCGCCGCCGCCGGCGGGGCCGTTGGTGTAGAGCGTTTCCACTTCATTACCGATCTTGACCGCCTGCGATCTGGCGCTGCAACGCGCCGCGACACGTACACGGACTTCATAGGGCTGGCTCTGCTGCGAACGCTGCGGGCCATGCAGGGAATCGACGCCGATCAGGTCGTAGCGCACTTCCTGCGGGGTTAGCTGACACAGGGCGAAACGTTGTTTAACGATCTCCAGCGCCAGGCGTCCGCGAGCAACCGCGCCGGGGCCGGCATAGGAGATTTCGCCTTCGCCGATAAAACCGTCCTGATAACCGACGGAGACTTTTAAGGTATCGGTTTTCGCGCTCCCGTTCGCTCCCGCGACGCGTACGCGATTTTCGCCCTCTTGCGTGAAGGTCACGCGGCTGAAATCGGCAATCACATCGGGGGTGATGTAGCGATCCGGACGGTGGATTTCATACAACAGTTGTTCTTTACAGGTATCGACGCAGACGCGTCCGCCGGATCCGTCGACCTTGGTGATCACCGCGTTGCCGTCTTCAGTGACTTCGGCGAGCGGAAAACCGAGCCGTGCCAGGTGCGGAATGTCCTTGAAACCAGGATCGGCGTAATAACCGCCGGTGATCTGGCCTGCGCATTCCAGCAGGTGGCCGATGCAGGTGCCTTTGCCCAATCGCTCCCAGTCGTCCGCCGCCCAGTTGAATTCATACATCATGGCGGAGAGAAACAGGGAGGGGTCGGAAACGCGGCCGGCGATGATGATATCCGCCCCCTGACGCAGCGCCTCAACCAGCGCGTCCGCCCCCAGGTAAGCATTGGCGGAAATAATATCTTTGCCGCAGGCGGAAATGGGTTTGCCGATTTCGTCCAGTCGGGCATCGAGTGTGATCAGCGTGGCATGCGCGTCGTCGCCGGTGACGACGGCGATTTTCAGGCGTTTCGCCCCCAGCGTTTTGGCGATCTCCAACACGCGCTGTCCCGCCGCAACCGGGTTGGCCGACCCCATGTTGGTGATGATTTTGATCCCTTTCTCCAGACAGATGGGCAATACGGCGTGCATTCTGTCCGCCAGCAGCTCGTTATAGCCTTTCTCAGGATCCTGCTGTTTCTGTTTTTGCCCGATGGCGATAGTGCGCTCCGCCAGACATTCAAAAACCAGATAGTGAATGTCGCCTTTTTGCGCCAGCTCTACCGCCGGTTCGATACGATCGCCGGCATAGCCGGCCCCGGAGCCAATACGAATTGTCTTCATGGAAATACCTTTTAGTAATCAAACGTGTTGGTGACCGCCGCTTGGTTGGTTCTGCGGCGGCGATGTTTCTAAAGCGGGAAGACCCCGAAGATGACGCAGGCGAACGTCATAATGACGCTGGCGGCCCACAGCACCGGGATCGAGAATTTCTGGTGGTCGGCGAGATCCACGCCCGCCAGGCTGACCAGCAGAAAGGTTGCAGGCGTCAGCGGGCTGACCGGGAAGCCGGTGGTCATTTGTCCGAGAACGGAGGCCTGAGCAACCTGAATCGGCGGTACGCCCAGCATGTCCACGGTATGGGCGATGACCGGCATAATGCCGAAGTAGTAAGAATCGGGATCGAACACCAGGCTGAGCGGCATGGAGATCAGGCCGACGATAAACGGAATGTGGCTGGCGAACGATTCGGGCACCACGCTGACGGCGGACAATGACATGGCCTTCAGCATGCCGGTGCCGCTCATGATGCCGGTAAACGCCCCGGCGGCGAACAGTATGCTGGCCATCATCAGCGCCGCTTTGGCGTGGGCGTTGATGCGATCTTTCTGCATTTCGACGTTCGGATAGTTGAACATCAGCGCCAGCGTCAGGGCGATCATAAAGGCTACGGTCGGGGAGATTTTGGTAAACACCATGGTGCCGATGACGGCAACCACCAGCGCAATATTGACCCAGAACATATGCGGACGACGCAGCGCTTTTTCGGCATCGCTGAGTTCTTTCACATGCTGTGCGTCGCCGAGATGCTGCGCGCCGCCGGACAGCGGGTTGCCGGATGCCAGTCCCAGGCGTTTTTCCTCTTTTTTGCCCCAGTAATAGCCCATCAGCACCATAAAGGTCAGACCGCAGAGCTGCGCCGGGATAAGGGGAATAAACAGCTCGTGGGTGGTGATGTTTAACGCCGCCGCCGCCCGGATCATCGGTCCGGTCCACGGCAGGAAGTTGACGCCGGCGCTGAGCGCGGTAATGCCCACCAGGATCCGTTTATCCATACCGAGTTTGTTAAACAGCGGCAGCATGGCCGGTATGGTGATCAGGAATGTCACCGCGCCGTTGCCGTCCAGATGGGCGATCAGCGCCAGGACGCCGGTGCCGATAATAATTTTGACCGGACTGGTGCCGACAAGACGTAAAATTCCTCTGATGATGGGATCAAACATGCCGGCATCGGTAACGACGCCGAAAAAGGCGATGGCGAAGACGAACATCGCCGCCATCGGCGCCAGCTTGGTTATTCCATCGACCACGTATTTGGCGGTATCGGTACCGCTTCCCGCCGCCAGCGCGCCGATGACCGGAATAACGATTAATGCCACCAGAGGAGACATTCGCTTCGTCATGATGAAAAATAGCAGGGTGGCAATAGTCAGCACCCCGATTAGGGCTAGCATAAAGAACTCCTCTCTCTATTTATTATATGTTGCGTATATGTTTTATTTGTTGTGAATTAAAAAACTCAATCAAATATTATTGAGTGCTCCAGATACATAACGCGAAGTGGTTTGTTTTTTTGTCTGCGCTATTTTTATCATGCCGTCGAATTTACGACTAACTGATAATCGGAATGGCGTTATTCATAAAGACGATTAATTTATTTTATTTGTCGATTGAATAACTGATTTTGGTTTATCTATATGTTTTTAATTTTATGTTTTTTATGGTTATTTTTATTTTATCCGTGTGGCGGTTATGTTTTTGGTTGTGAAGTCGATCGGCGTTGTATTGCGCGATGAGAAAATATTCGGAAAAAGATAAAGTAAATAATTGCGGCGCGGATCATAAAAACAAAAAAATGGTGTTGTTTTACGTTGAGTTTGCCTTTTTTTTACATAACACTTCTTTTCTCCTTTTGCATTTAAGGCCGCTTATGAATTTGTCCATAAAACAACTGCGGGCATTTATCGCGTTGACGGAAACCGATAATTTCACACGCGCCGCGCAGAAAATAAATCTTTCCCAGCCGGCGTTCAGCGCGTTGATTGCCGGTCTGGAGGAAGAGGTCGGCTACCGGCTATTCGATCGGGATACGCGCAAGGTGCAATTAAACGCGGGCGGCATTCATTTTATCGATATCGCCCGCCGGCTGATTCAAACCCATGACGACGCCGTGGGGGAAATTAAATCCTATGCTACGGGTTATAAAGGGAAAATTGTGCTGGCGGTACTGCCGTCAATGGCGGTGGAGTGGCTGCCGCAGGTGCTGGCGCAGTACCATCAAGCCTATCCCGACATCAAGGTGGAGTTGCTCGATACCCAGTGGGATCGCTGTTTAAAAGCGGTATTGGACGGGCGAGCCGATTTCGCGCTGAGCGCCGGCCAGCCGTCGGCGGGAACCTTCAGTTCCAAAATGTTGTTTGCGGATAATTTCTATCTGATTTGCCATCGAGATCATCCGTTGGCCGGGCAGGCGGCCGTGGAGGTGGCGGATGTGGCGGAACATGCGTTTGTCGGCTTTTGTCAGGGCACCAGCATTCGGCAATATACCGATCAACTGATGGAGCCGCATGGTTTTAAATACGTGCTGGAAGTACGCCAGTTGACCACGATGATGGGGCTGGTGGCGGCGAATTACGGCGTCAGCATCGTGACCGGTTTGACGCTGTTTCAGTTTCAGCACAAAGATATCGCCATCGTGCCTTTCAAAGATTTGTCATTGCAGCGGGGAATTTATCTGATCACCGATAAAGAGCGGCAGCTTTCCGTTTGCGCCAAAGAATTCTATGATTTTCTTCAGAAACGGGCGGAAAGCTTTGTACCCAGAGCTTGAATGGTCACGTGCTGCAAGCTATGTACGGAGATGTTTTCACGGTTTTTTCTGCGGCCAGTCATCATTTTCATCATCCCATTTATCGTTGTTGTCGCGATGGGGCGGCAGCTTGGGCTTGTTCATCAGAAAACGTTTATGATCGACATTGCGCAACGCCTTGATGCCGTTTATCAGCATACCGATCAGGATAATCAGAATTATCCACCAATAGTCAGCCAGCCACGCCATGATTAAGCTCCGTCAACGTTGTGTATAAAACGGGTGAACAGGTGCGGCAAGTGTTCGCACAGCCAGTCATAACCCGCGATGTCTTCACCTTGCCAGGCCGATAGAATAATGTCGGACGTCAGCTGTTTTTCCGCATGCTGGGCTAACGGATAATAGCTGATATGCCAGGGTTCGGCGGCGACGCCCCCAAGATCGTGAGCATAAGGACGGTAAAACTCGTATTCGTGCATATGCTCGCTTAGCCAGGCGTTAAGCGGCGCGAAGTAACCGCCGGGTTCATATTCCCAGGGTTCCAACTGTAGCCGTTGCCCTTGCGGCAGAAGATCGGGATCGTAAATATCCAGATCGCTGCCCCAGTGATGGCGGCTGGCGCCCGGCATCGCCGACCAGCGTAAAATCGCTTTGCAGCGTTCGCCCTCATTCAGCGAGAGTACATCCAGCGGCTGACCATTCTGATCCATCACCGGCCGCTCCCCCCTGAATTTGCCGTTCCAGATTAATCGCTGGCGATGAAAATCACGGAACGTGCTGGCGGGCTGTAGATTAAATCCGTTTTTTTCCGCCGCGCGTTGTAAAGCCTGAAAGGCGGCGACCGCTTCAGGCTGAAGGCGATGGTGGCCGCTGAGCGTCACCAAATGACTATCATTCTTCCCGGTTAGCATGGCATGAGTAATCATGCGATCAATTGCTCCATAATGCGCTGATACATCCGGCTCAGCAGTTGTAAGTCCGCGGCGCTCACGCATTCATCCACTTTGTGAATGGTGGCGTTGACCGGCCCAAGCTCGACAACCTGAGCCCCCATACGGGCGATAAAACGTCCGTCGGATGTGCCGCCGTTGGTAAGTAGCTGTGGCGTGACTTCGTTATAATGCTCTACCGCATTCACCACGGCATCGACCAGTTCACCCTTCGCCGTCAGAAACGGCTGACCGGAGAGATTCCAGTCAATAGTGTAGTTTAGCTGATGACGGTCGAGCAGTTCCGCTACCTGTCGTTTAATCGCTTCATCCGTTAACTCGGTGCTGAAGCGGAAATTAAACTGTACGAACAGCTCGCCGGGGATAACGTTGTTGCTGCCGGTGCCGGCCTGAATATTGGCGATTTGCATGCTGGTGGGCGGGAAAAACGCGTTACCCCGATCCCACTCCGTCGCCGCCAGCTCATTGAGCGCCGGCAAGGCCCGGTGTACCGGATTATCGGCCAGATGCGGGTAGGCGACATGCCCCTGAACGCCATGCACCCGCAGATTGGCGGTGATAGAGCCGCGGCGGCCGTTTTTCACCACGTCGCCGACGATTTTGGTGCTGGATGGTTCTCCCACCAGGCAATAATCCAACCGCTCATTGCGCGCCATCAGGGTTTCAACCACTTTAACGGTGCCGTTCACGGCGCTGGCTTCTTCATCCGAGGTGATCAGGAAGGCCAGTCGGCCCTGATGGTTGGGGTTCGCCGCCACAAAGCGTTCGGCTGCAACCACCATCGCCGCCAGCGAACCCTTCATATCCGCCGCGCCGCGACCGTACAACATACCGTCGCGAATGGTGGGTTCAAAAGGCGGGTGTTGCCAGCGGCTTTCGTCGCCGCTCGGCACCACATCGGTATGCCCGGCAAACGCCAGCGTTTTACCGGCGCCGCGCCATGCCCAGAAATTCAGGGTATCACCGAAATTTATCGCTTCAACGGTGAAACCAATGGCTTTCAGACGCTCAGTCATCAATTGCTGGCAGCCTTCGTCATTCGGGCTGAGGGAAGGGCGTTTAATCAACTGTTGGGCGAGTTCGATAACCGGACAAGACACGTTATTTGTTCTCCGCAATAAATTCCTGATAGCTGTCTGCGCTGAAGCCAAGCAGCGCTTTTCCATCGTTGGTGACTAACAGTGGTCGCTTGATCACCGCGGGTTGCTCAAGCATCAAGGCAATCGCCGCGCTTTCACTGTCGGCGGTATTAGCGCTAATCATGCTGCGCTGTTCCTCGCTTAGTTTACGCCAGGTGGTGCCGCGCGTGTTGATTAATGGCTGCCAGCCCAGCAACGCGACAAATTGCCGAAGGCGCGCTTCGTCCAGACCGTCGGCGCGGTAGTCATGAAAATGGTAATCAACCTGTTGTTCTTCTAACCAGCGACGGGCTTTTTTTATGGTATCGCAGTTTTTGATACCGTACATGGTGAGCGTCATGGGGATTAATATCCTTTCAGATCCAGAGGTTACATGATGGTCGTCGAATGGCTCAGTGCGGGAGTATGAGCCTGACATCGTCAGCGCCCAGCATGCCGAAAAAAAATGGCGAGATCCACCGTGAATTGAGAAACGGAAATGAGGGACTGCTTGCTTTTTATACTTGCAAAACTATTTCACCTGGTTAAAAAGTGTGCGTATAATACGCCGCCGTTAATTCTTCAGAGGTTATTATGATAGAAGTAGAAGTGGGTAATTGGAAAGATTTTATTGAAGCGATGTTACGCAAATAATAATTAGAAGCCGAACCTGTCTTACATACCAGGAATAAGATCGTATAAATAAAGCAGTATTGATTGCCAATGCTGCTTTATTTTTGCCCTAAATGGGGAAACCTGAGTAAATAAAAGAGGCTATTATTTTTTGCGGCGAAAAAGTAAAGGGTTTTCATAGTAACGTATTGTTATTTATCTGATAGTGAGAATTTTGCCGCGGCGGTGGCATGTAAGAAGCTGGTGTCAAAAAGAGGAACGTCAGCGTCGTCTGAGCTCAGCAGCAGCGGTATCTCGGTACAACCCAGAATAATGCCTTCGGCGCCTTGTTGCTCCAGCTGTCTGATGATTTCCCGGTATGACTGACGCGACCCGGCATCGATTATCCCCTGACACAGTTCTTCGTAAATCACGCGATTCACTCGTTCTCTTCCGGCCTGATCCGGCCTGATCCGGGATGATCACTTCTATGCCGTAGCGCTCATGAATTCTCCGCCGGTAAAAATCCTGTTCCATGGTGTAGCGGGTTCCTAACAGGCCCACTTTTTTCATCCCTTGCTGAAACAGACTTTCACCGGTGGCGTCGGCAATGTGTAAAAGAGGAAGTCTGCTGGCGCTTTCGATGTTATCCGCCACTTTGTGCAGGGTGTTGGTGCAGATTACGATGGCTTGCGCGCCCGCTTTTCCCAGGCCGATTGCGATATCGGATAATAGCCGTGCGGCTTGTCGCCAATCGCCTTGTTCCTGTAATTGCGCGATGTCGTGGAAATCGACGCTGTGCAAAATAATTTTGGCGGAGTGCAGCCCGCCAAGCCGGTTTTTAACATATTCATTGATCGTGCGATAGTAAGGGACGGTCGATTCCCAACTCATTCCTCCAATCAGACCCAGCGTTTTCATCGGGGTTTCCCTTGCGTGATTGATACCATAAAAAGTGATGGGTAACGTTCAACGTACCAGACAAAGATATTAATCTTGTTAAAATTCGCCGACGGCTTCATTCAATGTGCTTTTTTAGCGACTTTTATCACTTTTTAGCTATCTTAAACTGGACAAATGGGCAATCTATTGCTGTACTGTACCCGACACAGATTTTGTGTCTTTCATTCATGTTAAAGGTAAGTTTGATGTCTAAGATTAAAGGTAGCGTTAAGTGGTTTAATGAGTCCAAAGGATTCGGTTTCATTACTCCTGAAGATGGTAGCAAAGATGTATTCGTACATTTCTCTGCCATTCAGAGCAATGGATTCAAAACTCTGGCTGAAGGTCAACGCGTAGAGTTTGAAATCACTAGCGGAGCGAAAGGTCCGTCTGCTGCTAACGTTATCGCTATTTAATTATACCGATTTCTTGAAAAACCCGCCTCACGGCGGGTTTTTTTTGTCTGAAATCCACTGTTTCCCGCCGTGCTTCAAGTCTGCTCTGTTGAACGAGCGGGGCGAAGGTCGCTCCTAATCCTGCGGCGGGGATTAGCAGACGAGCGTCTTACTTTGTTACAGAAGGCGATTGTTTTGTCGATGGTAAGGTTTTACATAGACGTTATGTTATTCGCTCGCTGGCTTATCCAGCATCTGTAATCAGGTAGGTAAGTATGGAAGGTATTAGTATCGCCAAGCTATTGGTCATCGGTGCATTGATTGTTTTGCTGTTCGGCACGAATAAGTTACGCAGCCTGGGAGGCGATCTCGGCGCCGCAATCAAAGGCTTCAAAAAGGCGATGAATGACGACCAACCCGCTAATAACGCAACGTCAGACGAGCCTGCGGCCTTAAATGACGCGCAGCATAAAAAATCATAATCTGATGATATCAATGAAAACGGACGAGGTTGATGACAATTCTTCCTCAACCTGTCATTCCCGCGAAGGCGGGAATCAGCCAATGGCGATTTACGGTTTCAGCAGGAGATTCCCGCCTACAACCGCGGGAATGACCGGGCGTAACGTGGGATGACAGTGGCATATTATAGGCTTTGTCAACAGTCTGACGGACGGCATTTGCCGTCCGTTTGCTCTGCCCTGCGGCAAAATGTAATTTAATGTAAAATTCTATTTTTTGCGGCACGCCCGCGGTAAGCCATTATTCGCGGCTTACCCTGGATTATTTCACTTCAATGCCTTTTGCCTGCAAATCGGCATGATAGGAAGAGCGCACAAACGGGCCGCAGGCCGCGTGAGTAAAGCCCATCGCCATCGCTTCGGCTTTCATTTCATCAAACTCTTCAGGGCTGACATAGCGCTGTACCGGCAGGTGATGGCGGCTCGGTTGCAGGTATTGTCCGAGGGTCAGCATGGTAACGCCGTGGCGACGCAAATCGCGCATAACGTCGACTATTTCGGCGTTGGTTTCGCCGAGTCCGACCATCAGCCCGGATTTTGTCGGGATCTCAGGGTGAGCGTTTTTGAAGTTTTCCAGCAGTTTCAGCGACCATTCATAATTGGCGCCGGGGCGAACCTGGCGATAAATCCGCGGCACGTTTTCCAGGTTATGGTTGAAAACATCCGGCGGCGTTACCGTCAGAATATCCAACGCCCGATCCATCCGGCCGCGAAAGTCAGGAACCAGCGTTTCGATGCGGATTTGCGGATTTTTGCGGCGAATAGCGCTGATGCAGTCAGCAAAATGCTGAGCGCCGCCGTCGCGCAGGTCATCACGGTCAACTGAGGTGATAACCACATAGCGCAGCCCCATGTCATGGATGGTTTGAGCCAGTTTTTCCGGCTCGTTGGCATCCGGCGTAAGCGGTCGGCCATGGGCGACATCACAGAACGGACAGCGACGGGTACAGATCGCGCCCAGAATCATAAAGGTGGCGGTCCCATGGTTGAAACATTCAGCCAGATTCGGGCAGGAGGCTTCTTCGCAAACCGAGTGCAGCCCATTTTTACGCATTGCAGCCTTGATGCCCTGAATGCGGCTGGAGTCGGCCGGGAGTTTGATCCTCATCCATTCGGGCTTGCGTAACATTTCCTGCCGTTCAGTAACAACAGTTCGTACCGGGATTAGCGCCATTTTATCGGCATCGCGGTATTTTACGCCGCGTTCGATCTGAATCGGTTTACTCATGTTTGCGTAAGTTCCAGTTCTGAATATACCCGTCATGCTTCAAGTCGCTGATGCGTCGGCCCGCGTGCCACTCGAGTGATTAGAGTATAGCTCTCTTGAATTTGTTAAGAAAAATTCAAAGGATTAAAGGGTTCGTTAAAAATTTTTTTAAAAACTCTCAAAATTATATCATCTTTAGCCGGCGACATTCAGCTCTTGCCGGATCAAAATGAAGAAATTATGTAAATAAAATGTGATTGCTTATCGGTTCAGTCGATTACTCTACGCCTGTGACTAACGGGTTTGCCGGCACCGGCGCGCCATGTTCTGCGAAATCCCAGTTTATCAGTTCATATTGCGGGTAACCTAATAGCTGTTGAAACGACTGAATCAAAACGGGAGCGATATCCTCCAATGTCACGCCGGGGACGTAATCGCTCACCTGCGTCATCTGCATTCCGGCATAGCCGCAGGGGTTGATGCGCTGAAAGGGCGACAGATCCATGGCGATATTCAGCGCCAGACCATGGAATGAACAGCCTCTGCGAATACGCAGTCCCAATGAACAGATTTTACGCTCGCCGACATAAACGCCTGGCGCATCGGTGCGGGCGTGGGCCGCAATCTGAAAATGGGCCAGCGTGTTCACCACCGTGTCTTCAATGGCGGAGACCAATAGCCGAACGCCCAATTTGCGCCGTTTTAAATCGACCAGGACGTACATCACCTGCTGACCGGGGCCGTGGTAAGTTACCTGACCGCCGCGATCGCTCTGGATCACCGGGATATCGCCGGGCATCAAGACATGCTCGGCCTTGCCGGCCTGTCCCTGCGTGAATACCGGCGGATGTTGAACCAGCCAGATTTCATCCGGCGTTTTGTCGTCTCGCAGATCGGTGAACGCGTGCATCGCCAGCGAAACGGGCTCGTAAGGTTGTACGCCCAGTTGACGTACGATGATCTTATCCTGTAGCAAACTTGTCACCTTCAGGTTAAGGAAGGATAGAAGAGATTATAGCGGCGGGCGGTAGCTGCGAACAGCGTCAAGTTTGTTTTCCCGCCGTTGATATTCTGCGAGGGAGGGGCCGGGACGCGTTACAGAACCATCCGTACGATTTCAATATTACCCAGCTCTTCATACAAGGTTTCCACCTGTTCTATATGCGTTGCATTAATGGTAATCGAGACGGAATGATAATTCCCCTTGCTGCTGGGTTTTATCTGCGGCGTGTAATCGCCGGGGGCATGACGTTGCACGACTTCGACGACCTGATCAACCAGCTCGGGTTGCGCTAATCCCATCACTTTGTAAGTAAACGGGCAGGGGAATTCGAGCAGTTCGTTTAATTTTGTTTTCATCTGCGCTCCAGTATGACGTTGGGCCTGTACAAAGTATAACTCCCGCCGCGAGGGCAGGAGTTAATGATTTATAAAATATGGGGATGATTTATCCCTTTACAAGTGGGATCAACCGAACCAGTGGTGGAACATCAGTTTGATATAGTCGATCATGCGGCTGAAGATACCGCCTTCTTTGATTTCGTTCATTACCACCAATGGACGCTGGTCAATCGTTTTGCCGTCCAGTTGGAAGTTAATGGAGCCGACGACCTGATTCTTGCCCAGCGGCGCATGCAGTTCGGTATTGGTCAGCACATAGCTGGCTTTCAGGTCTTTCATCCGTCCACGGGGAATCGTCAGATAGACGTCTTTTTCCACCCCCAGGGCCACGCGATCGTTGTCGCCGAACCAGACGGGTTCCGAGGCGAACTCTTTGCCCGCTTTCAATGGCGCCACGGTTTCAAAGAAACGGAATCCCCAGGTGAGCAGCTTTTTACTCTCGGCTTCGCGTCCCTTAAAGGTACGTCCGCCCAGAACGGCAGAAATCAATCGCATCTGGCCTTCGGTTGCGGAGGCGACCAGGTTATAACCCGCCGATGAGGTGTGTCCGGTTTTTATGCCGTCCACATTCAGGCTGGTGTCCCACAGCAGGCCGTTACGGTTGGTTTGGCGGATGTTGTTAAAGGTAAATTCTTTTTCTTTATAGGTCGCGTACTCTTCCGGAACGTCGCGGATCAGCGCCTGTCCGATTAAAGCCATATCCCTTGCGGAGCTAAACTGACCGGCGGCATCCAGACCATGCACGGTGCCGAAGTTGGTATTTTGCAGTCCCAGCGCTTTGACATAGCCGTTCATCAAATTAACGAAGGCATCCTGGCTGCCCGCGACATAGTCGGCCATCGCGACGCAGGCGTCATTGCCGGATTGCAGGATAATGCCGCGGTTAAGCTGGGCGACGGAAACGCGATCGCCGGGCTTCAGGAACATCAACGACGATCCCTGGAATATCGGATTACCGGTAGCCCAGGCGTCTTTATTGATGGTGACGATATCGTTTGGGGTGATTTTCCCTGACTTTATTGCCTGACCGATGACATAGCTGGTCATCATTTTGGTCAGACTGGCCGGATCGCGGCGGGCATCGGCGTTCATTTCCGCCAATACTTTCCCGGAGTTGTAATCAATCAGGATGTATGATTCTGCATCAATTTGCGGAACGCCGGGGATCATCGTCGTGATATTGACGTCATCGGCGTGGGCAAAGGAGGATGCGCTAACGGCGAGCAGAGCGCCAAACGCAGTACGTTTAATAAAACGAGACGTGTTTACAGTATTCATGATTGGAACAACAACATCCGTGGGTATAAGTTAAAAAACGAGCCACACTATAGCAGATGAGAAATAGGCAGGCACCAGGCATTACGTTACGCGATTTTGCGAAAGAGACGCTGTGTTCAATATCACAACATCCCTTCAGCGTTACTGCTCTCCGGCGGGGGCATCCTCCTCCTCGCTAGAGTGAACCGGGCGCGGCAGTAATAAAGGACTGCTGCTGAGCTTCGACTGACAAACGTTGCTGAAGTTCAGCCGCTTGCTGACGATTTTGGAACGGCCCCAATTGAATGCGATAGAGCCCGCCGCTGGCGGAAACGTTGCCTGTTACGTGAAACCGTTCGCTGAGGCTGCGTAACCAGGTCTGCGCCCGCTGTTGGTCGCTGAGCGCGCCGACCTGAACGACGTAATGTCCGCCGGCCGTTGACGCGGCGGCCGGGGCCGTCGAGGCGGCGCTGACCGGGGTTGCGGCGGTTGACGGCGGCGTCGCTGATGTGGTTTCCAGCACGCCGGCGGGCAGGGCGGAAGGCGCGCCCAGGAATCCGCGGCGGGACGAGGCGCTGCTTTGCGGCATATCGTCATCCGTCGAGGCGCTCAGCGCGCTGTTGCTGATGGGGCGGGCGGTCGCCGCCGGCGAACTGGCGCTTTCCATGACGGGCGTGCCGAGTCCGCTCGCGCCGAGGCTGGGACGGTCCGGCAGGGCGAAACTTTGTTTGGCGACGCTGGTGCCGATGGTACCCGGACCGGAGAGGGTGCCGTCCGGCGCGACGTTGATGAAATCAACCTTGACCTTGGTATTGTTGGAAATGTTCAAGCGTTCGCCGGCCGCTTTAGACAGATCGATAATTCTGCCCGGCGTGAAGGGGCCGCGATCGTTCACTCTGACCACCAGACGACGGCCGTTGCTGAGGTTGGTGACGCGCACATAGCTGGGTAACGGCAGCGTGGGATGCGCCGCGGTCAGGGCGTTTGGATCAAACTCTTCGCCGATGGAGGTACGATTACCGCTAGCTTCTTCGCCATACCAGGTCGCCAGGCCGGTTTCACTGAAGTTTTGCGGGTTTTTTATAATCTTATAAGTTCTGCCGTTAAGCGTATAGTCCTGCAAGGTTCCCTGATTATAGGGTTCATAACGCGGCTCGGCGCCGCCGATTTCCTCCACCGGGCCATTATAAACATTGCCGGCGGGTGGGGCCGATGGCTGTTCCGTAACGGTACAGGCCGAAAGCGCCAGGCTTAAGACGCCAATCCAAAGCCAATCCTTACGCATCATTGCTCACCTCGGTTTATAAGTTTTTGGATAACATTTTGCGGTGAGTATGTATCGACATAATGATACCAAATCCCGCCATTAGAACGACAAGCGCCGAACCGCCGTAGCTGACCAGCGGCAAAGGCACGCCGACAACCGGTAGGATACCACTGACCATCCCGATATTGACGAAAACATAAACGAACAGAATCAGCATCAGTCCGCCGACCATCACTCGCCCGAACGATGTCTGCGCGTTAGCGGCAATCACCAGACCACGCATAATCAAAAACAGATACATGGCCAGCAGAACCAGTACGCCGATGAGCCCCAGTTCTTCCGCCAGCACCGCGAAGATGAAGTCGGTATGGCGTTCCGGCAGGAATTCCAACTGAGATTGCGTGCCGTGCAGCCAACCTTTGCCGGAAAGTCCGCCCGAGCCAATGGCGATCTTCGACTGAATAATATGATAGCCCGCGCCCAGCGGATCGCTTTCCGGATCGAGCAACATCATCACCCTTGCCTGTTGATAGTCATGCATCAGGAAGAACCACAGGATGGGGATAAAGGCGGCCAGCAGCAGAACCGCGATGCCGATGAGTCGCCAGCTCATGCCGGCGAGGAAAAGGACGAACAGGCCGGAAGCCGCGATCAGGATGGAGGTACCCAGGTCCGGCTGCGCGGCGACCAGCAGCGTCGGCGTAAAGATAATCACCAGCGCGATGCCGGTATTTTTGAGCGAAGGCGGACACATATCGCGGTTGATAAAACGGGCAACCATCAGCGGGACGGCGATCTTGGCGATCTCCGAGGGTTGGAAGCGCACAATGCCCAGATCGAGCCAGCGCTGCGCCCCTTTACTGATCTGGCCAAAAATATCGACCATCATCAGCAAAATAACGCAGATAACATACAGATAAGGCGCCCATCCTTCATAAACGCGCGGAGGAATTTGCGCCATGACGATCATAACGATTAATCCCAGCACGATTTGCACGATTTTTCGCTCCATCATGCCGGCATCCTGACCGCTGGCGCTCCACATGACAAATAGGCTATAGCCCAGCAATGCCAGGATGCAGAGAAGGAAAGGAAGGTCGATATGGATTTTCGTCCAGATCGAGCCTTTTTGTTGGCTATCGGTCATGAATGTCGGTTACTCGCTTTCGCTGCCCGGCGGCGCCGGCGGCGCTGTCGGTAAGTCTGTATTGTTGTCGCCCAGCAAAATATGGTCAAGGATCTGCCGGGTGATGGTGCCGACCGCCGGGCCTGCACCGCCGTTTTCCAGAATGATCGACATCGCCACCTCGGGTTTATTGTAAGGGGCGAACGCCATCATCAGCTTATGGTCACGCAAGTGTTCGGCGATCTTGTGCGCGTTGTAGGTTTCATTTTCTTTCAGGCCGAAAACCTGCGCGGTACCGGATTTCGCCGCGATCTTGTAGGGCGCGCTATCAAAGCTTTTATGCGCCGTGCCGTTGGGGCGGTTGGCCACGCCGTACATCCCGTCTTTGGCAATCTCCCAGAAGCCGGAGTGGATATCGCCGATTTGCATGTGTTCCGGCTGCCGGTAGGGTACCACCATCCCGTTTTCTCGGGTGCTGTAGAGCAGGTGCGGCGTTTTTATCTGTCCGTCATTAATCAGGGTCGTCAGCGCTTTATTCATCTGGATGGGCGTCGCCGTCCAATAGCCCTGCCCGATGCCGACCGGGATGGTATCGCCCTGATACCAGGGCTTTTTGAAGCGCTTGAGTTTCCATTCGCGCGTCGGCATGTTGCCGGCGCTCTCTTCCGAAATATCGATGCCGGTTTTTTCGCCGTAACCAAATTTGTTCATCCATTCGGCTAAACGGTCGATCCCCATGTCATAGGCGACCTGATAGAAAAAGGTATCGGCGGACTCTTCCAGTGATTTGGTAAGATTAAGCCGGCCATGTCCCCACTTTTTCCAGTCGCGGAAGCGTTTTTCCGAACCGGGCAACTGCCACCAGCCGGGGTCGAACAACGTGGTGTTGGTGGTAATCACCCCGGTAGTTAAGGCGGAAACCGCAATATAGGGTTTTACCGTGGACGCCGGCGGATAAACGCCCTGTGTGGCGCGATTGATCAGCGGGCGGTTAGGGTTATTGCGCAACTGGCTGTAGTCTTTGCTGGATATCCCGTCGACAAACAGGTTGGGGTCGTAGCTGGGCGTTGAGACCATCGCCAGGATCCCGCCGTCGCGCGGATCGGTGACGATGACCGCCGCGCGGCTGCCTTCCAGCAGTTTCTCGATATAGATTTGCAGGTTGAGATCGAGCGTCAGATAGATATCTTTCCCTGCCTGCGGCGGCTGTTCGTGGAGCTGGCGGATCACCCGACCGCGGTTGTTGACCTCGACTTCTTCATAGCCGGGTTTGCCGTGCAGCAAATCTTCGTAATGACGTTCAATCCCCAGCTTACCGATATCGTGGGTTGCGGCATAATCGCCGAGCCGCTCTTCTTTATTCAACCGTTCAACATCTTTGTCGTTGATTTTTGAGACATAACCGATGACGTGAGTCAGCGCCGAGCCGTAAGGGTAATAGCGGCGCTGATAGCCTTTTATTTCAACGCCGGGAAAACGATATTGGTTAACGGCAAAGGTGGCCACCTGTACTTCGTCCAGGTTGGTTTTGACGGGAATAGAGGTAAATCGGCGCGATCGCTTACGCTCTTTTTCAAAGTTTTCCAGATCGTCATCGCTCAAATTGACGACCGGCCGCAACGCCTTGAGCGTTTCCTGTAGGTTATCCACTTTTTCCGGCACCAGTTCCAACTGATAGATCGTCCGGTTCAACGCCAGCGGAATACCGTTGCGGTCGTAAATAATGCCGCGACTGGGGGCGATGGGCACCAGCTTGATGCGGTTTTCGTTGGAGCGAGTGCGATAGTCATCGACGCGTAAAATTTGCAGATGATAAAGATTAGCGATCAATACACCGGAAAGCAGCAAAACGCCCAAAAACGCCACTAAGGCGCGACGCACGAACAGGGCGGACTCAGCCGTATAATCACGAAAGGGTTTGCGTTCTATTTTCATCCAGCGAATTATTTCACGAGTATCGTCATATCGCCTTACTCCCGATGGTAAGGATGATTAGTGGTAATGCTCCAGGCGCGGTACAGACTTTCCGCCACCAGCACGCGCACCAGGGGATGAGGCAAGGTTAAAGGCGAGAGTGACCAACTTTGTTCCGCCGCCGCCTTACATTCCGGCGATAATCCTTCAGGACCGCCGATTAACAGGCTGACGTCCCGACCGTCCTGTTTCCAGCGTTCCAACTGCTGAGCCAATTGCGGGGTTTCCCACCTGGCGCCGGGAATGTCCAGCGTAACGATACGGTTGCCTTTGCCCACTGCCGCCAGCATTTGCTCGCCTTCGCGCTCTAGAATGCGTTTGATATCGGCATTCTTGCCTCGTTTGCCCGCGGGAATTTCCGTCAGCTCGAACGGCATATCTTTGGGAAAACGCCGTAGGTAGTCGGTGAATCCCGTCTGTACCCAGTCAGGCATTTTGGTGCCGACGGCGACCAGTTGCAGTCTCATGCTAGCCCCAGAGCTTTTCCAGTTCGTACAATTCTCGACTTTCTTCCTGCATGACGTGGACCATTACATCGCCGAGATCGACGACGACCCAGTCCGCGACGTTTTCGCCTTCCACGCCAAAGGGAATCAGTCCGGCGGCGCGCGACGCCTGCACCACATGATCGGCAATCGACGCCACGTGGCGGGTGGAGGTGCCGGTACAGATAATCATATAGTCCGTGATACTGGATTTCCCCTGCACATTCAGTGCAACGATATCCTGGCCTTTTAAATCGTCTATCTTGTCAATAACGAAATCTTGGAGTGCTTGACCTTGCAATGGTTCCCCCTCGGTGGCTGTCCATCCGCGCCGGATGGGCGTTTATTGCGCTAATTTGCTCTGGGAATACCGTTTTTCGCGGCTTAATTGCCGAGATTAGCGGTTTTTTCCCGTCATTGAAACCAGCGGCGGAGTATATCACAGCGCCGCCGGCTAATGGTATAAGGCCCGATTGACGCTATCGGTATAGATTATGGGCGTCGATATAACGCAGCACGGCCGGGGGCAGTAAATCGTCGCAGCTGAGATTTTTCCGCCGCCGCTGGCGTATTTCCGTCGCTGAAATAGTCACCAACGGCGTGTCGGCTAAAAAAATCAAACCGTGCGTTTGTCGATGCAGATCCTGAGGATCCTGCGTGAGGTGAGCTTCCAACCATTGCTGTAGGGCGGGGGTCTCCATCGTCGAACGATAGCCGGGACGAGCGCAAACCAGCAGATGGCAGGTAGCGAGAATATCTTGCCAACGGTGCCATTGATGCAGCGTCAGCAACGAATCCTGTCCGATGATGAACGCCAGCGGCCTGGCGTTTCCTAACTCTGCACGCAGCGTTTCCAGCGTATCAATCGAGTAGGACGGCTGCTGGCGCCGCAGTTCGCGATCGTCCACGGTAAACAACGGGTTGCCTTCAACCGCCAGTTCGACCATGCGTCGCCGCTGCCGCGGGTTGGCTTCAGGCTGCGGACGGTGGGGCGGCACATTGTTCGGCAGTAAAACCACCTGATGCAAGCCGATCCTATGCGCCAGCGCGATAACGGGTTGAAGATGCCCGTAATGAATAGGATCGAAGGTTCCGCCGAAAAATGCCGTCAGGGATTCGCTTCCGGTTGGTTTGATTGGCTCATCGCTGGTGGTCGAACTAGTTAACATCCAACAGGCTCTCTGGCAGGTCTTTGCCGCACAATATCATGGAAAGGGTTTCCAGCTCCGGCCAGATTGACTGACCGTAATTCTGTTTCAGGGTAATTTCCAGTTTAGACAACAGGCCGATCGCCTGTTGCAGTTGCGTCATATTCAAGCGTTGCAGCGCCTGGGTTAACAGATCCCTGCGATTCTGCCAGACCTTATGTTGATCAAAGAGCGCGCGCAGCGGCGTTTTCGCCATCTGGCGTTTCAACGTCAGCAGCAGCAGCAATTCACGTTGTATCGTCCGCAGCAGGATAACGGGTTCGCAATCCTCCTGTCTGAGCTGATGTAAAATATGCCAGGCGCGTTTGCCTTTGCCGGCCAGTAATGCGTCAAGCCAGTGATACGGCGTGAAATGCGCCGAATCGTTAACCGCTTGTTCAACGCGGGGCAGGGTCAGTTTGCCGTCAGGATAAAGCAGCGACAGGCGTTCCAGCGCCTGCGCCAATGCCAGCAAATTGCCTTCATAGCAGTAACAGATAAGCTGGCTGGCGGGTTCGTCCAGATCCAGCTTCATGGATTTGGCCCGTTGCGCGACCCAGCGCGGCAGTTGCGTCTGCTCCGGGGTCAGGCAGTTTACATAAACGCCATTCTTCGATAAGGCTTTGAACCAGGCGCTGTTTTCCTGCGCCTTGGTCAGTTTGCCGCCCCGCAGCATCAGTAAAATATCCTGATGCAGTAAGCCGGACAATTTGACCAGATTTTCAGCCATTGCCGCATTCGGGCCGTTTTCAGGCAGTATCAGCAATAGCGTCTGGCGGGAGGCGAACAGGCTGAGGGACTGGCAGGTGCCAAAGACGGCGTCCCAGTCGGTGTGAACATCCAGCGTAAAGCTGAAATGCTCGCTGAATTCCTGCTGTTGGGCTACCCGTCGGATATTGTCCAGACTTTCCTGGAGCAAAAGCGGGTCATTGCCGCAGATAAGATAACAGGCGCGCAGCCCCTCATGGAGCTGCGCGGCAAGTTGTTCCGGGTAAAGGCGAATCATGACCCAGGGGAAGACAAGGCGGCGGTTTGCGAACTTTGCCGGCGGTTTTTCTCTTCTTCGCCGCCTTTTACCGTCAGCAGGTTACGCACCAGCTGTGCGGCGGCCAGGTCGCGCATTTCCTGACGAATGATATCCTGTTCGGCATCTTTCGCCAGCGCGGCCAATGGGTTGTCGAAGAAGGTGCGGAATACCGTCACATTGAGCGGATAAATATTCTCGCCCGGCAGCAGCACCTGTGCTCTCAGCGTCAATACCATTTGGTATTCGGCGGTTTTCCCGTCCTGGAAAATCGACACGGTATCTTTTGATTCCGTCGCATTCAGGATGCGTAACGAAGGAATATCCTGCCGTGCGGCATCAGCAATAATCTCTACGCCATTGAGGCGCAATTGCTCACGAACGGCTCGCGTCAACGGACCGTAAGGGTCGCTGCTATCCAGCACCAGCTTTTGTAGCTGCTCAGGCACCTGTGTGGCGCCGCGCAGATGGAAACCGCAGCCGGCGGTGATTAACACCGCCAGCCCCAGCAACAACGTGAATAGACGATGTCGCACAGATCCTCCTTGCCTTAACCCACAACCAGGTTAAGCAGTTTGCCAGGGACATAAATCACTTTACGCACAGTGACGCCGTCCAAATACTTCGCGACCAGCGGTTCCTGGGCCGCGCGCTCACGGACTTGATCCTGATTGGCGTCGGCGGCGACGGTAATTTTACCGCGAACCTTGCCGTTAACCTGAATGACCACCAGTTTGGTGTCTTCCACCATCGCCTCTTCATCCGCGACCGGCCACGGCGCCGTATCGATATCGCCTTCGCCCTGCAATGCCTGCCACAGCACAAAGCAAGCGTGCGGCGTGAACGGATAAAGCATACGCACGACGGCCAGCAGCGCTTCCTGGGTCAGGGCGCGATCCTGTTCGCTTTCCTGCGGCGCTTTAGCCAGTTTGTTCATCAGCTCCATAATGGCGGCGATGGCGGTGTTGAAGGTCTGACGACGACCGATATCATCGGTGACTTTGGCGATTGTTTTATGCAGATCGCGACGCAGCGACTTCTGATCTTCGTTTAAGCTTGCAACGTTCAGCGCCTGAACCGGGCCTTTTTCCGTATGATCGAACACCTGCTTCCAGACGCGTTTCAGGAAGCGGTTGGCGCCTTCAACGCCGGACTCCTGCCATTCCAGCGTCATTTCCGCCGGTGAAGCGAACATCATAAACAGACGAACGGTATCCGCGCCGTATTTTTCCACCATCTCCTGCGGGTCGATGCCGTTATTTTTCGACTTCGACATCTTGCTCATGCCGGCATAGACGACTTCCCGGCCATCTTTGTCGACGGCCTTGACGACGCGGCCTTTTTCATCTCGCTCTACGGTAACGGCGGCCGGAGAAACCCAGATACGCTCGCCGTTATTGCCGAGATAATAGAAAGCATCCGCCAGCACCATGCCCTGACACAGCAGACGCTTGGCAGGCTCGTCGGAGGTGACCAGACCGGCGTCGCGCATCAGCTTGTGGAAGAAGCGGAAATACATCAGGTGCATGATGGCGTGTTCGATGCCGCCGACGTACTGATCGACCGGCAGCCAGTAGTTGGCCGCGGCCGGATCCAGCATGCCCTTATCGTACTGCGGGCAGGTGTAGCGCGCATAGTACCATGACGACTCCATAAAGGTGTCGAAAGTATCCGTTTCACGCAGCGCCGGCTGGCCGTTGACGGTGGTTTTCGCCCACTCGGGATTGGCTTTCAGCGGGCTGGTGATGCCGTCCATCACCACATCTTCCGGCAGGATCACCGGCAGTTGATCTTCCGGCGTCGGGATGACGCTGCCATCTTCCAGCGTCACCATTGGAATGGGCGCGCCCCAGTAACGTTGGCGGGAAACGCCCCAGTCGCGCAGGCGATAGTTGACTTTACGTTCGCCAATGCCCAATGAGACCAGTTTGTCGGCAATCGCGTTGAAGGCGGCGTCGAAATCCAGACCGTCGAACTCGCCGGAGTTGAACAGACGACCTTTCTCCGTCATCGCCTGGGCGGACAAATCGGGTTCGCTGCCATCGCTGTTCAGGATAACCGGTTTGATGGTCAGTCCGTATTTCGTGGCGAATTCCCAGTCGCGCTGATCGTGACCCGGCACCGCCATTACCGCCCCGGTGCCGTAATCCATCAGGACGAAGTTGGCGACCCAGATAGCGACTTTTTCGCCGTTTAGCGGATGAATGGCATACAGGCCGGTGGCCATGCCTTTCTTCTCCATGGTAGCCATGTCCGCTTCGGCGACTTTGGTATTGCGGCATTCATCGATAAAATCGGCCAGCGCCGGATTGTCGGCCGCGGCCTGAATCGACAGCGGATGACCCGCGGCAACGGCAACGTAGGTCACGCCCATGAAGGTGTCCGGACGGGTGGTATAGACGCTCAGTTTTTCCTGGCTGCCGGCCACGTCAAAGGCGATCTCTACGCCTTCAGAGCGGCCAATCCAGTTGCGCTGCATGGTTTTGACCTGTTCCGGCCAGCTTTCCAGCTTGTCCAGGTCATTGAGCAACTGATCGGCATAATCGGTAATTTTGATAAACCACTGCGGAATTTCTTTGCGTTCGACTTTGGTATCGCAGCGCCAGCAGCAGCCGTCAATCACCTGTTCGTTGGCCAGTACGGTCTGGTCGTTCGGACACCAGTTCACCGCAGAGGTTTTCTTGTAGACCAAGCCTTTCTCATACAGCTTGGTGAAAAACCACTGCTCCCAGCGATAGTAATCGGGTTTGCAGGTGGCGACTTCGCGATCCCAGTCGTAGCCAAAACCCAGCAGTTTGAGCTGGTTTTTCATGTATTCGATATTGGCGTAAGTCCAGGGGGCGGGGGCCGTGTTGTTTTTGACGGCGGCGCCTTCGGCGGGCAGACCGAACGCATCCCAGCCAATGGGCTGTAGCACGTTTTTACCCAGCATGCGTTGATAGCGGGAGATCACGTCGCCGATGGTGTAATTACGGACGTGTCCCATATGTAGACGGCCAGAAGGGTAGGGCAACATGGAAAGGCAGTAATACTTTTCCTTGCCAGGCTCTTCGGTCACTTTGAATGTCTGCTTCTCTTGCCAGTGAAGTTGGACGTGCGCTTCTATCTCTTCTGGGCGGTATTGCTCTTGCATGGCTGCCAGGGGTCCCTATTAAGTCGACGAACTACTACAGTCAGTAGCCTGTTCTGATTCATAACAAATGATCCGCATAGCATAGCTGATAAGCGCCTGAGGCAACAACACCCTGTACCCGGCTGAGGAATATTTCTGATCTGTGATATGAAAACGAATGAAAATCACGCAAATATCGCCGTCTTCCGGGGCGTGAAAATGAAATAGTCTAAAATAAAGGGGCGCAGACAACGCCCGCAGAGCGGCGATAAGGGAATAGGTTTGTCGACGGTCTGAAAATAAAAGGAGCGCGAGAACCGACTGGTTTGGAAAGGGTTCACGTCTGGAAGGAACAAGGTCTCTTAATTGCAACCGGCATCGCCAGGAGGAAGCATGAGTAAAGTCGCCCGCTACTACCGCGAGTTAATGGCTTCAGTCGCCGCCCGGCTGGATCAGGGGGAGCGCGATATCGATGATATCGTGCGGCGCGCCCGGGAAACGTTGCAGCAAGGCTCAGAGCTTACGCAACAAGAGAGCGAACAGGTGATTCAGGCTGTTCAGCGGGATTTGGAGGAGTTTGCGCGCAGCTATGATGAAAGTCGGAATGAATTTACCGACAGCGTTTTTATGCGCGTGATTAAGGAGAGTCTCTGGCAGGAACTGGCGGATATTACCGACAAAACGCAGTTGGAGTGGCACGAACTTTTTAAGGATGTCAGCCATCACGGCGTTTATCACAGCGGCGATGTCGTCGGGTTAGGCAATCTGGTCTGCGAGAAATGCCATTATCACATGGCGTTTTATACGCCGGAAGTTTTGCCGCTTTGCCCTAAATGTTCACACGATCTGTTTCAGCGCCAGCCGTTTCAGCCGTAATCGCTTCAATCGAAGGGATAAAGCCGCGCAACGGACTGCCCCTGCGCTTATCGGATCGCGGCGTGACTAACGGATGTTACAGGCGAAGCTGGGTCTGAAAGAACTGACCAGATAAGTTTTATCCGTCAGCATTTCAAACTTGACCACTTCATTTTGGCTGAATGGGGTCGCATCGTCGGGGGCGGTATCCACGGGATTTTTATACATGGTGATGTTTTTCATCAGTAGGTAATTATTGTTCCAACTATAATCAAACATCATCGTTCGCTCGATGATGTTGGACGGTTGGCCTACGTTGATATAAATACCGTGCAGCGCTATCGATCCTTTCCCTTGTTTCCCCAGGTAAAAGTTTAAAATGTAGCTCTTAACAATCACGGCCTGACCGTTTTTTATGCTGCTATTGATCTCTGCCCGGCACATAAAGACTTTTTCTGTTAAATGAGTGTAATGATAAGCGATTGTTAATGTTAAAATTACAAGGACGGCAGCCGCCGTAATAATAAAAGTCGGTTTAACTTTTAATGTAGACATAGGTTGAACACCTTTTTCCTTCTTTTTTGCAGGCAAAAATAATCTTTTCTTCCCTCGTGATAATATTAGGTAAGGTAATATTTCTTGAGTAATAATAAACTCTGGCGTTTTCTTCACAAAGATTGCTGTATTTTTTAGGAAAATCACCGGGAGAAAGATCATCGTCCAGATAGAATAATCGACAGTCTTTTATGGTGAAGTCTCTGAACGTTTCCTTGTCGGGGAAATCGCTGGATATGATGCCGCTCACCAACAGGATCAGCGCGACAAGGATCCCGCCGCCGATAAAAACCGCATAGCCCCAGTACTCCTTCCACTTGCTGTTGACCGGTTTGAAAACCTCGTCCGCCACCTTGGGGGAGAGTGTTTCATCGCATACTATTTCGATATCCGTCGTGTTGAACACGATCCCGACTTTGGGAACCGTCATGAGCAAATCGGCAAGGTCATATTCCCGTAAGGTTTTTCTTAACAGAGAAATATAATTGTTGAGATTATTCATTGACGGAGACAAGGAATTTTCTTCCAGTACGGCGGATAGAAGAAAGTCTTTGCTCAATGTGACTGCGGGATTATTGAGCAGGGTCTTTAAGAGTTTGGCGATGGGGAGACTTAATGATGTGGCCTCTTCCTGGCGATTAACCCATGAAATAGCGCTGTCTTTTTCGCTAAAAATAACCAATTTATTAATTAAATAAACCATATATAGATGCTCTATAGAGACATGAATTAAAGATTTATGTCTATATGGTAATGCAGGATTTAAAAAACAGTCTAAAAATTTAACACTTTCTTGTCAAAGAGTATTTTGAATCATTCTGTATCTTAATTCTTTTTTATCGCAATTAACAATTCTTATCCGCTATTCATATCTTAACCAGGAAAAGATAAAAGTGAATAATTCAGCATGTTTTTTGCATCGGTAATTATATATAAAGCGATAAATCGCACGTTTTTTATCATCTGCGGCTATTGTCGAAAGATAAATATCTTTAGCCGTATCCCGTTATCTCGTTCATGATGCGATAAAAATGTAAAAACCTAAATAAACAGAATAAAAATCTATAAAATAATATATATAAAAAATAAAATCTAAAAAATAATAATATAATCAATATATTTGCCTGATATCAACATTGGTAGGTATATTGCTCCCCGTTCATCTGATGATAATTTCCACCGAAACTCGCATGAGTGGCGCTTAATTTGCGCGAATCATGCAAAAAGTGTGGAAAGACAGCGATTGGATGCTGTCGTCGACCTTGCTGACAACAAATGAACGCACCGATGGAATGGGGAGAGCGCGCCAGGACAATGGCGTTTTATCCCTCTTCGGCAGGTATTGAGTAAGACATTTAATTATTTCAATCAAAAAGCGGGAATAAACACATGAAATTATCAAAAATCGCATTGGTCACTATCGTTGCCGCAACTTGCGCAATGGCTTCCGGCGCGCAGGCGCTTGATAGCCATAATGGCACCGTCACTTTCAAGGGCAATATCGTTAATACCCCTTGTTCTGTATCTCAGGATGATTTACAGCAAAGCGTCGAGTTTGGCGACATCAGCAAGATTGTGCTGGAGAGCGGCGGTACTTCGGAAGTTAAAAGTTTTGATATCACGCTGAAAGATTGCTCAATTGAAACATCCAATACGGCGAACGTGACATTTGCCGGCGGCACCGTAACGGGTAATGACAAAATGCTGGCGCTGAACGGCTCTGCGGCCGGTGCCGGTATTATTGTTAAATATTCCGGCGAAGCGATTGCTTTTGACGGTACAACGCCGGCGGTAAGCGATTATAACCTGGCGAATGGCGATAATGTCTTCACCTTCAGTTCCTATGTGGAAAAAATAGCCAATGCGACGGAAGTGAAAACGGGTTCTTTTGAAAGTTCCGCCAACTTCGTGATTTCTTACCAGTAAGAGATGAAGCAGGGAAAGGATGCCCAATTCATTCCAGCTGGAGGAGGTCGATATATTGTTCAGCTTGTTTCCGGCATGAAAATACTTAAGCCGGAAATAAGGTGAGCGATGTTCACGTTTCATATGATTAATTTCATTTATTTACGCTAATTAATAAAAACACGTTGGTATATATTCATGATGAATCTGTTGCGTGCGGGAAAAATAAAGGAAGCAAAGAGAACGAATCTTTTTATTCTTTTTTTTATTTCCTTTTTTACCCAACAGGGTAAGGCGACGGAATTTAATATCAGCGTATTGGATATTGATGAACAAAATGAAATTGATCTCAGCCGTTTCTCCGACCCGGACTATGTGGTTCCCGGCGAGTATTTGCTGAACATCAAGATTAATGGCCGGGCGGTTGAACAGCGCCCGGTGCGTTATCTCGCCGCCGGGGCTGAGGGCAAGTCGTCCGCGCTGTGTCTCGAACCTGAGATAGTCAATAAATTCGCCATCAAGGCTGAAGCAACGGATCGCATCGTCTGGTCGCAGGATGGTCGGTGCGCGGATCTGACCGCGATTTCCGGGGTGAAAATTTCCAACCAAATCGGCATGGGGGAGTTAAACATCACCATTCCCCAGGCATGGCTGAAATATACCGATAACAACTGGACGCCGCCCGAGCAGTGGGATCAGGGGATCAACGGGCTGTTGCTGGACTATAACCTGACGGGCAATCTGCGCCGCGATCGGGGGAGAGCAGGCACATCCCAGTATCTGGGCGGCTATGGCACCGCCGGTTTTAATCTGGGCGCCTGGCGCTACCGCGCCGATTATCGTTATTTGCTGAACAAAAGCCGCAACGCGCGTAACGATGCGTTTTCCTGGGATCAGTTTTATGCCTATCGCCCGCTGCCGCTGATGTCCGCGGATCTCGGCCTGGGCGAGATGTACCAGAACACTAACCTGTTCGACAGCATTCGTTTCACCGGGGTCAGCCTGGCGAGCAATGAGGAGATGTTGCCGCCGGCGCTGAGAGGGTATGCCCCGGAGATCCGCGGCGTGGCCAAATCCAACGCCACGGTCACGGTGACGCAGGATAAGCGCGTGGTCTATGAAACGACGGTGCCGGCCGGGCCGTTTGCCATTCAGGATTTCAAAAGCGGCGTCACAGGTACGCTGGAAGTGCGGATCACGGAGGAAGACGGCTCAGTATCAACGTTTCAGACCGAGGCGGCCAGCTTGCCCTATCTGACCCGTCCGGGACATATCCAATACAAAGTGTCCGCGGGGCGGCCGTCGGATACCGATCATCATGCTCAGGGACCGGCGTTTTCGTCCGGCGAGTTTTCCTGGGGGATATCCAATGCCTGGTCGTTATATGGCGGGACGACGCTGGCCGACAGTTATCAATCATGGTCGGCGGGGCTGGGACGTAATCTCTATCTGCTGGGGGCGCTGTCGGCGGATATTACCCAGTCGCGGGCGAGTTTACCCAATAAACCGGCACAGAAGGGACATTCATTTTCGCTCAGTTGGTCCAAGCGTTTTGAGTCCATCAATGGACAGGTCAGTTTTGCCGGATATCGCTTTTCCGAAAAAACCTTCATGGGGATGTCTCAGTATCTGTATGCGCTGAATAATGAGAGCGATAGCCGTAGCGAGAAAGAACGTTACACCATTACGCTGTCGAAAAGCTTTGACGACGAAAGCCCCTGGCTGGACGGACTCTCCTCCTATCTGTCCTATACCCGGCAGACGTTCTGGGATGCCCGGCAGCAGAACCGCTATGGCGTTTCGCTGAACAAGTATCTGGATATCGGTCCGGTTAAAGGCATTTCGGCCGGCGTGTCCGCCTGGCGCACGATGTTTTACGGCAGACAGGATGACAGTATCTACCTCAATTTTTCGATTCCGCTGCGTGACCGGGAACGCGTGGGCTATAGCCTGGGCAGCTACAACGGCAAAATGTCGCAGATGCTGACTTACAGCAATCAGCAGGATCAGCATAATTCCTGGGATCTGAGTACGCGCTATGAGGAGACGGAGAAGGCCTATATCAGCGGTAATTATCATCATGTCGCGTCTTCCCACAACGCCAGCCTCGGTTTTTCCTGGCAGCAGAGCGGCTACACCTATTTGAATGGCTCGATGCGCGGCGGCGTGACGGCAACCCGGCATGGCATCGCCGCGCATCAGAAAGGCGCCGGCGGCGGCACGCGTATCATGGTTGATACGGATGGGGTAGCCGGCGTGCCTTTCGCCGACGGCAGCGTGGTCACCAATGACTATGGCGTGGCGGTTATTGCCGGCGCCAGCAGCTACTACGATCTCTCGACTCGGGTCGACGTACGGCATCTGCCGAATAATATCGAAGCCAATACGACGATTATTCAGGGAACCCTGACCGAAGGGGCGATCGGCTATCGCAAATTTGATGTGGTCAGCGGCGGCAAGGCGCTCGGCGTGATCACGCTGCCTGACGGACGCAATCCGCCTTTTGCCTCGACAATCAGAAGCCAGCGCGGACGCGAAGTCGCTATGGTGACCGATGGTGGTCAGGCGTATTTAACCGGCGTGTCGGAAAATGAAACATTGTCGGTTCAGTGGAACGGAAAGACGCAGTGCCGGTTTACGCTGCCGGCCAAATTCAATGAGTTGGCGCAGTTGTTATTGCCTTGCCGGTCCCTGTCGGCAACGACAGAATTAAACGGAGAAAAGTAAATGAACCAACGTCGTTATTATTTGTTGCCGGGATTATTACTTGCCGGCGGCCTTTTATCTCTTCCTGTTGCACAGGCCGCGATTAATCTTGATCGTACCCGGGTTATTTTCGACGGGGCGGAGCAGTCGTCTACGGTAACTTTGATTAATGAAAACGGCAAAAATCCCTTTTTGGCGCAAAGCTGGCTGGCGGATAAAGATCATAAAAAGATTTCGGCGCCGTTTACGGTACTACCGCCGCTGCAACGTATTGAAGCGGGCGGGCGCACGCTGATTCGCGTGGTGAAAACCACGGGCGTCGATAAGCTGCCGCAGGATCGGGAATCGTTGTTTTATCTGAATGTCCGTGAAATTCCGCCAAAGCCGGAAAAGGATAATGTGTTGCAGATTGCCGTACAGTCGGAAATTAAGGTGTTTTATCGCCCGTCGGCGATAAAACCGGCCCGCAATGATATCTGGCAAACCCGGTTAAAGATTAAAAAAGCCGGTAAGCAGTTTATTGTGGAGAACCCCACGCCCTATTTTATTACGGTCAGCAATATTCTTAAGCAGTCAAAAGAAAAGAGCCGCAATCCGCAGCAGTTGCTGAATGACAAAGCCTTTATGGTCGAGCCCAAATCGGTAATGAATATCAATGTCGCCGATTCATCGGTACAGGATTTCTATTTGTATTATGTCAATGATTACGGCGGCCATCCGGAATTGCATTTTGTATGCCGGCAGAATACCTGCGCGGTCGAACAGAAAAACTAACTGATAAAAGAGCGTGCATGATGATCGCTATTACGAAGCTATTTGGCGGGGGATTGCTGGCCGCTTCTCTGTTTCTGCCGGCTTTCAATGTCGCCGCATTGGAGTGCCATAAGGATACGACTTCCGGACCGGTTGCGGATTATGAAAACATCGGGGCGATGAAAATCCCATCCACGCTGCCGATAGGCAGCCGCCTGTGGACCTCGAAAACCTATAGCCGCAACCTGGCCTGTTGGGCTTATAAAAACAAGAAGCCGAACGGGGAATACTCGTTTTTTTATCCTAACCCTTACGGTGCGGTGATTGGGACGGGAATTGGTATCGGCATTATCTATAACGGCCAGGATTTGGGCGTGGTCACCGGCGGCGGCACGAGCAGCTCGCGCGTCTCGACCGGCATGTTTGTTTATCCCGGTCCGTCGGGGAGTTTGCCGCCGAGTAATCCGACTATGTTGCCGGTGACGGTGCAGGTGTATCTGGAAAAGATCGGCGATATGAGCAACGCCAGCTATGGCGTTGACTCCCTGTCGGTATTTCAGGTGGACGGCGAGTTGGGCATCAACAAGAATCCCGGCGGCAACTATCAGTTTACGCTGTCCGGATTAAAGAATATTGATGTGATCCAGTGCTCGGCGCAGGTCCATGTTTCGCCCGATAACAACATTGATTTCGGGACTATCCAGTCATGGTCGGACGCGTCCGCCGGGTTACTGGCTAAACAGGGTTTTCAGATCAGCGCCTCAACCGACGGCGGAGAGGATTGCGGACTGGGCTTTAATTTGACCATTAACTTTGATACCGCGACAAAAGGGAACGCGCCGGTCGGCATCGACGGGATGGATATGGGAAATGGATCGACGCTAAAAATTAATGAAGAGTCATCGGGCAACGGCATTCCGTTTAATGAATTTGTCACCTTCATCAATAACCTGACGTCGGCCAGCGGTACGGTGGAAAAAAGATATTCAGCCAGTTTGTATGCTTCAGGGCCGGCCGTTACCGGCGACGTGGAGAAATATATCGTTCTGCGCTTTAACTATAACTGAGGCCATCGGCGATGAAAGGAAACAGACAGACGGTATCCCGGCGTATGACCTATATCCTGTTGGCGCTGGGTATGACGGCTATCCAGTCGCAGGCGCAAGCCGCAGCGTTAAATCCGGGGCGCGGCGCCCAGTTCGAGAATAACTACGACGTCAGGGTTCATGTCCGGGTCGTTGATTCGCCGTGCGTGTTAAGCCCCGATTCTGAAAATATCGCCGTGGATCTGGGCGAGGAGTCAAAACGGGATCTGGAGGTCAATGGTTATGGCGTCCGGCATGATTTCTCCATTCAACTGACCGGATGCAGCACGCAAACCATGCAGAGCGTCGCGGTCAGCTTTTTGGGTACGGAAGAGGCGGCATTGCCAGGGCGGCTGGCGCTGAATCCGGCATCCGTTGCGCGCGGGGTCGCCATCGGGATTTATTATCAAGATCAAAGCATTCCGCTTAATGACGGTACCGGCTGGCTCCCGCTTTACGCTGGCGATAACGTATTAAACTTTAACGCCAGACTAGAACGAATTCGTGGTATGACGTTAACGCCGGGAAGTTATAGCGCGGCGGTGAATTTCAAACTGAGTTATCAATAATAAGGCACGGCCAGGCTGCGCCATGGTTCTGTTTTTTTTCATTTTGATTTTTTCTGAATTTTTTCGGAGAGGGGCTTATGCGTCGGAAAAAAATAATGGTCTTTACATCGTGTTATTATTATTACGAGGCGATTAAGCATGTGTTTAGCGAAAAAATCAGCACAGATAGCGATGTGATCTATTATCCGGTATCGCTGTTTTTAGCCGCAGGCGATGAAAACCAACCGCCATTATTTCTCTGGCCGCAGGCCGACCGTTTTATTTTTGTTTTGCAGAACATTAATGATTTATGCGTTTTTCTTCGATTTTTCTCAGATACTAAAAATTCTCGTTACTTGAATCAGCAGAGGATTACCATAATAGGAAAGGATAATATGCTGTCGCTGTTGGCGTTGTGTTATAAAAATATAGATCCTCAGCGCTTTATTTCTGTGAACTGTACGGTCCGACAGCTTGGTTATTATTTAAATGATCGCATCAGCAATAACAGGATGATCATGGCGAACAGGATGAAATCCCGGCTGGCGCGTTGTCAGATGGAGGCCTTCATCAACTTACTCTCCGGCTATCGGGCTAAACAGGACGCAGAGGAAAAACATAAAAGCATCAAGACGATTTATGCTCTGCGGCAGAAAGCGCTCAAAAAATTGCATTGCGCCAGCCTACAGGATATATATCGTTTTCTTTAGTGGCGCGCGCGGCGTTCGGCAAGAACTCTCAGACGAGAGAATAAGGGCTGGCGGCGGCTAGCCCTTATTCTTGTTGGATTAGTGCAGGATCTTCGCCAGGAAGTCTTTGGCGCGGTCGGACTTGGGATTATTGAAGAATTCGTCTTTCGGCGTATCTTCAATGATTTTTCCCTCATCCATAAAAATGACCCGATGCGCAACCTTGCGGGCAAAGCCCATTTCATGCGTCACCACCATCATGGTCATCCCTTCCTGCGCCAGTTCCACCATAACGTCCAACACCTCGTTGATCATTTCCGGATCAAGCGCCGAGGTCGGTTCGTCGAACAGCATCGCGATAGGGTCCATGCACAGCGCGCGGGCAATGGCGACACGCTGCTGTTGTCCCCCGGACAGTTGGCCGGGGAACTTGTTTGCCTGAGCGCTCAATCCCACGCGTTCCAGCAGCTTTAACCCTTTAGCGCGCGATTCCTCAGTGTTGCGTCTCAAGACTTTTACCTGCGCCAGCGTCAGGTTGTCGATAATGGACAGGTGAGGGAACAGCTCAAAGTGTTGGAACACCATGCCGACTTTTGAGCGTAACTGGGCCAGATTGGTTTTTCTGTCGTTAACGATGATGCCGTTGACTTCAATCTCGCCCTTTTGAATGGGTTCCAGGCCGTTAACGGTTTTGATCAAGGTGGACTTACCGGAGCCGGAAGGGCCACAAACTACGACTACCTCACCTTTTTTGACTTCCGTGGAGCAGTCGGTTAGCACCTGAAATTGACCATACCATTTAGAAACATTTTTCAGGAAAATCATCAAACCGTCCTTTTTTTCAGGTAACTGACCAGCATTGATGCGCTGATGCTGATAATAAAATAAACAAATCCGGCAAATAGGATCATTTCAATTTGTGTTCCGTCGCGTTCCCCAATCATCGAGGCGGTACGGAAGAAATCGGCCAGGCTAAGCACGTAAACCAGCGACGTATCCTGGAACAGGACGATGCCCTGCGTCAGCAGCAGGGGTACCATTGCGCGGAATGCCTGCGGCAGGATCACCAGCTTCATCGATTGCCAGTGGGTCATACCGAGCGCCAGTGCCGCCGATGATTGCCCGCGAGACACGCTGAGTATGCCCGCTCGGATAATCTCAGAATAATAGGCGGCTTCAAATAACGAGAAGGCAACCATCGCTGAGATTAATCGAATATCCGTCTTTGGCGAAAGGCCGAGCACATTTTGCAATAAGCTGGGCACCACCAGATAGAACCACAGCAATACCATGACCAAAGGTATGGAACGGAACGTGTTGACGTACAGTTTGGCGAACCAGCTTATCGGTTTGAACGGTGAAAGCCGCATTACCGCCAGAATGGTTCCCCAGATAATACCGACAATGACCGCGGTAACGGTAATTTTAAGCGTGATCACCATGCCCTGTAGCAGATAGGGCAGACTAGGTGCAATGGAACTCCAGTCAAATTCATACATGAATTATTTGCTCCCCATATTGCCCGGCAAACGGGTTTTCTTCTCAACTACCTGCATGATCATCATAATAATGACATTAATACCGACATAGGCCAGGGTAATCGCGGTGAAAGACTCATACGCGTGGGCGGAGTAATCCAGCAACTTGCCTGCCTGAGCAGCCATATCCACCAGACCGATGGTGGAGGCGATGGCGGAGTTTTTGACCAGATTAAGCATTTCCGACGTCAACGGCGGCACGACCACGCGGTAAGCGTTGGGAAGCAGCACGTAGCGGTAGGTCTGCGGCAGCGTCAGCCCCATCGCCAGCCCCGCGGCCTGTTGACCGCGCGGCAGAGACTGGATGCCTGCGCGCACCTGTTCGCACACGCGAGCCGCGGTAAACAGGCCCAGACAGATCATGGAGGATAAGAAGAACTGAATGTTGGGATCGAGTTCCGCTTTAAACCACATGCCGATATCGGTTGGCAACAGTTCCGGCACCACCAAATACCAGGTGAAAAATTGTACAATCAGCGGTACGTTACGGAATAACTCAACGTAGCAGGTACCAATTCCCGCCAGAAAACGGTTAGGGACGGTACGTAAAATACCAAATAAAGATCCGACTAAAAACGCAATAATCCAGGCGCATATGGACAAGGCGACCGTCACTTTCAGGCCGGACAATATCCACCCCAGATAGGTAGTATTACCGAATGGGGCCTCTTGTAAAAATATGCCCCAGTTCCAATCTATTGACATAACAAACTCCGGTAAAAAAGGGTAGCGAGGCTACCCTGAAGATTGATGAGCGGCGTATTACCCATAATCTTTCAAGTTGCAGGCGCGTTGGTATTGGCCGATGCGTCACTGGTTTAACTGCTTACCAGGTAAGCGCCAGCGAATTTTCTCGGTACCGTTTCTCGCATCTCAAAATCTATTGGATATTGATATGCGATGGGGAACGACCATCGCATATTCGTCTGTCTCTACCGCGAATCAGCAATCATCGGGCAGGCAATCCCGCCCTTAACGTCATGCATGACTAATTAGTCAAACGCCTTATCATTCGGCGCTTTGAACAGGGCTTTTAATTCATCGGAAAGTTCAAAGTTCAAATTGAGATCTCTTGGCGGGATCGGTTGTTTGAACCAGCGATCAAACCATTTTTCGGCTTCGCCGGAGGTTTGTACTTCAGCGATGGTTTCATCAACCAGTTGCTTGAACTGCGGATCGTCTTTACGCAGCATACAGCCGTAGGCTTCTTCCGACTGCGCCGTGCCGACGATATCCCACTGAGCCGCATTTCTGGCTTTGGCGCGTTCGCCCGCCAGCAGCGCGTCATCCATCATAAAGGCGACGGCGCGTCCGCTTTCCAGCGTGCGGAAAGAGTCGCCATGATCTTTAGCGCTGATGATGCGCATATTCAGTTTTTTCTCGTCATTCATCTTATTCAGCAGGATTTCAGACGTTGTACCGGAGGTGACCACCACCGGTTTTCCCGCCAGATCCGGGAAATCTTTAATACCGGAATCTTTTTTCGTTAACAGACGGGTGCCGACAACGAAAATGGTGTTCGAGAAAGCCGCTTGTTTCTGCCGTTCCAGGTTGTTGGTGGTTGAGCCGCATTCCAGATCGTAGGTGCCGTTCTGCAACAGGGGAATGCGATTTTGTGCGGTAATGGGCAGCAGTTTGACCTGTAGGTTAGGCGCATCCAGCTTTTTCTTTACTGCCTCGACGATCTTATCCGAATAAGACTGAGAGTAGCCGACAACTTTTTGCTGGTTATCGTAGTAAGAGAAAGGCACTGACGATTCACGATGGCCGATAACGATAACGCCATTATCTTTTACTTTTTTCAGCGTGCCAGCCAGATCTTCCGCCTGGGCCAGGCTGGCTGAGGTACCAAGTAGAAGCAGTGATAGTGCCAGTTTACGCATTTGCATGTTTGAACTCCTTTGCTGTAGTGATGGCGCTTTAGTGATGGCGCTAAAGTTGTGCTGCTAAATTAATGATGACGTTCAGAGACTTCCTCGGTACAAAAATCATGCACCGCTAAAGAGCGAAGTAACGACGTATACTGTTAAAAAATAGCTCATTGTAAATGGTTTGATGCATAAATGTTTGTTTTTTGCGACCCACTCTGCACCGAATGATGGCAACAAAACCGTTACGCGCTAAATTGGTGCATTCGTTGCCCTAAAAATGTGCCATTGCTGAGCGAAACGATAAAAAAACGTTGAGACAACCATTTACAATATATTTAACAGGCAAAGATCATGCCATAAATAACTAAAGGCATGCGTTAACATGCCGTTAGCTTGAGAGGAAGGGATTAACGACGGCGGAAACTGAAGGCAGCGGCGGTAAAACCGCCTAGCAGCGTGATGATCCACAGCGGCCAGGAGCCGAAACGGGCATAAGGCGTAAGCCCAGAGGCGGGGACGACCTGCGCATCCAGCACCGCGCGGGTAAACTGCGGCAGGCTGGCGCTGATGGCGCCGTCAGCGGCAATCACGGCCGTTACGCCATTGTTGGTGCTGCGAACCAGCGGGCGCCCCAGCTCCAGCGCGCGCATCCTCGCCATCTGGAAATGCTGCCACGGCCCGATGGAATGGCCGAACCAGGCGTCGTTCGAGATGGTGAGCAGCATATCGGTGTCTTCGCGGAAGTTGTCCCGCATCTGATGGCCAAGAATAATTTCATAACAGATGGCCGCGGTCAGCTTATAGCCGCTAACGTTTAACTGCGGTTGAAGGTAATGGCCGCGGCTGAAGGAGGACATCGGCAAATCGAATAGCGGCGCCAGCGGACGCAACAGCGTTTCCAGAGGAACAAACTCGCCGAAAGGAACCAGGTGATGCTTGTTGTAGCGATTGGCGGTTGGATAATGATAAGGCGTTTGATCGCCCAGCACGATAATGCTGTTGTAAACGTCATATTGCGAACCGTTACGCCGTGAATCAACGATGCCGGTGAGCAAGCTGCTATGCTCTCTGCGCAGAATATCGTCTATTTGGGAAAGATAAGCGCCCTGGCGGCTTTCGATATCAGGAATGGCGGATTCGGGCCAGATGATAATCGGTGCTTTAGCCATATAGGGCAGACTGTTGTCGAGATAAATTCTCAGCGTGTCCAGCAGTTGATCCGAATTCCACTTCAGTTCCTGGGGGATATTCCCCTGCACCAGCGCCACATTCACCGCGCGTTCGGGCAGCGGATTGAACCAGTGAAGATTGCGCAGCGGCCACGGCAGCGCCAGCATGGCGATGGCGATAACCGCCGGCCCGATGCGGCGCTGATGCAGAGCGAAAACCAGCAGGCCGCTGATGCTCATCAGCAGGAAAGTAATGGCGTCGATACCCAGCAACGGCGCGATCCCTTTCAGCGGGCCGTCAATCTGGCTGTAGCCGAATTGTAGCCACGGAAAACCGGTCAGTACCCATCCGCGCAGAAACTCCGTCAGTTGCCAGAGCGCCGGCGAAGCGATAGCCAGTCGCCACCAGGTGGTTTTCGGCCACAGCCGCGCCATAAGCGCGGAAAACAGCAAAGGATAGAGCGCCAGATAGGCGGCCAGCAGCAGCACCAGCCCGATATTGATGGCTTCGGGCATGCCGCCGAACTGGGCAATGCTGACGTACACCCAGTTTACGCCGCTGCCGAACAGGCCAAGGCCCCAACAAAAGCCAATCCAGGCTGACTGGCGCACGCTGCGGTTCAGGGTCAGCGCCAGCAATCCCATCAGGGCGATAAGCGCGGCCGGCCAGAAGTCAAAGGGAGAAAACGCCAGCGTGCCGCAGGCGCCGAACAAAAGCGCCAGCAGGGCGCGAACCTGCTGGCGTTGAAGAAAAGAGGCGAGAGCCATTGGTAAATTAGTCTTCCAGTTGAGGTTGGGGCGCGTTGTCAGGAATTCTGACGTGTACCTGGATAATGCGTCGGCTGTCGGCCATCGCAACTTTAAACAGATAACCTTCTATCTCAATGGTTTCTCCACGAGCAGGCAAATGTCCGAAAGACTGCATGATTAAACCGCCGATGGTATCGACCTCTTCATCGCTGAACTGCGTACCGAAGGCTTCATTGAAGTCTTCGATATCGGTAAGCGCGCGCACGGTATAGGTCTGGCGGTTGAGCTGACGGATATCGCGATCTTCTTCATCGTCGTATTCGTCTTCAATCTCGCCAACGATTAACTCAAGGATATCTTCGATGGTGACCAGTCCGGACACGCCGCCGAATTCGTCAATCACGATTGCCATATGATAACGCAGGGAGCGGAATTCGTTCAACATCCGGTCGACGCGTTTACTCTCCGGCACGACGACGGCGGAGCGCAACACTTTATCCATGCTGAAGGGCTCGGAATCGCTGCGCATAAAAGGCAGCAAGTCCTTGGCCATCAGAATACCTTCGATATGGTCTTTATCTTCGCTGATGACGGGGAAGCGGGAATGCGCGGATTCGATAATGACGTCCAGACACTCTTCCAACGTTTGGTTGTGCTTCAGAGTAATCATCTGCGAACGCGGGATCATGATGTCGCGTACGCGTTGCTCGGCGATATCCATTACGCCTTCAAGCATATCCCGGGTTTCCGGATCAATCAGATCGTTCTGTTCGGAATCACGGATCAGCGCCAGCAGATCGTTGCGATCTTTCGGTTCGCCGTGAAAAAGCTGATTGAGGATTAAAGAAAAGAAACCCTTTTTGGGACTGGGGCTATCGCTGTTTTGAGAATGGTCGTCGCTCATGGCGTTTTAATTAATATCTCTCATGTTAATGAATCGTAATCAGCAGGTCGGGAAGAATGGTGCAGCCTGACTGACGTGAAAATAGTTTGTAATCCAGAATGATTTCATTATTGCGGCTGAGGGCAGAATCGCGGTGATATCAAGGGTTGCCGGGAAAACGCCCCTGCGGACGATTTCCCTTGATAGCAAACGCGGCAGCCTATTATTCAGTAAAGCTGTCTTTTTCTGCAAGATAGGGGTCGGCATATCCCATATTTTGCATTATTTCCGTTTCCAGCGCTTCCATCTCTTCGGCTTCGCTGTCTTCGATATGGTCATACCCTAGCAGATGCAGACTGCCATGGACAACCATGTGCGCCCAATGTTCTTCCCGCGTCTTTTCCTGCTCATCGGCTTCCCGCTCAACCACCTGACGACAGATGATGAGATCGCCCAGCAGGGGCAGTTCGACTTCCGGCGGCGCCTCAAACGGAAATGAAAGCACATTGGTCGGCTTGTCTTTGTCCCGGTAGGTATGGTTCAGATGCCGGCTTTCCGCTTCATCCACGATGCGGATAGTCACTTCCGAGACCGCCTGAAACTGCGGCAACACCCCTTCCAGCCAGCGCTGAAAATCCTTTACGTCAGGCAATCCCTGGGCCTGTTCGCTGGCGATTTGTAAATCAAGGATGACCTGACTCATTTGTGTTCCTGTTCCGAAGCCGATTGCGCCTCGCGTTTACGTTGTTCCGCCAGCGCGTCTTTACGTTTTTGGTCGGCGATTTCCCAGGCTTCATAAGCATTGACGATCCGGGCCACCACCGGGTGACGCACCACATCCTCGCTGCTGAAGAAGTTAAAGCTGATCTCTTCAACGTCGGCCAGCACTTCAATAGCATGACGCAGACCCGATTTCTGGTTGCGCGGTAAGTCAATCTGCGTCACGTCGCCGGTGATCACCGCTTTGGAATTAAAACCGATGCGGGTCAGGAACATTTTCATCTGCTCGATGCTGGTATTCTGGCTTTCGTCCAGAATGATAAACGCATCGTTCAGCGTTCGGCCACGCATATAGGCCAGCGGCGCTACTTCGATCACATTACGTTCGATCAGCTTTTCGACTTTTTCGAAACCCAGCATTTCAAACAGGGCATCGTACAGCGGGCGCAGATAAGGATCGACTTTCTGGCTTAGATCGCCCGGCAGAAAGCCCAGTTTTTCGCCGGCTTCAACCGCCGGGCGGGTCAGCAAAATACGGCGGATTTCCTGGCGCTCCAGCGCATCCACGGCAGCCGCGACCGCCAGATAGGTTTTCCCCGTCCCCGCCGGGCCGACGCCAAACGTGATGTCATGGTCGAGTACGTGCGCGATGTACTGCGCCTGATTGGGCGTACGCGGTTTAATCACGCCGCGTTTGGTTTGAATATTAACCGCCTTGCCGTAATCGGGAACGCTTTCGGCAGACTGCTCCAGCGCGCGGGACTCTTTGATGGCGAGGTGAATTTGCTCGGGTTCAATGTCGCCAACGATGCCACGCACCGGAGCGGTATCGACATACAGATGCTTCAGGATATCGGCCGCAGCGTCAACGCAGACTGCTTTGCCTACCAGCTTGAATTTGTTATCCCGACGATTGATTTCAATACCCAGACGGCGCTCCAACTGCTTGACGTTATCGTCAAACGGTCCGCAGAGGCTCAGCAGGCGTTGGTTATCTGCGGGTTCAAGGGCGATCTCTTTTGTCGTTACGTTCAAATTATTCCTCTTTGGCTTTAGCGGCAGGCCGCGTGACGACCTGTATCAGACAGCGCAGTTTTCGCTGCGCCACATGTATGGATTATTTATCGCTAATGGCAAATGGCGCAAGTAGCAATCTGCTGACAAAGCTCATAATACACCACGATCCTCCTCCACGGCCCACTCCCGTCATTCCCGCGAAGGCGGGAATCAGCCGATGGCTGTTTGCGGTTTCAGGGGGAGATTCCCGCCTATTGCCGCGGGAATGACGGGATTGGGAAGGTTTGTCAGCAACCTCAATGGGTGGCAACGCCACCCATAATGAAGATATCGCTTGTCGTGACGACGATTAAGGCTGATAGATGCCCACGCCGATTTCGTTTTCTTTGCGCGTACGGGCGATCACCGCGGACGGCGACTCGTGTACGCGCAGATCCATCTGATCTTCGGTGCGCACCACGATGCCGCGCAATGAATTGGGGTAAACGTCGACGATTTCCACATCGACGAATTTACCAATCATGTCGGGCGTGCCTTCGAAGTTGACCACGCGGTTGTTCTCCGTGCGTCCCGACAGCTCCATGACGCTCTTGCGCGACGTGCCTTCCACCAGAATGCGCTGGATGGTGCCCTGCATACGACGGCTGTACTGCATCGCCTGCTGGGTGATGCGATCCTGCAAGATGTACAGCCGCTGCTTTTTCTCTTCTTCCGAGACGTCGTCCACCATGTCCGCCGCCGGCGTACCCGGTCTGGGGGAGTAGATAAAGCTGAAACTCATGTCGAAGTTGACGTCGGCGATCAGCTTCATGGTTTGTTCAAAGTCGGCCTGGGTTTCGCCGGGGAAACCGACGATAAAGTCGGAACTGACCTGAATATCCGGACGCGCGTTGCGCAGCTTGCGAATGATCGCCTTATATTCCAGCGCGGTGTGGTTGCGCTTCATCATGTTCAGTACGCGGTCGGAGCCGCTTTGTACCGGCAAATGCAGGAAGCTGACCAGTTCCGGCGTGTCTTCATAGACGCTGATGATGTCGTCGGTGAACTCAATCGGATAGCTGGTGGTAAAGCGAATACGGTCGATGCCGTCGATGGCCGCCACCAGACGCAGCAGTTCCGCGAATGAGCAGATTTCACCGTCGTAGGTCGCGCCGCGGTAGGCGTTAACGTTTTGCCCCAGCAGGTTGACTTCACGTACCCCTTGCTCGGCCAATTGTGCGATTTCAAACAGCACGTCATCGCACGGACGGCTGACTTCTTCGCCGCGGGTATAGGGTACGACGCAGTAGGTGCAGTATTTATTACAACCTTCCATGATGGAAACGAACGCCGTCGGGCCTTCCGCCTTCGGTTCCGGCAGCCGGTCGAACTTCTCGATTTCAGGGAAGCTGATATCCACTATCGGGCTACGGGTACCCTGCACGTGGTTAATCATTTCCGGCAGGCGATGCAAAGTCTGCGGGCCGAAAATGACATCGACGTAGTGCGCGCGTTCACGAATGTGCGCGCCTTCCTGCGACGCCACGCAGCCGCCTACGCCGATAATCAGATCTGGTTTGTTCTCTTTCAGCGCTTTCCAGCGGCCAAGTTGATGGAAGACCTTTTCCTGCGCTTTTTCACGGATGGAACAGGTGTTCAGCAGCAGAACATCGGCCTCTTCCGCGACCTCGGTTAGTTCATAACCGTGCGTACTTCCCAGTAAGTCGGCTATCTTCGATGAATCGTATTCGTTCATCTGACAGCCCCAGGTTTTAATATGCAGTTTTTTTGTCATCGACTTGCCATTACTCAGTGCGGGTAAGAAAGCTTTCCCTTTATTGGGGGCGCGTATTGTAATCTTTTGCTGCCGTTGTGACCAGAGTCCGCAAAGTTTCATCTTTATAAAAAAGCGCGGCGGTTTCATAAACCCTGCGCTTTTGTGAAAAAGTCATTTGAAATCCAGTACACTGCTGATAGGTATTTTCTTTGCTGTTACTAAGCATAGACCCTATAGATTGCCGGATGCGGACAGGCGGCCAATGCCTCTGCAACTTGCAAGATAACGGGTACAGACAAATTAGGGATGAAACCAGTATGCATTATGATGCGATCATCGTCGGCGGCGGAATGGTGGGCGCCGCCGCCGCATTAGGACTTGCCCGGAATGGTTTTCAGGTCGCGGTGATTGAACATGAGTCGCCGGCGTCTTTTACCGCCGATAGTCCGCCGGACCTGCGTATTTCAGCCATCGGCTATGCGTCCGTCGCGCTGTTGAAACAACTGGGCGCCTGGACGCAGGTTGAGCGGATGCGCAGCGCGCCTTACCGTCGCCTGGAAACCTGGGAATGGGATAATGCCCGCGTGGTCTTCGACGCGGCGGATATTCATTTGCCCGAGCTGGGTTTTATGGTGGAAAACCGGGTGTTGCAGCTGGCGTTATGGGCATCGTTGCGCGAGCTTGAACATTGTCGATGCTACTGCCCGAATAAGTTGAAAAGCATGCAACGCACGGCGGAGGGCTGGCGTCTTTCGCTGGATGATGGACAGAGTCTGACGACGACGCTGCTGGTCGGCGCTGACGGCGCCAGCTCCCAGGTGCGGCAGTGGGCGGGAATCGGCGTCAATGGCTGGCAGTATCGTCAGTCCTGCATGCTGATTAGCGTTGAGATGGCGTCGCAGCAGCAGGACGTTACCTGGCAGCAGTTCACCCCCGACGGCCCGCGCGCTTTCCTGCCGTTGTTCGGGCGCTGGGGTTCGCTGGTGTGGTACGACAGCCCGCAGCGCATCCGCCAGCTTCAGGCCTTGCCGTTAGCGCAATTGGATAAACAGATTGCCGTTACGTTTCCCGAGCGTCTGGGAAGCGTTAACGCGCGGGCTGCCGGATCGTTCCCGTTGGTGCGTCGTCATGCGCAGCGGTATGTACAACCGGGACTGGTGTTATTGGGCGACGCGGCGCATACCATCAATCCGCTGGCGGGGCAGGGCGTGAACCTGGGTTACCGGGATGTGGAAGCCTTATTGGATATCCTGATCAACGCCCGCGACGCCGGTGAGAATTGGTCTTCGGAACGTATATTGCGTCGCTATCAGTGCCGTCGCATGCCGGATAACCTGCTGATGCAAAGCGGCATGGATTTATTCTACAACGCGTTCAGCAATTCATTGCCTCCGCTGAACGTGGCGCGCAATCTGGCCTTGATGGCCGCGCAACGAGCCGGCGCGCTGAAACAGCGGGCGCTGAAATATGCGATAGGTCTGTAGATCCGGCTGTCCGCCGCAACCGTTGGGGCGGTTGCGCGCCGGGCGACCGCCTTAGTGGATCAAATCTGTAATCGCGGATGTCTGACTGACCGTCTGATAAATCAGCGTCTTAATTGGCGGCGACCAAGTGAGCCGCCAATTATGGCTCCAACAACAGTGCATGAAGGCAGGCCAACGAAAAATATTGTGGCATTGAGCGACATTTGATCTTCCCCCTGTATAGCGCCGACAAGGTAATGTGTAATCAGTGGGAAAAGAGCGAACATTATAGCGCCGCCGAGTGCCGCTCCGACCAAGATGAAAAGCAGCATTTTGACTATATTCATATCACTTTCCAAAACCAGATTTCTTTTGCATCAAAAAAGTCACTGAATTGACCTTCCCAGCTAAATCCCCACTGAATACGAAAATAACTAGAGCGTAAGGTAAGACGTGAACCATTCCATAGGTCTATGTGATCGCCTGAGCGGTTGGCAAAAGATTCGTTTCTTCGACGCCAATAATCCTTAAAAAAAATTATTCCAGTCTGTTCCCCAAGCACCTGTTCGAAGTTTTTAACATCAACTTTGACCGCAGGAAAAATGCCAGGGATAGGGGCGCTGTTTAAGCGCATTGGCGAGTTCTTCAGCTCGTAGGATATGGCCTTTACTTTTGGGATGGAGCCAACAAAATTCTGCCCGGAGTTTGATACATCATACCCACATCGAGCCAACGCCGTTCCTATTCGTATTGCGCATTGGTCATCAAATGCTTTATGACCGTCTTTGCGTCTGCAAGGATTTTCGTCACCTTTAACTTCAGGATGAGCATTCCATAAATCGGCAAAAATAACTCCCATGTCGTCATCCCTTAACGATGAATTATGCCGAATATAGGCTTTTGAATACTTTTGTTCAAAGCCAATGCCGGGAAATGCGATGTTTTCAGGATTATTTGCAAACAAATGGGTATGGTCGGATGCGACTGGCAGCATAACGAAACGGGGCGACGTCTTTCGACTGCCGCCCCGTTTCTTGCTGTTTTACCAGCTTTATTTGGCTGGGGTACCAGGATTCGAACCTGGGAATGCCGGAATCAGAATCCGGTGCCTTACCGCTTGGCGATACCCCAAAAATGTGGTGGCTACGACGGGAATCGAACCTGTGACCCCAGCATTATGAGTGCTGTGCTCTAACCAGCTGAGCTACGTAGCCAAATCTTACTGCTTTTTTTGCTATCTTACAACAAAAATCTTTAATCATCAAATAGATGGCTGGGGTACCTGGATTCGAACCAGGGAATGCTGGTATCAAAAACCAGTGCCTTACCGCTTGGCGATACCCCAACTGGGCAACAATACTTTCGCAACAAATGCTCTTCAGTATCGCCGCTTAAATATGGCTGGGGTACCAGGATTCGAACCTGGGAATGCTGGTATCAAAAACCAGTGCCTTACCGCTTGGCGATACCCCAATAGATAAAACCATTATCAAGCTTTGAAAAGCTATTTCAAGCCGTGAAAGTCATGGTGCGGGAGGCGAGACTTGAACTCGCACACCTTGCGGCGCCAGAACCTAAATCTGGTGCGTCTACCAATTTCGCCACTCCCGCAAAAGATGGTGGCTACGACGGGAATCGAACCTGTGACCCCAGCATTATGAGTGCTGTGCTCTAACCAGCTGAGCTACGTAGCCATCTTTTCCGCGTCACCTTCATCGGCGTTGCGGGGCGCATTATGCGTAGTTGGCCTAATTGCGTCAACAAATTTTTTCCCGAAAAGCGCTGACAAAGCGCCGTTTGTTTGGCTTATGAACAGTCTGGTGAGAAAAGCGTCAAAAACGGCGCTTTTCTGATAAATCAAATAGAAAAAACGGGCCTGTGCGGCCCGTTACATCGATAAAAATAAAAACCGCGATCAGTATGCGGACTGGTGTACGCCCACCGCGCGACCTGAAGGATCGTCCATTTTCTTGAAGGATTCATCCCATTCGATGGCTTTAGCCGAAGAGCAGGCGACCGACGGACCGCCTGGTACGCATTCAGCGGCGCTCGGCACCGGGAACAGCTCTTCAAAGATTTCGCGATACAGGTAGCCTTCTTTGGACGTCGGCGTGTTGTACGGGAAACGGAAGTGCGCGGTTTCCATCTGCTGGTCGCTGATTTGCTGAGCGGCAACCGCTTTCAGCGTATCTATCCAGCTGTAGCCCACGCCGTCGGAGAACTGTTCTTTCTGACGCCATGCCACGCTGTGCGGCAAGTAGGAATCAAAGCATTCGCGCAGAATGTGTTTTTCCATTTTGCCGTTGCCGCACATTTTATCGCGCGGGTTGATGCGCATCGCCACATCCAGGAATTTTTTATCCAGGAACGGCACGCGCGCTTCCACGCCCCAGGCCGACATCGCCTTGTTGGCGCGGGCGCAGTCATACTGGTGCAGCGCCAGCAATTTACGCACGGTTTCTTCGTGCAGTTCTTTGGCGTTAGGCGCCTTGTGGAAATACAGATAACCGCCGAACACTTCATCGGAGCCTTCGCCGGACAACACCATTTTAATGCCCATCGCTTTGATTTTACGGGACATCAGGTACATCGGCGTAGAGGCGCGAATCGTTGTCACATCATAGGTTTCAATGTGATAAATCACATCGCGGATCGCATCCAGGCCTTCCTGCTCAGTGAAGTGAATTTCATGGTGAACCGTCCCTAAATGGTTGGCGACTTCCTGCGCGGCTTTTAAGTCCGGCGCGCCTTTCAGACCAACGGCAAAGGAGTGCAACTGCGGCCACCAGGCTTCGCTGCGTTCATCGTCTTCGACGCGACGGGCGGCATATTTTTTCGTGATGGCCGAGATAACCGAAGAATCCAGACCGCCGGAGAGCAGCACGCCGTAAGGCACATCGGACATCAGATGGCTTTTTACCGACTCTTCCAGCGCGTCGCGCAGGGCATCGGCGTCGGTTTCGTTATCTTTTACATTGTCATAATCGAACCAGTCGCGATGATAGTATTCGCGGATTTCGCCATCTTTGCTCCACAGGTAGCTGCCGGCCGGGAACTCTTTGATGGTGCGGCAAACGGGAACTAGCGCCTTCATTTCAGAAGCGACGTAGAAGTTTCCGTGTTCATCGTAGCCCATGTACAACGGGATGATGCCCAGGTGATCGCGACCGATCAGGTAAGCGTCTTTTTCATTGTCGTAGAGCGCGAACGCGAACATACCGCGCAGGTCGTCGAGGAATTCCGGGCCTTTTTCCTGGTACAGGGCCAGGATAACTTCACAGTCGGAACCCGTCTGGAATTCATAACGGTCGGCATACTGTTGACGCAGTTCCTGATGGTTGTAAATTTCACCGTTAACCGCGAGAACATGCGTGCGTTTCGCGTTGTAAAGCGGCTGAGCGCCGGTGTTTACGTCAACGATGGACAGGCGTTCATGAGCCAGAATGGCATGCTCGCTGTCATAGATGCCAGACCAGTCAGGGCCGCGATGGCGCATTAAGCGTGACAATTCCAGCGCTTTTTTGCGCATTTCAACAGGATCGGTTTTCAGATCAAGCACACCGAAAATAGAACACATAGATAACTCCCTAAGCTCGCCGGTTTAACCAGACGAAGAATGTTTCAAATTGATCAGATGCAATTCGCGGATGCCGATAGCGCACGCCGCGTTTTCTGCATAATGATGGCAAATGCTGTATCAGTGACACTGATTTAGCATCAAAACGCGATAAGAATTCAATATCATCTAATGAAAAAAGCCATGTGAATGATGTTTGAATAATTTACATGGCATTTTAATGAATAATCGATAAATATCATCCGCGGAATCGCCGGATTTTTAATGATTCCATAACCCGACCTTATGGAAAAAACGGCGTTTAGTGCGTTTCCAGCAAGTATTGCAGCAGCACGCCGTTTAACATAGCGCGCTTCACCAGCGCAAAGGCGCCGATCGCGGAAAGATGATTGAGGCCGGATACCTCAACGGGAAGATCATCCCTGAAGCCTTTCAGCACCTGGGCGTTAATGCTGCGTTGAATGGCGGGCAACAGGATTTTTGCGGATTCGGTAATTTCTCCGGCAATCACCACTTTTTGCGGGTTGAATAGGTTGATGGCGATCGAGACCGCTTTGCCCAGATGCAGCCCCGCGTGTTCGATGACTTCGCGAGCGAGCGCGTCGCCCCGGTTGGCCGCCTTGCAGATTGCGGTAATCGTGCAGTTATCCGCGGTCAGTTTGCCTGAGTGGCCTTGCTGCAATAGGTGTTGCACCCGATGTTCGATGGCGGCATTGGAGACAATGGTTTCCAGACAGCCAAAATTACCGCAGTGACATCGCTCCCCCAGCGGATCGATCTGGATATGGCCGATTTCGCCCACGTTCCCCTTGTTGCCGAGAAAAATCTGTCCGTTGACCACAATCCCGGCGCCGACGCCGCGATGGACTCGCACCAGGAGCGAATCCGGCGAGTCGACCGTTACGCCGAAGTAATGCTCCGCCAGCGCCAGACTACGAATATCATGACCCACAAAGCTGGTGACATGGAAATGGCGTTGAATATTTTCGACCAGCGGCCAGTCGTCGACGCTGATATGCGGCATATAGCGGATTATGCCCGCCGTCGGGTCGACCAGGCCGGGTACCGCCACGGAAATGGCAATCAACTCACGGATTCGATGCTGATAATCATTCAGAAAATAACCGATGGCTGCAAACAGGGCGGCTTCCACCGTTTCCTGCGTTTTTTCCGGCAGGTCGTAGTGCTCTTCCGCCAGCGATTTCCCCTGCAAATCATACAGCGCAATGGTGGCGTCATGGCGGCCTAGACGCACGGCGATGGTATGAAACGGGCGCGTTTCAGCAACAATGGAGATGGCGCGTCTGCCGCCGGTTGAGGCCTGCTGGTCCACCTCTTTGATTAATCCGCGTTCCAGCAGCTGACGAGTGATTTTTGTGACGCTGGCGGGGGCCAGTTGGCTCTGTTCCGCGATTTGTATGCGGGAGATGGGGCCTTGCTGGTCAATCAGGCGGTACACGATCGCGCTGTTTAACTGTTTAACCAGATCGACATTCCCTATCTGCGCTTGTCCGCCAATGGTCATGAAAAATTACTCTCATAAGGTCAATTCTTTGTCACCGCCAACGTATCGTTACCGTTAACCAAAGTTTTGAGAACGTGATAATTGCGATCAAAAACGGTCAGGTTCGCGACTTTACCGCTTTCAATACTTCCCAGATATTTGTCCAGACCGATAGCGCGGGCTGGGTAAAGCGTTGCCATCCTGAGCGCCTCATCCAGCGCGATCCCCGCATGTTCGACGCTGTTGCGTACCGCTTCTATCATCGTGAGCGCTGAACCGCTGAGCGTGCCGTTTTCATCCACGCACCGGCCATCGCGACAGTATATGGGTTTGCCGGCAAAAATGAACTGGTCAATGTCTGAACCTGCGGGCGCGGTGGCGTCGGTGACCAGAACCAGTTTCTCTCCTTTGATCCGCTTACTGTTACGGATGTTGGCCCAGTCCACGTGGAAGCCGTCGGCAATGATGCCGCAATAGATTTCGGGCGCGTCATAGACGGCGCCGACCAGACCGGGCTCGCGGCCGGCTACATAGGGCATGGCGTTAAACAGGTGGGTGGCGAAACGAATGCCGGCGGCGAAGCCCTTTTTGGCTTCGACCCAGGTGGCATTGGAGTGACCGGCGGAAACCACAATACCGGCTTCAGTCAACTGGCGGATTACCGCCGGGGAGACTTTTTCCGGCGCGAGGGTGATTTTACTGACGACATCCGCATTCTCACACAGGAAATTCACCAGTTCCTGCGTCGGCTGACGAATAAAGTCCGCATTATGCGTCCCTTTTTTGAGCGCGTTCAACCAGGGGCCTTCAAGGTGCAAACCCAGCGCCTGGTTTTTGTGTTGCGCCAGATAGGCGCGCATCACTTCCACGCCGTGTTTCATGAATTCATCGCTACAGGTGATAAGCGTCGGCAGAAAGCTGGTGCAGCCGGATTTCTGGTTGGCTTGCTGCATGATTTCCAGCGTCTGAACGGAGATGGATTCCAGCGAGTCGTTAAACTGCACGCCGCCGCAGCCGTTTAACTGTAGATCGATAAATCCGGGCGCGAGCAATGCACCATTGAGGTCGTATTTTTCCAGCCCGTCGGGAAGTTCGCTAACGGGACAAACGGTATCAATCAAACCCTCGGCAATAATAACGGCATGGTTATCAAGTACCTGGTGGCCAGTATAAATTCGGCCATTTGTTAAGGCGTACATTATCAATTCCTCGCTATACCCTTGCTCTTTGTTTGGATGTGTCGGCTTGCGCTGTCGCCAGACACGTCGCGGCCTCGCTCTACCGGCGTGCGGCGCCTTTAGGCTAAAGGTTTTTCATGTTTTCCGTTTCTAACTCACGGAAATATTTCACCGTTTTGACTTTGAGTTCCATGGTCGACGCTTCGTCGCACACCATCACGGCTTTAGCGTGAAGTTGCAGGCAACTGATGGTCCACATATGGTTCACATTTCCTTCTACCGCCGCCTGTAATGCCAGCGCCTTGTTGCGTCCGCTGACCAGGATCATCACCTCTTCGGCATCCAGCAGCGTGCCGACGCCGACGGTCAGCGCGTATTTCGGCACCAGATCGACGTCGCCGTTAAAGAAACGCGAGTTGGCGATGCGCGTCTCTTCCGTCAGGGTTTTGATCCGGGTACGGGAAGTCAGAGAAGAGGCCGGCTCATTGAACGCGATATGCCCGTCGTTGCCGACTCCCCCCATGAACAGGTGAATTTTGCCGTAAGACTTGATCTTCTCTTCGTAGCGGCGGCATTCGGCGGGAATGTCCTCGGCGTTCCCGTTCAACAGGTTAATGTTTTCCCTGGGAATATCAACGTGGTCGAAAAAATTGTGATGCATGAAACTGTGGTAGCTTTCCGGGTGGTCTTCGGGCAGGCCGACATACTCGTCCATATTGAACGTGACGACGTGTTTAAAGCTCACTTGTCCGGCTTTATGCATTTCCACCAGCGCTTTATAGGCTTCCAGCGGCGAACTGCCGGTGGGAAGACCCAGCACAAAAGGGCGGCTGGCGCTGGGATTGAACGCGTTGATTCTCTGGGTGATATAACGGGCCGCCCATTTGCCAACTTCAACCGGGGTGGTCAGGGGGATGAGTCTCATCAGTGCTCTCCTGGTTTGCGCCATTAATGGCGGCATAATATTCGGCTGAATTGCGTCACCGACGGTTTTTCAGCGTTTGAGGTTAACCTGGCGATCAGTGTAGCCTGTTTTTTTTTATCTTGAAATAAGTTGGCTATTTATTTAAGTATAACCTTTTTGTATGTGATTTTTTAGTGAGTTTAATCACATAATGTCTTTGGTTAATTTGCGTGGCGAAATATTTTGCATACACTTCGCGCTGAGATTACGTGTTGTCGTTTATCTGGCAGTGAGCAGGTCTAACGGGCGGTTTTCGCCCACCGAGAGAAAGAGAGGAAACGTGAGTATTCTTGGCTATTTACAAAAAGTTGGTCGGGCGTTGATGGTGCCTGTCGCGACGTTGCCCGCTGCCGCGATCCTGATGGGCGTCGGCTACTGGATTGACCCGGTCGGCTGGGGGAGTGGAAATGCGTTGGCGGCGTTGTGTATTAAGTCCGGTGCCGCCATTATCGGCAATATGGATGTCCTGTTTGCGATCGGCATCGCCTATGGTTTGTCGAAAGATAAGGATGGCGCGGCCGCGCTGGCGGGCTTTGTCGGTTACCTGGTTCTGACGACGCTGTGTTCGCCGGATGCGATTGCCATGATCAAGAAAATCCCGGTCGAGCAGGTGCCTGCCGCATTCGGCTACATCAAAAATCAGTTCGTGGGTATCCTGGTGGGGATCATCTCCGCCGAGTTGTATAACCGTTTCAGTCAGGTCGAACTGCCGAAAGCGCTGTCGTTCTTCAGCGGGCGTCGTTTGGTACCCATTATCACCTCGTTTCTGATGATTCTGGTGGCATTCATCCTGATGTATGTCTGGCCGGTTATTTATAGCTCGCTGGTCTCTTTCGGCGAATATATTCAACAGTTAGGTTCGGTCGGCGCCGGCGTTTACGCGTTTTTTAACCGCATGTTGCTGCCGGTGGGCCTGCATCATGCGCTCAACTCGGTGTTCTGGTTTGATGTGGCGGGCATTAACGACATTCCCAACTTCCTTGCCGGGCAGCAGGCGATCGACGCCGGTAAAGCCGTGGTCGGCGTGACCGGCCGCTATCAGGCCGGGTTCTTCCCCATCATGATGTTCGGCTTGCCGGGCGCGGCATTGGCGATTTATCACTGCGCTCGTCCCGAGAATAAAGGCAAGATCGGCGGGATTATGCTGGCCGCCTCGTTCGCTGCGTTTTTCACCGGCATTACCGAGCCGCTGGAATTCTCCTTCATGTTTGTGGCGCCGGTGTTATTTTTCCTGCATGCGGTGATGACCGGTATTTCGGCATTTATCGCGGCCAGCCTGCATTGGATTGCCGGTTTCGGTTTCAGCGCCGGACTGGTGGATATGGTGCTGTCATCCCGTAACCCGCTGGCAACGCAGTGGTATATGCTGATACCAATGGGCTTGGTATTTTTCGTTATTTATTATGTGGTGTTCCGCTTTACCATTACGCGCTTCAATTTAATGACGCCGGGGCGTGAAGCGTCGGTGAGCGGCAGCGAAGCCGACGGCTACGATGTGAGCGTCGCGGCGTCTGCATCCGGCAAGACGCAGACGCTGGGCCGCGGTTATTTACAGGCTATCGGCGGTAAAGAGAATCTGGTCGGCATTGATTCCTGCATCACCCGACTGCGTTTGAGCGTGGTGGATTCCGCTTTGGTGGATGACGGATTGGCCAAGCGACTCGGCGCCGCCGGCGTGATTCGTCTGAATAAACAGAGCGTGCAGATCGTGGTCGGCACGCAGGCTGAGTCGATTGCGTCCGCATTGAAGAACGCCAGCGAAGAATAATGCCGATACGCGCTTTTCACCGTTTCTGAATAACGCGGTATAAAGTAAATTTGCGGGATGAGGTCGCTATCTCATCCCGTTTTTGTTTTTTATGAAACTAACGGTTGTTTCCCGGCTTAGCTTGTTGGATCATTGGCGGTTATATGTCGTTTTAGCATTGAGGAATCAAGAATGAGTGAGGCTGAAGCCCGCCCAACCAACTTTATCCGTCAGATTATTGATGAAGACCTGGCATCCGGTAAGCATGACCATATTCAGACGCGTTTTCCGCCGGAGCCCAATGGCTATCTGCATATCGGGCATGCGAAGTCTATCTGCCTGAATTTCGGGATTGCCCAGGATTACCAGGGCAAATGCAACCTGCGTTTTGACGATACCAACCCGGTAAAAGAAGATATTGAATTCGTTGAGTCGATCAAACGCGATGTTAACTGGCTGGGGTTCTCATGGAGCGGCGACGTTCGCTATTCCTCCGATTATTTCGATCAACTGCATCAATATGCGGTTGAACTGATCAGCAAAGGACTGGCGTATGTCGATGAACTGACGCCGGAACAGATCCGCGAATATCGCGGTACGCTGACATCGCCCGGTAAAAATAGCCCGTACCGCGATCGCAGCGTGGAGGAAAACCTGGCGCTGTTCGAAAAAATGCGCAGCGGCGGCTTTGCCGAAGGAACCGCGTGTCTGCGCGCTAAAATCGATATGGCATCGTCGTTTATCGTGATGCGCGATCCGGTTCTGTACCGCATCAAGTTTGCCGAACACCATCAGACGGGCAACAAGTGGTGCATCTACCCGATGTATGATTTCACCCACTGCATTTCCGATGCGCTGGAAGGCGTCACCCACTCGCTATGTACGTTGGAGTTCCAGGATAACCGTCGTTTATATGACTGGGTGCTGGATAACATCTCGATACCTTGCCATCCGCGTCAGTATGAGTTTTCTCGTCTTAACCTTGAATTCGCCATCATGTCCAAGCGCAAGCTGAACCTGCTGGTGACGGAAAAGATTGTTGAAGGATGGGACGATCCGCGTATGCCGACCATTTCCGGTTTGCGTCGCCGTGGCTACAGCGCCGCGTCTATTCGTGAATTCTGTTACCGCATCGGGGTCACCAAGCAGGATAACAACGTCGAAATGGCGGCGCTGGAAGCCTGCGTGCGCGACGACCTGAATGAAAACGCGCCGCGCGCCATGGCGGTGCTCGATCCGGTAAAAGTGGTGATTGAAAACCTGCCGGAAGGCCATGAAGAGTGGGTTACCATGCCGAACCATCCGAATAAACCGGAAATGGGTACCCGGCAGGTGGCGTTTAGCCGCGAGGTGTACATCGATCGCGCGGATTTCCGCGAGTCGGCCAATAAGCAATACAAGCGTTTGGTGTTAGGCAAAGAAGTTCGTCTGCGTAATGCCTACGTGATTAAAGCGGAACATATCGATACGGACGAGCAGGGCAATATTACGACCATCTACTGTAGCTACGATCCGGATACCTTAAGTAAAGATCCGGCTGACGGGCGCAAGGTAAAAGGCGTGATCCACTGGGTGTCCGTAGCGCATGGCTTACCGGCGGAATTCCGTCTGTACGATCGTTTGTTCAGCGTGGCCAATCCCGGCGCGGCGGAGGATTTTCTGTCAACCATCAATCCGGAATCGCTGAAAGTGACTCACGGCTTTGTCGAGGCGGGCATGGCGCAGGCTGAAGCGGAAAAAGCGTACCAGTTTGAACGCGAGGGGTATTTCTGCGCCGATCGGGTTTACTCCAGTCCAGAGCATCTGGTGTTTAACCGCACCGTCGGCTTGCGCGATACCTGGGTGGGATAATCCGGGGTTTTGCCTGGAATGGAATAAAAATAAAACCGCCTCGGCGGTTTTATTTTATAACGGGCGGGATAGCCCGTTACCGACGGGCCGTCGCATGCGACGTTAAATTTTTTGTGCGGTCGATTTATCTTTTTGCATCGTGCAGGGTGTCGTCTTCACGGCAATCCCCTTCACTGCAATGGCCATACAGATACAAACTGTGGTTGGTCAGCTTGATGCTGTGTCTTTCCGCGATTTCGCGTTGGCGTGCTTCAATATATTCATCACGGAACTCAATGACTTTGCCACAATCCAGGCAAATCAGATGGTCATGATGATGCTGCTGCGTCAGTTCGAAAACCGATTTACCGCCTTCAAAATTATGGCGGGTTACAATACCAGCATCATCAAACTGATTCAGTACGCGATAGACGGTCGCCAAACCAATCTCTTCACCCATATCAATCAGTTTTTTATATAAATCTTCCGCACTGACGTGATGGCACTCTGGATCCTGCAACACTTCCAGAATTTTCAGCCTTGGAAGAGTGACTTTCAGGCCGGCCTTCTTTAATGCGGTGTTATTGTCAGTCATGCGGATTTAGTCCTGTTGCTTACTTAATCAATGGAGGCTATTTAGCCTATGACATCGGTCGGCTCAAAAAATGTAATAGCGTCCCAATTATAGAACCGTGCATTCAAAATGAAAACAATGGAATGTTAACAAAATTATTCCCACACATTCTACAGATGTATCATGCAATCTATTGTTGGTTAATGAGAGACGCCAGCTGAATGCACAAGACCGATGCGGGTATTGTACATACTTATGGAGGGAAGTTAAAAAAATGTATCAATCTTTATGAAAGGCCTTTCCTATCGATCGTTCCGGCTCTGACGGGGGAGGGAGGTCAGAGCCGGAGGTCCGTCTTAGTCAACCAGCTCTTTCAGGTTCAACTCTTCGCTGATCTGTTTCACCCACGCGGTGACGCGCTCGCTGGTCAGTTCAGGCTGACGATCTTCGTCGATAGCCAAACCGATGAAGTGGTTATCATCCGCCAGCCCTTTGGACGCTTCAAAGTAATAGCCTTCCGTCGGCCAATGGCCAACGATGGTTGCGCCGCGAGGTTCAATAATATCGCGGATGGTGCCCATCGCGTCGCAGAAGTACTCCGCGTAGTCTTCCTGGTCGCCGCAGCCAAACAGGGCAACCAGTTTGCCGGTAAAGTCGATTTCTTCCAGCGTAGGGAAAAAGTCATCCCAGTCGCATTGCGCTTCCCCGTAGTACCAGGTAGGGATACCCAACAGTAAAATATCAAAAGCTTCAAGATCTTCTTTACTGCTTTTGGCGATGTCATGAACTTCGGCAACGTCGGTTCCCAGCTGCTGTTGGATGGTCTTGGCAATGTTCTCGGTATTGCCAGTATCACTGCCAAAGAAAATTCCTATGAGTGCCATGGATTGAATAACCTCTTGATTCTTAATGATATGGTGCAGTGTCTTACCCATTTATCGGCTAATAATAACAGACACGCCCTGCATGAGAAACTCGTATCGGTAAGGATAAGTAAATCACCGTTCTGATTTCTCAGATAAGTTTGTCCACGGTCTGATTGATGTTGTTATTTTTAGCGGCGCGGCGAATGGATCAAAAAAATTTATGTTTAGCAAAAGTTATGAGGTTGTTCAAAGAATAGAAAATAAGCCGCGCTAAGTACACCGGTATCGCTAAACATTGCCCGTATCTTGTCGATTAACAAGCGTGATCGAATCGGTTTCAACGTGACTGAAGCGTCGCGCCAGGTTGCGATGATAATGGCCTATTAATATGCATTTCCGCTGTTTTACCGTCGATTAATAGCAAAAAACTTCTTTTCACGCGTGCGTTAAGTCTGGAGTAAGCTATGAAATTTTTAAAAAACATCGCCATCAGAACGGCCATGTTGTGGGTGCTCGGCGTATTCTGTGTGCTGTGGGGCGGCGTATCAATCTATACCCTATTTTCTTTCAAGGAGATGACCGCGACGTCCAAACTCAGCAGTCTGCTGGTAGATAACTTAAATATAATTAATCAAGGCAACGATCAGTACTTTCGTATGGTGACGCGTCTGGCTCGTTCCGTTGACGCTCGCCAGAATGGCGATAACGACGCGGCGGATAAAGAACAGACATCGGCGCTCAATGCCCTGAATACCTTGAAATCCGGCCTGACCGCCTTTAACGCTCTCGATCACGCCGGACTGGACGACAAGCTGGTTCAGGCGGTCAGCCGGGACTGGGGTAATTTAATCACTCAGGGGGTTGAACCCTTGTATCAAAAAGCGGCGGCCAATGCGTTGGATGACTATCACGTACAGGCGAAAAATGTCGTTCCTCCATTGAGCCGCCAGTTTGGGGCGTCGCTGACCGCGTTCAGTAAAGCCGGTTCGGAGAAGTTCGTCGCGGCCGGCGTCCGTTTTGAGCAGATTACGACGATTGGTCAAAATATTTTGCTGACGGGGCTGATCATCGGGCTGGTGATGCTGTTTCTGACCGATCGCTATCTGGTGAAGTTTCTGGTGCGGCCGTTAAACGATTTGCGCGATCACTTCAGCGTGATCGCCTCCGGCCAGTTAGGCAAGCCGATTGCGGATTTCGGCCGCAACTGCGTCGGCAGATTATTTCCTCTCTTACGGGAAATGCAAACCAGTCTGGCGAACACGGTCAGCACCATCAGAAACAGCACGGATTCTATTTATCAGGGCGCTTCAGAAATCGCGGCGGGAAATAACGATCTGTCGTCACGCACCGAACAGCAGGCTTCCGCACTGGAAGAAACCGCCGCCAGCATGGAGCAGTTGACCGCAACCGTGAAGCAGAACGCTGAAAACGCCAATCATGCCAGCCAATTGGCCTTGCAGGCTTCGACAACGGCGAAAAAAGGCGGCGGTATCGTCGATAACGTGGTGAAAACCATGTCGGAAATTTCCGGCAGTTCGCGGAAAATTGCGGAAATCACCACTGTTATTAACGGCATCGCTTTTCAGACCAACATTTTGGCGCTGAACGCCGCCGTGGAGGCCGCCCGCGCGGGTGAGCAAGGGCGCGGTTTCGCGGTGGTCGCGGGTGAGGTGAGAAGTTTGGCGCAGCGCAGCGCGCAAGCAGCCAAAGAGATCGACGGGCTGATTTCCGAATCTGTCCGATGTGTGGATACCGGTTCTCGTCTGGTCGAAGACGCCGGCAGCACCATGCACGAAATTGTACGCGCGGTGACCAACGTTACCGACATCATGGGCGAGATTGCTTCCGCATCGGAAGAGCAAAGTAAAGGGATTGCCCAGGTCGGCCAGGCGGTGGCCGAAATGGACAGCGTGACCCAACAGAATGCGGCGCTGGTCGAGCAGGCATCGGCGGCGGCGCTGTCGCTGGAAGAACAGGCCGCGTTGCTGAATCAGACGGTTTCATTATTCCAGTTGTCCGAGCAGCTTTCGCCGCGGGCGGCAACCACGGCTCCGACGAAAGTTGCGCCGAAAGTCGCGGCCGCGACGACGCAGAAGGCGTTGCCGCCGGGCAATGATAATTGGGAAAAATTCTGATTAACGCGTCAGCGTCAGGGATGACGCCCGCTGCGGGCGTCGCGATTTGTTTCAGCTTTTCTTGCCGGACAACTGCGCCAGCAACATTTCTTCAATGAGCTCGCTACGGCTGATATTCCGCTGTGCGGCCAGGTCGTTTAGTATTTCGACGGCCTCGCTGTTAATTTTTAATTCTACCCGGCGTAATCCGCGAACTTTGTCGCGCCGTAGCTGATTACGCTTATTAATTCTTAACTGTTCATCACGTGAAAGCGGATTGGTTTTCGGGCGGCCCGGACGACGCTCGTCTGCGAACAGATCCAGCGTGGTACGATCCGTTTGTTCTTTTGCCATAGGTAATGATACTGCAAGGTCTTCGGACCAAAATACGCACGCCGCCAACATAAAGTACGACGCGTACATTTTGATGATGTGGTTACAATGCCTGTGGCTGAATCAGCCGTCCCTCTACTGCGGGCGCCATCATACCCCAGCCGCACTGGCGGCGACAACGGTTAATCGGAGCTTCCCGATCAACCCGCGTCGAGAAAACGATGAATTGCGCGCAAGACCGCCTCGGGCTTTTGCGCATGAACCCAGTGTCCTGCGCCGCTCACCACATAAGCGCGGGCCATCGGGAACTGACGCAGTATGGCGTCGCGGTATTTGTCATCCAGATAAGGCGAATTCTCACCGCGAATAAATAAAACCGGCCCCGGCCAGGGGGAAAGTTCCTGCCAGCCGACGATGTTTTCATACTGATCCCACAACGCGGGAACATTGAACCGCCATTCTCCCTGTTGGAATGACTTCAGCAAAAACTGAATAACGTCTTCCTCCGTCAGGTATTGCCGCATCAGGGCCGCGGCTTGCGAACGGGCGGTGATGCCGGCATCGGTGACGGCGCGTAATGCGCGGAACACGTCGTCATGTCCGCGGGTGCGATAATCGACCGGCGCAATATCAATCGCCACCAGTTTCGCCAGCCGCTGCGGAATCAGCGCGCTGAGCGACATCGCCACCTTGCCGCCCATCGAGTGGCCGATGACAACCGCCCGCTCAATGCTCAACGCATCCAGTAATTCCACAACATCCTGGGCCATGGCCGGGTAGGTCATCTGCGGCGAACGCGGCGACAGGCCGTGATTGCGCAGATCAAGCTGTACAACATCGCGCTGACTTTGCAAGTCCCGGCCCAATACACCAAGATTATCCAGATTGCCAAACAAGCCATGAATAAGGATCACGGGCAACTTGTCTGTGGGCTGATGCGCATAATGTCTGCGATAATTCAATTTCATGGTGAAGTTCATTCAGAGATACAGACGCTTAGGGTATCATGAGTCGACAACATTAGGTTACCGCGGAAGAGACAGGCATAACCGCGTCGGCAAGAACAGAAATAGCAAGGCATAATCCGAGTTTTGGCGTTGTCTGCATTCTGTCGCTGTTCGAATGCCGTTATTCGCTTGTATACTTCTTGACGATGGATTTGAGTAATATACCCTTCATATTTTTAAGTTGCAGGCGCGCTGGCTTCCTGAATGACTCGGCTCCACCTTGGGTCTCGCGCCATGAGGGCGGCGGCATGCGGCGTTCAAACAAAAACGACAACGTTTGTCCTGCATCTTGAAACCGATTGGGTATTAAACAGCACTGGATAAAGATGAAAACTATTGAGGTCGACGAAGAGCTTTATCGTTATATCGCCAGCCACACGCAGCACATTGGTGAAAGCGCATCGGATATTTTACGGCGTATGCTGAAATTTACCGCCGGTCAGTCCGTCGAGACGCCGTCGGTGGATGCCGCAGCCAATACGCAGCCCGCTCCATCCCCGCGTCCGCGCGATCGGGTGCGGGCGATGCGAGAGCTGCTGTTATCGGATGAATACGCCGAGCAGCACAAGGCAATCAATCGCTTCATGCTGGTATTGTCTTCGCTGTACCTGCTGTCGCCACAGGAATTTGCGCAGGCGACGGAATCACTTCACGGTCGTACGCGGGTTTATTTCGCGGGCGATCAGCAAACGTTGCTTCAGAATGGCACGCATACCAAGCCCAAACATATTCCGGGTACGCCATACTGGGTGATAACCAATACCAACACCGGTCGTAAACGAAGCATGATTGAACACATCATGCTGGCGATGCAGTTTCCGGCAGAGCTGACAGAGAAAGTTTGCGGCACCATCTAATTCAATGACAGCGTCAGAGAGAAACGCCAATGGCTAATCATCCAAGAGCCGGACAGCCTACCCGGCAAAGCGATTTAATCAATGTGGCTCAGTTGACGTCACAATATTATGTTTTGCGCCCGGAAGTCGGCAATGCGGCGCATGCGGTGAAGTTTGGCACCTCAGGTCATCGCGGCAGCGCGGGACGTCATAGTTTCAACGAAGCGCATATTCTTGCCATTGCGCAAGCTATCGCGGAAGAGCGCGGCAAGCAGGGCATAACCGGCCCATGCTATGTCGGCAAAGATACGCATGCGCTGTCCGAGCCGGCTTTTATTTCGGTTCTGGAAGTGCTGGCGGCCAACGGCGTGGATATCATCGTCCAGCAGGACAACGGCTTTACGCCGACGCCGGCGGTGTCCAACGCCATTCTGGTACATAACCGCGACGGCGGCGCGCTGGCCGACGGCATCGTGATTACGCCGTCCCACAACCCGCCGGAGGACGGCGGCATCAAGTACAACCCGCCGAATGGCGGCCCTGCCGATACCAACGTGACCAGCGTGATTGAACAGCGCGCGAACGCGCTGCTGGCCGATGAGCTGCGCGGCGTTAAGCGCATTACGCTGGATCAGGCCTGGAAGAGCGGTTATATCCACCAGCAGGATTTGGTGCAGCCTTACGTTGAAGGACTGTCCGACGTGGTCGATATGGCAGCGATTCAGCGCGCGGGCCTGACGCTGGGCGTCGACCCGCTGGGCGGTTCCGGTATCGCCTACTGGCAGCGTATCGCCGAGCATTACAAGCTGAATCTGACGCTGGTGAATGACTCTATCGATCAGACTTTCCGCTTTATGACGCTGGACCACGACGGGGTGATCCGCATGGACTGCTCGTCCGTGTCCGCCATGGCCGGGCTGCTGGCGCTGCGCGATAAATTCGATCTGGCGTTCGCCAACGATCCCGACTACGACCGTCATGGCATCGTCACGCCAGCGGGCCTGATGAATCCAAACCACTATCTGGCCGTGGCGATTAACTACTTGTTCCAGCATCGTCCCCAGTGGGGCGAATCCGTGGCGGTGGGCAAAACGCTGGTTTCCAGCGCGATGATCGATCGCGTCGTGGCGGATCTGGGGCGTAAACTGGTGGAAGTGCCGGTCGGTTTCAAGTGGTTTGTCGATGGACTGTTTGACGGCAGTTTCGGCTTTGGCGGCGAGGAAAGCGCCGGGGCGTCATTCCTGCGCTTTGACGGTACGCCGTGGTCGACGGATAAAGACGGCATCATTATGTGTCTGCTGGCGGCGGAGATTACGGCGGTAACGGGTAAGAATCCACAGCAGCATTACGAGGATCTGGCTAAACGTTTCGGCGCGCCCAGCTATAACCGTATCCAGGCGTCGGCGACTCATGCGCAAAAAGCGGCGTTAGCCAGGCTGTCGCCTGAGCAGGTATCCGCCAGCACGCTGGCCGGCGATCCGATCACCGCGCGTCTGACGGCGGCGCCAGGCAACGGCGCGGCAATCGGCGGGCTGAAAGTGATGACCGATAACGGCTGGTTCGCCGCGCGTCCTTCCGGTACGGAAGAAGCCTATAAAATCTACTGCGAAAGTTTCCTGGGCGCCGAGCACCGGGAACGTATTGAGAAAGAAGCGGTGGAGATTGTCGGCGCGGTGCTGGCTAACGCCAAGTAAGCGCCAGGGTTTGCCGGCACCCCTTTGTTTTAACCCCACCCCAACCCTCCCCTTCGCAGGGGAGGGAGTTTGGCTCCACCCCTGCCAAGGGGCTGTCTCTTAGTCACATTTTTATGCGGACTCAGAGGCAGTTTCGTGCGCCACAATGCCGCCATTTCCATGCTACGTCGTAGCACGCGCCCGACATAGGGGGCTCAAGCGCCAGCCCCCTATGAACCT